>DASUCO010000147.1:0-6179 GCA_036275955.1 Acidimicrobiales bacterium
CTCACCCCGCTCGACCATGCGGGGCACGATCGTCTGGATGCCGTTCACGACGCCGCCGTTGTTGACGCCGAGGACCCAATCCCACATCTCGTAGGTCATCGACCTCACCGACGCACCGCCACCGACGCCGGCGTTGTTGCAAAGGATGGCGATCGGCCCGATGGTGGACTCCACCTCGTCGACGATGCGGGCGTACTCGTCGCGGTCGCGCACGTCGAGCACGCAGGTGTGGGCGCCCAGCTCGTCTCGCGCGGCGTCGAGCGCGGCCTGGTCGACGTCGACCAGCACGAGCACGGCGCCCTCCTGCTTCATCGCCCGGGCCATGCCGAGGCCGATGCCCTGGGCACCACCGGTGATGAACGCGACCTTGCCGCGCAGGTCCTTCACCGGTTCATCTTCCTGATCACCTCGGCGCCCGACGGATCGACCGGGATCCCGTGCACGACGCGCGCGTGGGCATGCCCCAGGTGGTGCAGGCCGAGCGCGGACTGGATCGCCTGCCACTGCCCCTGGGCGTCGAGCGACTGGTTCACCGCCAGCTTGGCCAGCTTGAGCCCCATGGCTGGCCGCTCGGCGATCTCGGCAGCCATGGACAGCGTGAACGACTCGAGGTCGTCACGAGCCACGACGTGGTTCACCATGCCGAGGCGGTGTGCCTCGTCGGCCGGGATCCCGTGACCGAGGAACAGCATCTCCTTCGCCTTCCGCGCACCGACCTCCCACGCGTGGGTGAAGTACTCGTGGCCGTTCACGCCGAAGGCCACCGTCGGGTCGGAGAACGTCGCGTCCTCGGACGCGATCACGATGTCCATCGGCCACACGAGCATCAGCCCGCCGGCGATGACCTTGCCCTGCACCTGCGCGATCGTCGGCTTGGGCAGGTTGCGCCACCGCCAGCACAGGCCGAGGTAGATCTCCTGCTCGGTCGCGAAGTGGCCGTGGGGTCCCGGTTCGGTGAAGCCGCCGGCGCCGGTCACCGGTCCGCCCGCCTCGGCCACCGGCATCGAGTCGACGAGGTCGTGTCCCGACGAGAAGTGCTTGCCGTCGGCGGCGAGCACGACGACCTTCACGTCGTCGTCCTGCATGGCGGCGCCGAAGGCGGCATCGATCTCGTAGAGCATCGTGCGGTCCTGGGCGTTGGCCTTGTCGGGCCGGGCCAGCGTGATGCGCCCGACACCGGCGGCGGGGACGTCCCAGCGGATGCGCTCGTAGTCGGTCATCAGTCGATCGGCACCACGGGCTTGGCGTTCTCATCCAGCTGGTGGAGGTACTCGCTGATCCCGGTGCCGGTGCGACCCTCGTAGGTCCACCGGGCCAGGCCCTCGTTGACGATCGTCGTGTTGGGCTTGATGCCCTTGTTCCCGGGCTCGACCCGCAGCAGCTCGGCCTCGAGCTCGTGCGAACGACCCGTCTTGTCGATGGCGGTCACGTGGCTGCGGGCGTGGGTGATGCCGTCGTCCTCGAGGTCGCTCGTCACCTTCCACTCGGCGATCGACTGGTGCTCGCCGTCGCGCCACACCCAGCCGCGATGCAGGTCGCCGCCGTCGGTCCCGATCACGATCCCGCCGAAGTGGGTGTCGTCGTCGATGTTGATCGAGAACCAGCGCCACATCTTCGGCCCGCCCCACTTGCGCGGCCCCCACGACTTGTCGCGGTTGCCCCGAGCGTTCGGCCCCAGCTCCTTGCGGATCCCACCGGCCTCGATCCAGCCCGTCCACCGGCCGCCCTGCTCGAGGTGGCCCTTGCCGACGGACAGGCGGGTCTGGGCGCTCGACGAGTCCGCCGCCTCCTTGCCCTGGCCGTCGCCACCGATGGGCGGGGTCAGCGCCTCGAACGTGACGTCCATCGCGCCCGTGCCGTGCAACGACTTCCCCTCGGCCGTCAGCCGCCACCGCTTCATCGGCTCGAGCATCTCGTAGGTGACGGGGCCGACCTCCATGCGGGTGTCGATCATCTCCGTCTGCTCGCGCCGGTGACCCATGTGGTCGATGCCGCCGCCGGGGACCCACAGCGACAGTCCGACGTCGATGGTGCCCTCGTTGGGCCGCACCCCGACCCGGCTGTAGAAGCCGATGTCGGCGTCGGGGTCGTAGCAGTTGAAGTAGTACGACTCCGACCAGGCGGTGTCGCCCTCCACGGGATGGGCTCGATCGTGGGACTCGTCGAGGATGGGAGACATGCACCCGTTGTAGCCGCGACAGTCTGTGCCGTGCGGCTGAACGCGGAGGAGTGCTGGCAGCGTCTGGGCGACTCCGGCCACGGCGTGCTGGCCACCCTGCACGCCGAGCGAGGCGTCGATGCGGTGCCGGTGGTGTTCGTGGTCAACGATCGCCGGGAGCTGCTGGTGCCGATCGACACGGTGAAGGCGAAGTCGACCACCCGGCTCCAGCGCCTGTCCAACGTCGAGGCCGACCCCCGCTGCGTCCTGCTGGTGGACGAGTTCAGCAGCGACTGGTCGAAGCTGTGGTGGGTGCGGGTGCACGCCACCGCCACGCCGACGGACGAGCTGTTCCACGAGCTAGAGCGGTTCGAGCAGTACCGGGCACCGGGCTCGGTCGTCGGCGCGCTGCGTCTCAGCCCGACGGCCGTCACCGGGTGGCGCGCCTGAGGTAGACCTCCCGGATGCCTCCCCGCGCCGAGATCATCGACAAGCTCCAACGGGAGCGCGCTGCGCTCGAGGAGCGCTACCGCGCGCTGACGCCGCAGCAGCTCACCGCACCGTGCACCGAGAGCCAGACCGAGGGCGAGGCGCCGTGGTCGGCCAAGGACCACGTCGCCCACCTGGCGATGATCGAGCGCGCCTTCCAGGGGATGATCAAGCGCGCCGTCGAGGGCAAGGACAACCCCGTTGGCTTCGACTTCTCCGGCGCCAGGTCGCGCGACGACGTCATCGCCCAGGTCCACCGCGGCAACCAGGACAACGTCGAGGCGCACCGCGACGACGACCTCGACACGCTCTTCGCCGACCTCGACGCGGCGCGGGCGGACACGCTGGCCCTGCTCGACCAGCTCACCGACGAGCAGCTGGCCGCACCCCTCCCCGGCGCGCCGTGGAACGACGGTTCGATCGGCGGTGTCCTCATCACGAACGCACACCACGCCATCCAGCACTGGGCGTGGGTCGAGGAGGGACTGCACTCGCAGTCAGACTGAGACGTGGCCGGTGTGGCGTGGACCCGACAGGTGCGCCGCATCGCCATGCTCCTGGTGCTGGCCCTCGTCGTCGAGTTCCTCGTCCTGCCCCAGCTGGCCGGCACCCGCAAGGCGCTCGATCTGCTCGGCGAGGTGGACGTGCGCTGGCTGGTCGCCGGCGTCGTCCTCGAGATCGGCGCCATCCTCGCCTACGCCCAGCTGACCCGATCCCTGCTGCCCAAGCACGACCGGGTGTCGCTGCTCACGACGGCTCGCATCACGCTGGCGACGCTCGGGATCAGCCACGTGGTGCCCGGCGGGACCGTGGCCGGCGCCGGCCTCGGCTATCGGCTGCTCATGCGAGCCGGCGTCACCGCGCCCGACGCCGGGTTCGCGCTGGCCACCCAGGGGCTGGGGTCGGCGGTGGTGCTCAACGCGCTGCTGTGGGTCGGCCTCGTCGTCACCATCCCGCTGCGCGGCTTCCACCCGCTCTACGGCACCGCCGCCGTCCTCGGCGTCCTGCTGCTCGGCGGGTTCGCGGCGGCGGTGCTGCTCCTGACCAAGGGCGAGGACCGCGCCGCCAAGCTGATGTGCCGGCTGGCTCGCCCGATCCCGTTCCTCCAACCCGAGGACGTGGACGCGTTCATGCGACGGATCTCGGCCCGGCTGCAGACGCTGCTGGCCGATCGGCCGCTGCTGCTCCGCGCCGCCGGGTGGGCCGCGCTCAACTGGCTCCTCGACGCCGCGTCGCTGTGGGTGTTCCTCACCGCGTTCGGGCACTCGATGGGACCCGACGGCCTGCTGGTCGCGTACGGCCTGGCGTACGTGGTCGCCGCAATCCCGGTGACGCCGGGCGGGCTCGGCGTGGTCGAGGCGGTGCTGACGTCGATGCTCGTCGCCTTCGGCGCCACGCGAGGCATCGCCGTGCTCGGCGTCGTCAGCTACCGGCTCGTCAACTTCTGGCTGCCCATCCCGCTCGGCGCCGCCGCCTACCTGTCCCTGCGCATGGACCGCCCCTACCGCGAGGAGGTGGCGGAGGCGGTCGCCGTCCGTCAGTCGGTGGGCGACACCACGTAGCCGACATCGGGCGGGGTCCGTCCGTCGACCACCTCGAGCCACGTGGCCTCGAGCTCGTCGGCACCGCGACGCTCGACGATCGTGAGCCAGCCGGCGACGGAGGCGAGGAACGCCTTCCACGCCGTCTCCACCCGCGACTCGAACCCGTCCGGACCCCAGTCCTGCCGTCGCTTGACGACGCGGTCGGGCGCGAAGAAGAACGACGGCTGCGGACCCGGCAGCTCGGCCGGCGGCGCCGACTCCTCCCAGTGCGTGGCGCCCACCAGGCAGCTGGCCTTGAGCGAGAACGCGAAGTGGTTGTGGACGGCGGCCAGCGTGACGCCGCCGCCCGCCATGTCGACGAACGCCGTCGGGACGTTGGCGTCGAGGCTGGCGATGTCGTCGTAGGTGACGGTGCGGTCGTAGTAGCCGACCCCGTCGACGAACTCGGCGTTGCCAGTCGAGGTGAGGCCGACGACCTCGACGTCGGCCCGCTGCGACAGGAGGTGGGCGAGGCCGAGCGCGGTCTTGCTCGACGCGCTGGCCAGCACGACCTGGGTGGCCCCGTTCATGCCGCCGTCGTCGAACCAATCGTCGAGGAGGAACGACGTCGTGAACAGCGGGCGCAGCACCGCCGTCTCCCGCTCGGTGTCGGTCGGTGCCACGCGCTGGTACTGGTTGTAGACGGGCGGGAGCGCGGCGCGGTGCTCGCTGGCGTCGACGAAGCCGGCGTCGGTGACCCGATCGGGCCGCACGACGAGGTGGGTCGCCATCGGCAGGTAGCCGTACACGCGCGTGCCGACCGGGAGGGCGTCGACCGTCGAGGCTGCGACGTCGGCGTGACCCCACACCGGGACCCGGCCCCACCCGTGCTCGCTCGCCGGGAAGAAGTCCCAGTAGCGCATCGCCGCGCCGAAGGCGGCATAGGTGACGTTGTTGGCGGTGATCGCGAAGCGGTCGACGCGCAGGACGGCCTCGCCGGCGCCAGGGCTCGGGTCGCCGTCGTCGACGTGGCGGACGGTGCGCAGGTCGTCGCGCTTGACCTCGAGGGACATCAGGGCTCCCGGTGGACGAGGAACGTCTCGCTGAGACGTCCGGCGAAGGTGGCGACGTCGTCGGCGATGACCTGTCGGCTGTCGTCGTGCAGGTAGAAGCGCTCGTCGTAGTCGTCCTGGCTGGCGAAGTGCAGCTCGGCGATGGCCTCGACCCTGCCGTCCTCGGGGTCGGTCACGACGTGCTGGACGTACCGCGACATGCCGTGGTGACGACGGGCAAGCGGCGCGTGGACGTCATGCCAGTGGGCGAGGCACTCGGCGGTCGGCTTCGACCGTCGCGTGTTGAACAGCACCCACATGACGAGCGCGCCCTCGGGCCCGTCCAGCTGGACGGTCGAGGTCACCTCGAAGCACCGATCGTCGACCGGGCAGAGCCGCACGGGCGGCTCAGCCGCGGTTCGCGAAGTACTTCTTGTAGCCCTCGGCGACCTCGAGCAGCTCGGGGTCCTTGTCGAAGAGCGGCTGCATCTTCTGCCACGCCTTCTCCCGCTTGAACGGGATGTACTCCGTCGGCCAGTACGGGTGCTCCTGCGGGCGGTAGTCCTTGAGCACGCGACGGGCGACGGTGGCCTTGTGCACCTCGTCGGCGCCGTCGGCCAGGCCCATCGTCGGCGCGCCGGCGTACATGGCCTGCAGCGGCGTGAGGTTGGTCGTGCCCAGCGAACCCATGATGTGCAGCGCGTTGAACGACACCTCGCGCAGCACCCGCGCCATCGTGAACTTCACCGCCGCGATGTCGGTGCGGGTCTCGGCACCGGACGTCTGATCCATGCGCCACGCCGTCTCGAGCACGTACAGCCGCAGCATCTTGATGGCGGCGTAGCTCTCGGCGATCTTCTCCTGCACCATCTGGTGCTCGCCGATGATCTTGCCGTGCGACTCGCGGCTGAGCGCCCGCTCGCACATCATGTCGAAGGCCAGCTTGCACTGGGCGAT
>DASUCO010000148.1:0-5162 GCA_036275955.1 Acidimicrobiales bacterium
CTCGTAACCGAGCATCGGGTCGTGCTCGAGCATGTCGGCGACGTCGCGCAGGGTCGAGGACAGCTCGACGTGGATGCCCTCGCGCAGCAGCACCCGCACCAGGCGATTGGTGGTGTCGACGTTCATGGCCGACGCAGCGACGATCACGCTCGACGCGCCGGTCTCGCGCACGACGGCCAGCGTCTCGGTCACGGGGCCGAGGATGCGCTGGTCCTCGTCAGGAGCGTCGTCGACGAAGCCGACGACCTCGTAACCGAGCATCGGGTCGTGCTCGAGCATGTCGGCGACGTCGATCGCCTCCTCGTTGCAGCCGACGATGACGACGCGGCGCAGCATCCGGCCCGAGCTGCGCAGGCGCATGAACGTGCGGCGCACGACCTCCCGCTGGGCGCTGACGAGGGCGACGGCACCGAGCCAGGTCATGCCCAGCCACGCCCGCGAGACGGGGAGCTGGAACGCGTAGGCGGCGACGGTCATCGCCGTCACCGTGTAGGCGGAGGCGGTGGCGATGCGCCGGACCTCGTCGATCCGGCGCGTGAGGAAGCGGACGTTGTAGAGCCGGCGACGGGCGAAGAAGCCGAGCCAGACGGGGAGGCTGACGGCTGCGATCAGCAGGTGGGCGGTGCGGGCGCCGTCGAGGGCGGGACCGCCCAGCGACGAGCGAACGAGGAACGTCAGGAGCATGGCCAGGGCCACCGTGCCGGCGTCGGCGAGGACCAGCCAGAGCTTGGGGGAGGCCGGCTTGACGACCTGCTCGCGTTCGTGGTGGGGCGCGTGCTGCGGGCCGGGGACCCGGACATCCCTGCTCGTCGTCGTCAAGATCGCCATCGCCGCCTGTCGCCCTGTCGTCTGCGTCACGGGCTCACTTCGGTCCGTGCCGGTGTCGTCCCTGCTCTGACGGTGACGGCACCACCCGATCGGGCCATCACCGGCGGCAGTCTGCCCCGATGCGACGCAGATCAAGCGTGCACCCGCCCGGTGCGGGGGAAGGAAGGCCCTCGGCAACCGCCGAACACCGCAGCGACGCTCTCGTCGTCGCTCGCTCGCCGTCGCTGAACACCAGGAGCCCCGTGAACAGAGTCGCCGCGATCGTCATCGATGCCGCCGACTGGACGTACCTCGAGCAGCAGCTCGACGAGGGCCGGCTGCCCAACCTGGCCCGGCTCCGTGCCCGCAGCGCCGAGGCGACCATCACGACGCCGAAGGCCTTCCGCTCCGAGCTGGTGTGGGCCCGGTTCCTCTCCGGAGGGGAGCCCCTCGACCGCCGAGAGTGGCCGGTGTGCGTGACGTTCGACCCCGCCACCTACAGCTGTGCCACCAACGCCGCCTCGACCCGCGATCCCTTCTTCGCGTTCGGCGACGGCACCAAGGTCATCGCCCTCGACCTCATCCACTCATCCCCGTCGGAGGTGGTCGAGGGCGTCCAGGTCGTCGGCTGGGGCTCGCACTCGCCGATGTGGCCGCGGATGTCGATGCCAACCGGCCTGCTGACCGAGATCGACGAGCGCTTCGGCACCAACCCCGCGTTCGGCAACGACTTCGACTACGGCTGGCACCAGCCGGCGTTCATCGACGCCCTGGTGCGCTGCTGCCTGGTCGGCAACGAGCGCCGCATCGACATCGCCGAGTGGCTGCTCACCGAGCGCCTGCCGGACTGGGACCTCTTCGTCACCTGCATCTCGGAGTTCCACTCCGTCGGCCACCAGCTGTGGCACGGCGTGGACACGTCCCACCCGCTGCACGGCGTGGCGCCGACCACCCAGCAGGCGGCCGACGCGGTGCTGGCGGTGACCGAGGCGGTCGACGTCCAGGTCGGCCGGCTGCTCGACGTCCTGGGCGACGACGTGGCCGTCGTGCTCTGTGCGTTCCACGGCTTCCAGCCCGGTGACGACGTCGTGTCGACCGCGCTCATGCCCGAGCTGTTCCAGCGTCTCCACTTCGGCGCCGGCCTGCTGGCCGACCCCGACCAGCGGGCGTGGCGGGCCGCCGGCTGCCCGCCGGTGCTGCTCGACCCCGAGGAGCAGGTGGGCGAGCACTACGTGAACCACTTCGCGGACTCGCCCAAGCAGCGCGTGCGCCGGGCCATCCGCCAGACGGTCCCCCGCAGCTCGTTCGAGCTGCTGCGGCGGCTGGCGCGCCGTCCGCAGGTCGCCAAGCTGCACGAGATGGCCAAGCCCACGCCGCCCGAGACCCGCCAGGCGACGCCCGAGGCCCTCGAGCCGTTCGAGAAGGAGCCCCGCTACCAGGTCGCCAGCTGGTACAAGCGCCACTGGCCGAACATGCGGTGGTTCGCGCTGCCGACCTTCGCCGACGGGCACGTGCGCGTGAACCTCGCGGGCCGCGAGGCGAACGGCATCGTGCCGAAGGAGCAGTACCGCGACGTGCTCGACGAGATCGAGGCGATCCTCGGGGCCTGTCGCGACGCTCGCACCGGCGAGCCGATCGTCGAGTCCTTCATCCGCCTGCGCGAGGACGACCCGTTCGCGGCGGACGGACCCGACGCCGACCTGCTCGTGATCTTCGCCGGTGCGCCCGATGCCATCGACCACCCGACGGTCGGCACCATCGGCCCGCATCCGCACATGCGCACCTCGCACCACAGTCCGTTCGGCTTCGCGCTCGTCGCCGGCCCCGGCATCGACCGCACCGAGCTGGGCGATCGACCGGCGGTGGACATCACCGCGACGATCGTCGCCCTGCTGGGCAAGGCGGGTGCCGTCGAGGGCACCAGCCTGGTTCCTTCACGCGCTCGGGTGTGAGCGTGGCGCTCGAGCGGTCGGTCACCGTCGTGGTGCCGACGCGGAACCGCCGCGACGTGCTCGCCCAGACCCTCGGCGCCATCGTCGCCCAGCGCGACGTGGAGGTGCGCATCGTCGTCGTCGACGAGGGCTCGTCCGACGAGACGCCGACGTACCTGCACGCGGTGGCGGGCGACCGCATCACCGTGGTGCGGCACGACCCGCCGACGGGGCTGGCGGGGGCCCGCAACGCGGGGCTGGAGCTCGCCGCCACCCCGTGGGTGGCGTTCTGCGACGACGACGACCTGTGGGCGCCGGACAAGCTGGCGTCGCAGCTCGACGCCATCGCCGCCGTGCCCGGCGCGCGGTGGTCGTGCACGGGCACCGTGTCCATCGACGAGGATCTGCAGGTGATCGGGTACCACCGCCCGCCTCCCAGCGGCGACGTGCGGGAGCGCCTCCGCGTCACCAACGTCATCCCCGGCGGCGGCTCCAGCGTCCTGGTGGCGACCGACCTGGCGCGCGCCGTCGGTGGCTACGACGCGTGGGCCACCGGCTGCGAGGACTTCGAGATGCACTGCCGTGTGTCCAAGGAGGCGCCGATCGCGTGCGTCGACCGCCCGCTCGTCGGCTACCGGGTCTGGAACGGATCGATGTCGACCGACGTCGATCGCATGCGCACCGGGCACCTGCGAACGCTCGAGCGCCACCGCGGGGATCTCGACCCGGCGGTCGCCCGGCCAGGAGACCTGCACGCCGAGCAGTACTGGGCCCGCTTCCACCTGCGCAACCGCGACCGCCTGCGGGCGCTGGCCGCCTATGCCGGCATCGCCGCCCGCCATCGCCGGCCCGGGCAGCTCGCGTACGCGCTCTGGGGTGCGCTCGATCCTCGAGGTGCCGACCGGCACCAGGCCAGGCTCGAGCGACGAGGCGTGCCGGCGGAGTGGGAGGCCGCCGCACGTGCGTGGCTCGACCAGGTCGAGGCGCTCGAGCCCCTGCAGCCCGCATGATCGACCCCGCGGTCTCGGTCGTGGTCCCGACGCGCAACCGGGCGGCCGTGTGCGCCCAGACGTTGCGCTCGATCCTCGGTCAGCGCGACGTCGACCTCGAGGTGGTGGTGGTCGACGAGGGGTCGACCGACGACACCCCGGCCATGCTCGCAGCGATCGGGGACGACCGGGTCACCGTCGTGCGCCACGACGTGGCTCGCGGGCTGCCGGCGGCGCGCAACGCCGGTCTGGCGCGTGCGCGTGGCCCCTGGGTCGCGTGGTGCGACGACGACGACCTGTGGGCGCCGGACAAGCTGGCGACGCAGCTCGACGCCGCGGACACCGCCGACGCGGCGTGGGTGATCGGCGGCTCGGTGCTCGTCGATGCCGACCTGCACGTCATGGGCCACCAGGCGGTGCCGCCGCGCGACGAGGTGCTCGACCGGCTGCTGGTGAGCAACGCCGTGCCCGGCGGCGGCTCCGGCGTGCTGGCCTCGGCGGACGCGGTGCGCTCGGTCGGTGGCTTCGACGAGTCGCTGGCGTCGTGCGAGGACTGGGACCTGTGGCTGCGCCTGGCGCAGCGAGGGGCACCGGCCACCGTGGACCGTCCGCTCGTGGCGTTCCGCACCTGGGGCGGCTCGATGTCGACCAAGGTCGAGCGCATGCGCTCGACCCGGCGCGAGGTGCTCGACCGCGTGGCCGGCCTGCGAGGCGAGCGCGGTGCTCGTGACGGCACGTTCGAGCACGAGCGCTGGCTGGCCAAGCAGCTGCTGCGGAGCGGCGACCGAGTCGCCGCCGCCAAGGCGTACGCGAGCCTGGCCCGCCGTCACCGACGCCCGGCGCTGCTCGCCAACGCCGTCGGTGCCGTCGTCGCCGCCGATGTCCTCAACCGCGTCGGTGACGGCCGCGCCCGTTCCCGGGTCCCCGCCGGGTGGATCGACGAGGTCGAGCAGTGGCTGGCGCCCTACCGGACAGCGCCGGTGCCGGCATGGTGAAGCTCCTGGCGCTCGTCGTCGCCCTGCTGACAGCGATCGTCGCCGGCGTCGTGTGGCGCAGCGAGAACCCGGAGGCCGGGCGCTTCCGCGTCGAGGGGTCGAAGATCATCGATCCGAACGGCGACGAGTTCGTGCCGCTCGGCGTGAACATGCTCGGTCCCGACGCGTTCTTCCACGAGGACGGCGTCACCGCCGGCCACGCCAAGGTGCTGCGCGAGGCGTGGAAGGTGAACACGGTCCGCCTGAACATGTGCCTGCCCGAGGGCTGCGCCTACAACCCCGAGCAGCACAACGAGCGAAACGACGACCTCGATGCGCTCATCGACGAGTACACCGGCGAGGGCATCGTCGTCATGCTGGCGCTGCACCAGATCAAGCCGGGTGGCATGCCCACGCGCGAGCAGGTCGAGCGCATGGCTGAGTTCTGGCACGACCTGGCG
>DASUCO010000149.1:0-4387 GCA_036275955.1 Acidimicrobiales bacterium
CGGCCACATCGAGGAGGGCCAGGCGGTCCGCGCCTCGGGTCGCATCCTCGAGGTCGTCGTCGGCGACGCGCTGCTCGGGCGTGTCGTCAACGGCCTCGGCGAGCCCATCGACGGTCGCGGCCCGATCACCGGCGCCCAGACCCGCCGCATGGAGATCCAGGCGCCAGGCATCACCGGGCGCAAGCCGGTGCACGAGCCGCTGCAGACCGGCATCAAGGCCATCGACTCGATGACGCCCATCGGTCGCGGTCAGCGCGAGCTGATCATCGGCGACCGCAAGACGGGCAAGACCACGATCGCCGTCGACACGATCCTGAACCAGAAGGGTCTCGGCGTGAAGTGCATCTACGTCGCGATCGGCCAGAAGGCCTCGACCGTGGCGCAGACGGTGAAGACGCTGCAGGACAACGGCGCAATGGACTACACGGTCGTCGTCGTCGCACCCGCGTCGGACCCGGCACCGTTCAAGTACCTCGCCCCGTACGCCGGCTGCGCCATCGGCCAGCACTGGATGGACAACGGCGAGCACGCGCTGGTCGTGTACGACGACCTGTCGAAGCAGGCCGAGGCGTACCGCCAGATCGCGCTGCTGCTGCGCCGCCCGCCGGGTCGCGAGGCGTACCCGGGCGACGTCTTCTACCTCCACTCCCGCCTGCTCGAGCGTGCGGCCAAGCTCAGCGACGAGCGCGGCGCCGGCTCGCTCACCGCGCTGCCGGTCATCGAGACCAAGGCGGGCGACGTGTCCGCCTACATCCCGACCAACGTGATCTCGATCACCGACGGCCAGATCTACCTGCAGGACGACCTGTTCAAGTCCGGCATCCGTCCCGCGTTCGACGTGGGCATCTCGGTGTCGCGCGTGGGAGGCAACGCCCAGATCAAGGCCATGAAGTCGGCCGTGGGCTCCGGCGGCGGTCTGCTGAAGTCGGACATGGCGCAGTTCCGCGAGCTGCAGGCGTTCGCCCAGATGGGCTCCGAGCTCGACAAGATCAGCCAGGCCCAGCTCGACCGCGGCTACCGGCTCACCGAGCTGCTGAAGCAGCCGCTGAACTCGCCGATGCCGGTCGAGGAGCAGGTCGTCTCGCTGATGGCCGGCACCCGCGGCTACCTCGACCCGATCCCGGTCGAGGACGTGCGCCGCTTCGAGCAGGAGCTGCTGCAGCACTTCCGCACCCGCCACGGCGACATCCTCGACGGCATCCGCACCAGCGGTGCGATCGCCGACGAGGCCGCGCTTGAGGCGGCCATCAAGGGCTTCGCCGAGCTGTTCTCGCCCACCGGCGGGGCGGCGGGCGAGGCGCCCGGCGGCGTCAGCGATCCCGGCACGTCGTCGATCGCCACGGCGCCGACGCACCTGCCCGAGGAAGAGGTCACCCGTCCCGAGGAGGACGCGCACTAGATGGCGGGCGGTCAGGAGCGGGTCCTCCGTCGGCGGATCAAGTCGGTCCAGTCGACGAAGAAGGTCACCAAGGCGATGGAGCTCATCTCCGCGTCGCGCATCATGAAGGCGCAGGCGCGGGTGGCTGCGGCGCGGCCCTACAGCGAGCAGATCACCTCGGTGATCGCCAACCTCGCCGCGGGCGGTGCCGGTCTGTCGTCCCCGCTCTTGACCGAGCGCGAGGACGTGCGCACGGTCGCCTTCGTGGTGATCACCGGCGACCGCGGCCTCGCCGGTGGCTACAACTCCGGCATCCTGCGCGCCGCCGAGCGGGCCATCCGTGACGCTCGCGCCGAGGGCAAGGACGCTCGCATCGTCGTCGTCGGCAAGAAGGGGCGGGACTTCTTCCGCTTCCGCCACTACGAGATCGACGACGCGTTCCTCGGCATGACCGACCAGCCGACGTACGAGAACGCCAAGGAGGTCGCCCAGGCGGTGACCGCCCGGTTCGAGAGCGGCGAGTACGACCGCGTCGAGCTCATCTACACGCGCTTCCTGTCCGTCGCCTCCCAGCGGGTGACCGAGCGCCGGTTCATGCCGCTCGACGCCACCGCCCTCGAGGCGGCGGCCGCCGGCGCCGCTGACGGTCCGGCCGCCGGCTACGAGTTCGAGCCGGACGCGAGCGTCATCCTCGACCGGCTGCTGCCGCGCTACGCCGAGGCCCGGCTGTTCGCGGCGCTGCTCGAGTCGTCCGCGTCGGAGCACGCCGCCCGCCAGCGGGCCATGAAGTCGGCCAGCGACAACGCCGACGAGCTGATCACGAAGCTGAGCCGGGTCATGAACCGGGCCCGGCAGGACTCCATCACCAACGAGATCATGGAGATCGTCGGTGGCGCCGAGGCACTCGGCAGCGGCAAGGGCACCGACGACGACATCATCGTCGACCACGTCGGTGGCGCACTCGATCTGTTCCCAGAGAAGCGATAGAGGCAGGAGCACGTCATGACCATGACCAGTGAGACCAACGAGTCGGGCGAGAAGGTCCTCAAGGACGGTCGCGTCGTCGCCATCGCCGGCCCCGTCGTCGACATCGAGTTCCCCAAGGACTCGCTGCCGGAGATCAACCACGTCGTGGAGCTGACGATCCACATCGAGGGCAACGACGTCGTCGTCCTCGCCGAGGTGGCGCAGCAGATCGGTGACAACCGCGTGCGTGCCATCTGCCTCAAGCCGACCGACGGCCTGACGCGGGGGACGACGGTGCGCAACCTGGGCCACGGCCTGCAGGTGCCGGTGGGCGACGCCGTGCTCGGCCACATCTTCAACGTGTGGGGCGACCCGCTCGACGTGCCCGCCGACCAGGTGAACGCCACCACGCGCTGGGAGATCCACCGCGAGGCGCCGCTGTTCGCCGACCTCGAGCCCACGACGCAGATGTTCGAGACCGGCATCAAGGTCATCGACCTGCTGACCCCCTACAAGCAGGGCGGCAAGATCGGCCTCTTCGGTGGGGCCGGTGTCGGCAAGACCGTCCTCATCACCGAGATGATCCGCCGCGTGGCCCAGCAGCACGGCGGCGTGTCGGTGTTCGGCGGCGTCGGCGAGCGCACCCGTGAGGGCACCGACCTCTTCATCGAGATGGAGGAGTCGGGCGTGCTCGAGCGCGCCGCCCTCGTCTTCGGCCAGATGGACGAGCCGCCCGGCGTGCGCCTGCGCGTCGCCCTGTCGGCCCTCACGATGGCCGAGTACTTCCGTGACGTGCAGCAGCAGGACGTGCTGCTGTTCATCGACAACATCTTCCGCTTCGTGCAGGCCGGCTCCGAGGTGTCCACCCTCCTCGGCCGCATGCCCTCGGCCGTGGGCTACCAGCCGACGCTGGCCGACGAGATGGGCGAGCTGCAGGAGCGCATCACCTCGACCCGAGGCCGCTCGATCACGTCGCTGCAGGCCGTGTACGTGCCGGCCGACGACTACACCGACCCGGCGCCGTTCACGTCGTTCACCCACTTCGACGGCACCACCGAGCTGTCGCGTGACATCGCCTCGCTCGGCATCTACCCGGCGGTCGACCCGCTGGCGTCGACGTCGTCGATCCTCACCCCCGAGGTCGTCGGTGACCGCCACTACGCCGTCGCCCGTCGCGTGCAGGAGGCGCTGCAGCGCTACAAGGAGCTGCAGGACATCATCGCCATCCTCGGTCTCGACGAGCTGTCCGAGGAGGACCGCCTGACGGTCAACCGGGCCCGCAAGATCCAGCGCTTCCTGTCGCAGCCGATGTTCGTGGCCGAGGTCTTCACCGGTCTGCCCGGCGTGTTCACGCCGGTCAGCGAGACGGTCGAGTCGTTCGAGCAGCTGGTCAACGGCGACCTCGACGACATCCCCGAGCAGGCGTTCCTGAACGTGGGTGGCGCCGACGACGTCCGGGCCAAGGCCGAGCGCCTCCAGCGGGAGTCGTCGTAGTGGAGGTCGAGGTCGTCTCTCCCGAGCGCATCCTGTTCTCGGGTGAAGCGGACATGGTCGTGTGCCGCACGTCCGACGGCGACATCGCGTTCATGGCCAACCACGCGCCGTTCATCGGCGCGCTCGGCATCGGCGCCGTGCGCATCTACGCCAACGGCTCGGTCATCGAGCAGGCCGCCGTGCACGGTGGCTTCGTCGAGGTGTCGAACAACCGCGTGACGATCCTCAGCGACGTGGCCGAGCTGGCCAGCCAGATCGACCTGCGCCGCGCCGAGGAGGCCCTGGCCCGCGCCGAGGCCCGCCTCACCCGCGAGCAGGACGCCGAGGTCGAGGCCGCCGTCCGCCGCGCCACCGTCCGCGTCGACCTCGCCCGCGCCTCCTAGCTCGTTCTGGGCGGGAAAACCCACCGTCCAGGGGGTCGATCCCGCCCAGAATCCCCTGGTGGACGAGATCGAGCTGCTCTCGGTGAACGTCGGCCGTCCCGCAGTGCTGCTGCGCTGGTCGGGCGGCGAGGTCGTCAGCGGCATCGACAAGCGTCCGGTGGCGGTG
>DASUCO010000150.1:0-7614 GCA_036275955.1 Acidimicrobiales bacterium
CACCTGCTCCGACGGCGAGCGGCGCCCGAAGTCCGACGCCAGGTCGATCGTGAGCTGGCCGTCCGTCGGCGGGCCGTCGACGAGCGCGTCGCCGAGGTCGAGCGCGCTCCGCACCAGGCTCAGGTCCTCTTCCGACGGGCCGCGCAGCAGCAGGCGCAGGACCTGGTCGACCTCGGGCTGGTCGCGCAGCTGGCGCGGCGCCGGCACCAGACGGTCGCCGCCGATGTACCAGAGGTTGGTGCGCCACGGCAGCGTGCTCGTCGTGGTCGACGGCGGCAGGGTGGTCGACGTCGTCGGGCCCTGCAGCAGGTCGTAGGGGACCTCGTGGGCGGCGAGCGGTTGGTCGCTGTCCTGGGCGTCGAGCCCGCCGCACCCGCCGACGATCACCAGCGCGAGCAGCAGCGCTCGCCTCATCGCGGCAGCTCGATCGTGAAGCGGGCGCCGCCCGTCGGCGAGTCGCCGATCGTCACGGTGCCACCCATGACCCGCACGTGCTCGCGCACGAGCGACAGGCCGAGCCCGGCCCCCGGCGTGCCGTGCGACGCCGACCCCCGCGCGAACCGCTCGAAGATGCGCTCGCGGTCCGCCTCGGGCACGCCGGGCCCGGCGTCGTCGACCGAGATCCGCACCGTGTCGTCGGTCGCGTCGACGACCACGCCGGTGGCGCCGCCCGCGTGGTGGCTGGTGTTGGCGAGCAGGTTGGCGAGCGACCACTCGAGGCGCGCCACGTCGACGTCCACCGTCACCTCGTCGACCACCGCGGTGGGCACGCGGCCGTTGGTGCTGACGTCGACCATCTCGCGCACGACGGGGCCGATCTCGACCGGGCGGTTGTCGAGCGGCGCGACGCCGGCGTCGATGCGGCTGATCTCGAGCAGGTCGAGCGTCATCCGCTCGAAGCGGTCGAGCTGGCCGCGTACGAGGTCGACCACCACCTGCGCCCGCTCGTCCAGCGGCGGGAGGCGGGTCACGGCCACGTCCATGGCCGTGCGCAGGGACGTCAACGGGGATCGCAGCTCGTGGCTCACGACCGACGCGAAACGCCGGTCGCGGTCGACGCGTGCCGACAGCGACGTCGCCATGTCGTTGAACGCGTCGACGAGTGGCTCGAGCTCGCGATCGGCGGGTGCGTCGATGCGCGTGGCCAGGTCGCCGGCCGCGATCTGGCGCGCGGCACTCGTGGCTGACGCCAGCGGTCGCAGCACGCGTCGCGTCGCGAGCAGGCCGATGCCGGCCACGCCGATGCCGGCGACGCCCGCCCCCGTCCACAGCGCGGCGCTCAGCGTCTGCAGCGTCCGCTCCAGGTCCTCCAGCGGGAAGACCTCGAAGTACTCGCCGCCGATGGACGGGATGGGCACGCCCACGCCGAGCAGCGGCCGGTCGTCGACGACGAAGCGCTGGCGCGATGCCGTCCCGCCGCTGACCCGCCGGCGCAGCGGAGCCGGGATGTCGTCGACGTCGACCGTCACCGAGCGGCCGAACCACTGGTCGCCCTGGCGAAGTAGCGGCTCGGACCGGCTCGCCGTCGACAGCGACGCCAGCAGCTCGGCCACGTCGGAGGTCGGGTCGCGCAGCGCGTCGCGCACGAGACGGGCGTTGACGAACGTCTGGACGACGGCGGCGTCCTGACGGTCGCCGACCAGCACCGCGCGCGTGCGCTGGTAGGCGAGCGTGGCCAGCGCGCCCGCCACCGTCACGGCGACGATGGCGAAGCCGATGGCGATGCGGGACCGCAGGCCGAGGTGCGGACGCAGCGGCACGACGCCAATGGTGCCAGGGGAGAAAACGACGGGGGCCCGCAGTCGCAAGCGACTGCGGGCCCCAGGGGATTCCCAGACAGGGCCAACGATGTCACCGTCATGTCGAGCCAGCCTCGCGGCAACCTCGCGATTCGGTCGCGAAGGGAGCAGTGAGGCCAGGGGCCATGATTGGGCGCATGGCCCGGGTGCTGCTCGTGGAGGACGACGCCGGCATCCGCGTCGCCGTGCGCCTGATGCTCGAGGACGAGGGCTACGAGGTCGTCGAGGCGGCCACCGGCGAGGAGGGCGTCGAGCGCTTCAACGCCGGCGGCGCCGACCTCGCCATCGTCGACCTGCTGCTCCCGGGCATCGGCGGCCTCGACGTCGTGCGCGCCCTGCGGGCGACGAGCGGCCTGCCGATCCTCGTCGTCACCGCCCAGACCGACAGCCACGACGTCGTCGCCGGGCTCGAGGCCGGGGCTGACGACTACGTGACGAAGCCGTTCGTCCCCAAGGAGCTGGCCGCGCGCGTGCGCGCCCACCTGCGGCGCATGCAGCGCGAGGCGGGCACGCCGGCGCGCACCACGATGCGCATCCGCGACCTCGAGATCTCACCCGACGCCGGCGAGGCGCTGCGTGGCGGCGAGCCGCTGACGCTGACGAAGACCGAGTTCCGGCTGCTGTGCGAGCTGGCCGAGCACGCCGGCAACGTCATCAGTCGCGACCAGCTGCTCGAGCGGGTGTGGGGCTGGGAGTACGTGGGTGACAGCCGCCTGGTCGACACCCACCTGTACCGGCTGCGGGCCAAGATCGAGGACGACCCCGCCAACCCGACGCTGCTGGTGACGATCCGCGGGCTGGGCTACCGCCTCAACCCCTGACCGTTCTCGGTACCGCGACCGGCCAGATCTGGTCGGTTCCGGTATCGAGAACGGGTTCAGGTCGGGTCGTCGCCGGGGTCGTCGGGCTCGCGCTCGGCGGGCGGGGGGGAGGTGGCCTGGGCGCCGACGGCGGCGGCCGCGGCGGCAGCCGCCTCGGGGTCGCCCAGGTACCGACTGCCGACCCGCTGCAGGTGCTCGTCGAGCTCGTAGACGAGCGGGATGCCGGTCGGGATGTTGAGCTCGACGATCTCCTCCTCCGACATCCCGTCCAGGTGCTTCACCAGGCCCCGGATCGAGTTGCCGTGGGCGGCCACCAGCACGGTCCGCCCCTCGAGCAGGTCGACGCAGATGTGGTCGTACCAGTAGGGGAGCATGCGGTCGACGACGTCGGCCAGGCACTCGGTGGCCGGCAGCAGGTCCGGCGGGAGGGTGGCGTAGCGGGGGTCGTGGCTCGGGTGGCGCTCGTCGGTCGGGTCCAGCGCCGGGGGCGGGGTCGAGTACGAGCGGCGCCACTCCTTGAGCTGCGCCTCGCCGTACTTCGCCTGGGTCTCGGCCTTGTTCAGCCCCTGCAGCGCGCCGTAGTGGCGCTCGTTCAGACGCCAGTGGCGGTGGGTCGGGATCCACAGCCGGTCGGCGACCTCGAGGGCCAGGTTGGCGGTGCGGATGGCCCGACGCAGCAGCGAGGTGTGGACGATGTCGACCTCGAGCCCCTCGTCGAGCAGCAGCTGGCCCCCGGCCCTCGCCTCCTCCTCGCCTCGGGCGGTGAGGTCGACGTCGTGCCAGCCGGTGAAGAGGTTCAGCTCGTTCCACGTGCTCTGACCGTGGCGCAACAGCACGAGGGTGGGCACGGCGGGAGGATATCCATCCACCGAAGTTGTCAACAAGGCACTCAACTTTTATGCTTGCTGCAGTACCCGACCTGAACTGCGAGGACCCACATGCCCAAGGCCGTCGGCATCGATCTCGGCACCACCAACTCCGTCGTCGCCGTCCTGGAGGGCGGCGAGCCCACCGTCATCCCGAACGCCGAAGGCGGCCGCACCACGCCGTCGGTCGTCGCCTTCGCCAAGAACGGCGAGGTGCTCGTCGGCGAGGTGGCCAAGCGCCAGGCGATCACCAACCCCGACCGCACCATCCGCTCGGTCAAGCGCCACATGGGCACCGGGTGGAGCACCGACGACATCGACGGCAAGAAGTACACGCCGCAGGAGATCAGCGCCCGCACGCTGCAGAAGCTCAAGCGCGATGCCGAGGCGTACCTGGGTGACACCGTGACCCAGGCCGTCATCACCGTCCCCGCGTACTTCAACGACGCCGAGCGGACCGCCACCAAGGAGGCGGGCCAGATCGCCGGCCTCGAGGTGCTGCGCATCATCAACGAGCCGACCGCGGCGGCGCTGGCCTACGGCCTGGACAAGGAGGGCGCCGACCAGACGATCCTCGTGTTCGACCTCGGCGGCGGCACCTTCGACGTGTCGGTGCTGGAGATCGGCGACGGCGTCTTCGAGGTGAAGAGCACCTCGGGCGACGTGCACCTCGGCGGTGACGACTGGGACGAGCGCATCATCGACTGGCTCGTGCAGTCGTTCAAGGCCAAGGAGGGCGTCGACCTCTCGGCCGACAAGATGGCCATGCAGCGCCTCAAGGAGGCGGCGGAGAAGGCCAAGGTCGAGCTGTCCTCGACGCAGTCGACGCAGATCAACCTGCCGTTCATCACGGCCACGTCCGAGGGCCCCAAGCACCTCGACGAGCAGCTCACGCGCGCGAAGTTCCAGGAGATGACCGCCGACCTCGTCGAGCGGACCCGCGGCCCGCTCGAGCAGGCGATCAAGGACGCCGGGCTCAGCAAGTCGGACCTCGACCACATCATCCTCGTCGGCGGTTCGACGCGCATGCCCGCCATCCAGGACCTGGTCCAGAGCTTCACCGGCAAGGAGCCGCACAAGGGCGTCAACCCGGACGAGGTGGTCGCCCTCGGCGCCGCCATCCAGGCCGGCGTGCTCAAGGGCGACGTGAAGGACGTCCTGCTGCTCGACGTCACCCCGCTCTCCCTCGGCATCGAGACCAAGGGAGGCGTGATGACGAAGCTCATCGAGCGCAACACCACCATCCCGACCCGCAAGACCGAGGTGTTCACCACGGCCGAGGACATGCAGCCGTCGGTGGAGATCCACGTCATCCAGGGCGAGCGCGAGATGGCGATGTACAACAAGACGCTCGGCAAGTTCCAGCTCGTCGACCTGCCGCCCGCCCCGCGCGGCGTGCCGCAGATCGAGGTCACCTTCGACATCGACGCCAACGGCATCGTGCACGTGTCCGCCAAGGACCGCGCCACGAACAAGGAGCAGTCGATGACCATCACCGGTCAGTCGGCGATGAGCAAGGACGACATCGAGCGCATGGTGCGCGATGCCGAGGCGCACGCCGAGGACGATCGCCGCCGCAAGGAGGAGGCCGAGGTCCGCAACAACGCCGACTCGCTCGTGTACCAGACCGAGAAGGTCCTCAAGGAGCACGGCGACAAGATCACCGGCCCCGAGAAGGACGCCGTCGAGTCCAGCCTGGCGTCGCTGAAGACGGCGATCGAGGGCGACGACATCCCGGCCATCAAGTCGGCGACCGAGTCGCTCATGACCGCCAGCCAGTCCTTCAGCCAGCGGCTCTACGACGCGGCCAGCGCTGAGAGCGGCGCGGCGTCGGCCGGCGGCGGCTCCAGCGCACCCAACGACGACGACGTCATCGACGCCGAGATCATCGACGAGGACCGCGCCTCGTGAGCGAGCGAGGAACGAGTGAGCGAACCAATGTGACCGCGGGTCTTCTGCGCGCGCTCGTCGGCGCGACGCACGAGGACCGTGGACGTGCCGAGGCCGCGTTCTGATGTCGGAGACGCCCCCGCAGGAGCCGACGCCCGAGGAGGAGCTGGCGGCGGCCGTCGACGAGTCGGTCACGGTCGAGGACCTGCTCACCGACTTCGAGAAGGTCACGGCCGAGCGCGACGAGTTCCTGCGCCTGGCCCAGTCGAAGCAGGCCGAGCTGGAGAACTTCCGCAAGCGCGTCATGAAGCAGACGGCCGACGAGGTGGCGCGTGCATCGGGACGCATCGTCGAGGCGATGCTCCCGGTGCTCGACGCGTTCGACTACGCGGCCGCGCACGGCCAGGAGGATCTGAAGCCGATGCGCGACCAGCTCCTCGGCGCGCTGGAGAAGGAGGGTCTGGTGCGCATCGACTCCGACGGCGCGCCGTTCGACCCGACCCAGCACGAGGCGGTCGCCCACGAACCGGCCGAGGACGAGGAGGCGGGCTCGTACGTCAGCGAGACGATGCGCGCCGGCTACACGTGGCAGGGCCAGCTCCTGCGCGCGGCCATGGTCAAGGTGAAGGGCTAGGGACCTGACGTGGCGCCCCAGCGCGAGTGGCTCGAGAAGGACTTCTACAAGATCCTCGGTGTCAAGGAGAGCGACACCGACAAGGAGATCACGCGCGCGTATCGGAAGCTGGCCAAGGAGCACCACCCGGACTCCGGCGGCAGCGAGGAGCGCTTCAAGGAGATCTCGGCCGCGTACGACGTGCTGGGCGATCCCGACCGGCGCAAGGAGTACGACGAGGTCCGCCGGCTCGGGCCCCTCTCCGGCTTCGGCAACGCCGCCGGCCAGGCCTTCGGCGACTTCGACCTCGGCGACATCTTCGGTGGGCTGTTCAACCGCGTGCGCGGCAACGGCGGCGCCGGCCCGCGTGCCGGCACCGCGACGCGCGGCGGTGGTCCCCAGCGCGGTCGCGACCTCGAGGCCGAGCTCCACCTGGACTTCGAGGACGCCGTGCGCGGCATCACCACGACGATCCACCTGAGCGGCGAGGCGTCGTGCTCGGTGTGCCACGGCACCGGCGCCGAGCCCGGAACGCTGCCGAAGCAGTGCCCGACGTGCAACGGCTCGGGCATCACGGCCGACAACCAGGGCTTGTTCAGCTTCAGCTCGCCGTGCCCGTCCTGCAACGGTCGCGGCGTGCTCATCGAATCGCCGTGCCAGGCGTGTCGGGGCACCGGCGCCGAGCGCCGCGAGCGGGGCGTGAAGGTGCGCATCCCGGCCGGCGTCGGCGACGGCAGGAAGATCAAGATGAAGGAGCGGGGCGGCCCCGGTCGCAACGGCGGCCCGCCCGGCGACCTCTACGTGCTCGTGCACGTGACGCCGCACCCGACCTTCGGTCGGCGCGGCGACGACCTCACCACCACCGTCCGGGTGCCCTTCCCGACCCTCGCCCTCGGTGGCGAGGTCGACGTGCCGACGCTCGAGGGTGGGCCGGTGAAGATCAGCATCAAGCCCGGGACCCAGCCCGGCACCACCATGCGCGTGCGAGGCCGCGGCGTTGCCGCCGCCAAGCGCACCGGCGACCTCCTCGTCACGGTGCAGGCCGAGGTGCCCAAGACGTTGACCGACAAGCAGCGCAGCGCGCTCGAGGCCCTGCGCGACGCGATGAGCGGTTCCCCCAGCGGAGAGGCGATGAGCGATGTCCCAGTTCCGTGATCCCATGCAGGCCGTCTTCGTCATCTCGGTCGCGGCCGAGCTGGCCGGCGTGCACCCCCAGACGCTGCGCATCTACGAGCGCAAGGGCCTGCTCGATCCGGCCCGCACCGACGGCGGCAGCCGCCGCTACAGCGAGGTCGACATCGAGCGGCTGCGGCGCATCCAGGAGCTGACCAACGAGGGCCTGAACCTGGCCGGCGTGAAGCGGGTGCTCGAGCTCGAGGAGCAGGTGGCCCAGCTGCAGGAGCGCATGGCGCAGCTGCGGGAGGACGCCCGCCACGCCATCGACGCCGCCCACCGCACGTACCGCCGCGACCTGGTGCCGCTGTCCCAGGCCATGGAGCTGTTCGGCCGGCCGCTGAGGCAGGGCTGATGGCCATCGATCCGAACCGCTGGACCGTCAAGACGCAGGAGGCGTTCAACAGCGCCCTCGATGCGGCCCGATCGGCCAACCACCCCGAGGTCAGCCC
>DASUCO010000151.1:0-3004 GCA_036275955.1 Acidimicrobiales bacterium
ATCTCGTCGGTGTGCTCGCCCAGCTCGGGCGCCCGGCCCCGCACGGCGACCTCGGAGCTGCTCATCGTGAACGGGGCGGTGAGCGTCTCGAACGTCCCGAGCCCGGGGTGGGGGACCTCGGTGAACATGCCGATGGCACGGGCCTGGGGGTCGTCGACCAGGTCGGGCAGCTCGTTGACCGGCGCCCAGATCATCCCGGTGCGGTCGAGCAGCGGTCCCCAGTGCGACGACGGCTCGGTGGCGAAGAGCTCCTCGAGCACCCCGATCAGCTCCTTGTTGTGCTGGAAGCGGCCGAGCGGCGTGGCGAAGCGCTCGTCGGCGGCCAGGTCGGACCGACCGACCGCCTCGCAGAACGGCACCCACCGGCCCTGGTCCTGCGCCGACAGGATGAGCCAGCGACCGTCGGCGCAGCGGTAGCTGGTGTTGATGGGGCTGAACGCGTCGGCACGTGACCGCTTGCCGGGCTGGGCGCGGTCGACCAGCGCCGTCTGCACGTCGAGGCCGATGGTCCACGCACCGACGCGCAGCAGCGCGGTCTCGACCACCTGGCCCTGGCCGGTGCGGTCGCGCTCGCGCAGCGCGGCGAGGATGGCGACGAGCAGCGCCAGCCCCGTCGGGTGATCGCCCTGGCCGGCGCGCGACGCCGGCGGCGGCGCCTCGGGCTCGCCCAGCAGGCTGGAGATGGCGGCCCGACCGAAGAACGCGGTGACGTCGAACGCCACCCGGTCGGCGTCGTCACCCTCGCTGCCGTAGCCGGTGACCAGCGCGTAGATCAGCGACGGGTGGTCGGCGCGCAGGCGCTCGGGGCCGAGCCCGAAGCGCTCGAGCCGGGCCGGCAGCAGGTTGGTGAGGACGACGTCGACCTGGGCCGCCATCGACCGGACCAGCGCGGCGCCCTGCTCGGAGCCGAGGTCGACGGCGATCGACTGCTTGCCCCGGTTCGAGAGCTGGAACGGGACGTCGTGCTGGGCGAGGCCCTCGCCCGCGGGCTGACGCAGCTTCTTGCGCATGCCGTCGCCGACGAGCGGCTCGACCTTCACCACATCGGCGCCCATGTCGGCCATCAGCGCGCCGGCGCTGGGCGCTGCCACCCAGTTGGCGATCTCCAGGACCTTGAGATCGTCGAGCGCGCCGCTCATGTCCAGCCGGAGCCGGCGCCGCGCGTCATGCCGAACGGGCCGGTGGGCCACCGGAACGTGTCGACCATGAGCTGGTCGACCTCCTCGTGGGTCGCGATGCCCTCCTGCACCACGCGCTGCGCCTCGCGGACCATGGCGAAGTAGACGCGGTTGGCGACGTAGCCCCACGACATCGCCGTGTCCTTCACGACGATCGGGTTCTTGCCCGCCTCCTTGGCCAGACCGACGATGGTGGCGATCGTGTCCTCCGAGGTGTCGGGGCCGCGCACGATCTCGGCCAGCTTCATGACCGGTGCCGGCGACGCCCAGTGCCAGCCGACGACGCGGTCCGGCCGGTCCGTCGCCGCGGCCAGCGCGCTGATCGGGAACCCGGAGGAGTTCGAAGCCAGGATCGTGTGCTCGGGACAGGCGGCGTCGAGGTCGCGGAACACGCGGATCTTGAGGTCGAGCCGCTCGGGAACCGCCTCGATGATGACGTCGGTGGCGTGCAGCTGTGCGACCTCGTCGGTGAACGTCAGCCGGGCCAGCGCCGCATCGGCCTCCTCGGCGGTGAGCTTCCCGCGCTCGACCGCGCCGCGCACGCCGAACCGCCCGGTGTCGACGCCCTCACGGCCCTTGGCCAGCGCGTCGGCCGAGATGTCGTGGCACACGACGTCGTGGCCGGCGATGGCCATGACCTGGGCGATGCCCGCCCCCATGACGCCCGCACCGAGCACACCGATCTTCATTGCTTCTCCTTCTTGGCCCGGCTCGGCGCCACGCGGGGTGGCTCGTCGGGCTGCTTGGGATACACGGGCGGCCACGGCGCGTCGTGGAGGCCGTTGGCCCGGTCGCGCTCGTGCATGGCGAGGAACGGCTCGAGCGACTGCGCCTTCGCGTCGGCCCACGGATCGCCGACCGTCTCCAGCCGGACCGCCATCGTCGCGATGGTGAAGTCGTCGGGGACGACGTCGTCGATCTCGTCCCACCGCAGCGGCGTCGACACCGCGGCGTTGGGTCGCGCCCGCACCGACCACGCGCCGAACACCGTCTTGTGCGGCGCGTTCTGGTTGAAGTCGATGAAGATGCGCTGCCCGCGCTCCTCCTTCCACCACGCCGCCGTGATGAGGTCGGGGCGACGACGCTCGAGCTCGCGCGCCACGGCGACGGCCGCCGACCGCACCTCGTAGGAGTCCCACCGGGGCTCGAGGCGCACGTACACGTGCAGGCCCTTGTTGCCGGTGGTCTTCGGGTAGCCGGTGATGTCGAGCTCGTCGAGCAGGCCGCGCAGCTCCTTGGCCGCCTCGCGGATCTGCACGAAGTCGGTGCCGGGCGTGGGGTCGAGGTCGATGCGCAGCTCGTCGGCGTGCTCGGGGTCGGCCGCCGTGCTCGGCCACACGTGGAAGCCGATGCAGCCGAGGTTCACGGCCCACACCACGTGCGCCAGGTCGGCGGCGACCATGGCGTCCGATGTCGTCCCGTTCGGGGTGCTGACGATGGTCGTCTGCAACCACTCGGGGCGCTTCTCGGGCACGCGCTTCTGGAAGAACGACGGGCCCTCGGAGCCGTTGGGGAACCGCTGCATGAGCACCGGGCGTCCGCCCATGGCTCGCAGCAGCGGCTCGCGCACGCGGACGTAGTGCTCGACCAGGTCCAGCTTGGTGTCGCCCCGCTCGGAGAAGAACACCTTGTTCGCGCTGGTGACCTTGACCTCCTTGCCGTCCAGCTCGAGGACGTGCTCCTCGCCGGTCGCCTTGGCCACGGGGGAAACCTAGTGAGCGGTCGTGGTAGCAAGCCGCGGGTGGAGATCCGTCCCCGGCGCGAGATCGTCGGCATGTCCGCCGTGCTCGTGCCGTACACGGCCGATGGCGACATCGACTGGGACG
>DASUCO010000152.1:0-4730 GCA_036275955.1 Acidimicrobiales bacterium
GCCGGTGCAGTACGACATGGCCGGCAGGCAGAAGTTGAGCGTCATCTGCGCCACCTCCTCGGGCTGGCCATAGCGGCGCAGCGGAACCCGCCGACGAGCGAACTTCGTCTTCGCCTCGTCCGGGATGACCTGCGTCATGCCAGTGTGGATGGGCCCGGGCTGCACGCAGTTCACGGTGATGCCGAACTCGCCCAGCTCCATGGCCAGCGCTCGGGTGAGGCCGATGACGGCCGTCTTGGCCGCCACGTACGCAGAGTTGTACTTCGTCGCGCCCGACCCCTCGGTCGACGCGATGTTCACGATGCGGCCCTCGCCGCTCACCTTCAGGTGCGGCAGGCACGCCCGCGTGGTGAGCACGTGGGCGGTGAGGTCGACGTCGAGCGTGCGCTGGAAGTCGTCGAGGTACGACGGACCGTCGACCGGTCCGCCGGCCACCATGCCGGCGTTGTTGACCAGGAGGTCGAGCGACCCGAAGGCGGCCACGATCTCGTCGACGACCCGGTTGACCGCGGTCTCGTCGCTCACGTCGAGCACCCAGCCGCGGGCCGTCCCGCCGGCCTCGATGATCTCGTCGACGACCGCCTGCACGCGGTCGGCACCGAGGTCGGTGACCGCCACCTTGGCACCCTCGTCGGCGAACAGGTGGGCGGTGGCCCGGCCCATCCCGCTGGCGGCGCCGGTGATCAGCGCCGTCTTCCCGGCGATCGAGCGGATTCCGGTTGTCAGCCTCGGCATGGGGTCTGCCTACCATCCGGGCCGTGGCCATTGCCGAGGAGGACCTGGACGACGAGGCCCGCGCCGCGCGCGCGGCGGTGCCCGAGGCGCGGCGACCGGACCGCCGACGCATCGTCTCGTCCAACGGCCTGAAGCTGGCCGTCTACGAGTGGGGCGACGTCAACGCGCCGCCGATCCTCCTCACCCACGGTGGCATGGACTTCGCCGGCACCTGGGACCTGTTCGCGCCGCTGCTGGCCGACGGCGGGTGGCGGGTCGTGGCGTGGGACCAGCGGGGCCACGGGGACTCGGAGCACGCCGCGCTCTACTCGTGGGACGCCGACGTCCGCGACGCCATCGCGGTGATGGACACGCTCAGCTCCGGCGCGCTCCCCGTCCTTGGTCACTCGAAGGGCGGCGGCCTGCTCATGCAGCTGGGTGAGATGGCGCCGCACCGCGTGAGTCACCTCGTCAACGTCGACGGCCTGCCGGGCAAGGGGCGTCGCATGGTCGACGTGCCCGAGCACGAGCGCAGCCGCATGATGGCGTCCGAGCTCACGCGCTGGCTCGAGCACCGCCGCAGCAGCGCCACCGGCCAGCGCAAGCCGGGCACGCTCGACGAGCTCGCCGGTCGTCGCGCTCGCATGAACCCGCGCCTGTCGCGCGAGTGGCTGCGCTACCTGGTGACGATCGGCGCCCGCAAGGACGCCGACGGCTGGCGCTGGCGCATCGACCCGTCGATGCGCTTCGGCGGCTTCGGGCCGTGGCGGCCGGACTGGTCGCTCCTGCGCATGCCCGGTCTCGGCATGCCGTTCCTCGGGATCCTCGGGCTGCACATGGAGGAGATGGGCTGGGGCGTGAAGCCGGCCGACGTCGAGCCGTACCTGCCGATGGGCGCCGAGTTCCACGCCCTCGACACCGGGCACTTCGTGCACATCGAACAGCCCCGTGCCGTGGCCGACATCGTCCTCGACTTCCTCGCGCGCCGATGAGTGAGCGAGGAACGAGCGAGCTCCAATGTCACCGCGGGTCTTCGACAACGTCCGGCGGATCAAACGTGACTGGAAGCGGGACGAGGGCCAACCAATGACCAGCGTCACCCTCCGCCACAACCGCGTCGACCTGGCGCTGCACGAGCTGCGCGCCGCGGACGGCCCGAACCTGCTCCTGCTGCACGGACTCGGCGAGCAGTCGCCGGCGTCGGTGCCGGCGTGGGCGGCGTCGTGGCCCGGCGCCGTGTGGGCGCTCGACTTCACCGGACACGGCGCGTCGACCATCCCGAACGGCGGCGGCTACACGGCGGAGGTGCTGATGGGTGACGCCGACGCCGCCCTCGAGCACCTCGGGCCGTCGACCGTGCTCGGGCGCGGGCTCGGTGGCTACGTCGCCCTGCTCATCGCCGGGGCGCGCGCCGACGCCGTGCGGGGGGCGATCATCGCCGACGGTCCCGGCCTGTTCGGGGGCCCGTCCGGTCCGACGTCACCGGCGCTCGTGTCGGTCCCGCCCGGCGCCAGCGGCCCGCCCGACCCGTTCGTGCTGCTCGAGCTGGCCCGCGACGTGCGCCCGCCCGACTACGCGGCGACCTTCGCCCGCGCCGCGGCCGAGCACAGCGACCTCGAGGAGCCGATCGCGGTGGCCGCCATCGGTCGCCCACCGTGGCTGGATGCCGTCGTCGACGCGCTGCTCCTCGAGCCGACCTCGGTCGAGGATGCACTCGCTGGCTACAGTCGCTGACATCACAGTCATTACTCGAGCAAGACCAGGCACCCAGGGGGAGACACCGCAATGAAGGCTGCCGTTCTGCAGGAGATCCCGGGCCAGCTCGTCATCGACGACGTCCAGATCGACAAGCCCGGACCGCGCGAGGTCCTCATCAAGACCGTGGCCGCCGGCTGCTGCCACTCCGACCTCCACTTCATGGAGGGCAAGTACCCGTACCCGACGCCCGCCGTCCTCGGCCACGAGTCGGCCGGCATCGTCGAGGCCGTCGGCGACCAGGTCACCTACGTGAAGCCCGGCGATCACGTGATCACCTGCCTCTCGGTGTTCTGCGGCCAGTGCGACTACTGCCAGGCCGGCAAGCCCAACCTCTGCACCAAGGAGGCCACGCGTCGTGGCTTCGACGTGCCCCAGCGCCTCTCGAAGGACGGCGCGCCGGTGTTCCAGTTCCTCGACCTGTCGTCCTTCGCCGAGCAGATGCTCGTGCACGAGGGCGCCATCGTGAAGATCCGCGACGACATGCCCCTCGACCGCGCCGCGCTCATCGGCTGCGGCGTGACGACCGGCCTCGGCGCCGTGTTCAACACCGCCGGCGTGCGCGCCGGTGAGACGGTCGCCGTCATCGGCTGCGGCGGCGTCGGCCTGTCCGCCATCCAGGGCGCCTCGATCGCCGGCGCCGGGCGCATCATCGCCATCGACATGGTCGACTCGAAGCTGAAGCTGGCCGAGTCGATGGGCGCCACCGATCTCGTCAACGCCAAGGAGGTCGACGCCGTCGGCACCGTCGTCGAGCTGACCGGCGGCGGCGTGGACCACGCGTTCGAGGCCATCGGCCTGAAGGTCGCCGCCGAGCAGGCGTTCAACATGATCAAGAACGGTGGCTGCGCGACGGTCATCGGCATGATCCCGATCGGCCAGACGGTCGAGCTCCAGGGCTTCCAGTTCCTCATGGAGAAGAAGATCCAAGGCTCGAACATGGGGTCGAACAAGTTCCGCATCGACATGCCCCGCTACGTCGACATGTACCTGCAGGGCAAGCTGAACCTCGACGACATGATCTCCGCCCGCCTCCCGCTGGACGAGATCAACTCGGCGTTCGACGCCATGAAGACGGGCGAGATCGCCCGCGACGTCATCATCTTCGACTGATCCTCCGTTCTGGCGACGCCAGCGAGCCACTTCTGGCGCGCTGGCGTCGCCAGAAGCGCGTCCGGGGTCAGAAGCGCAGGTCGATCTCGAGCGTGCCGAGCGGGCCGGCCTCGGCCTCGAACCGCCCGCGACCTTCGGCGCCGGCCAGCTCGTCGCTGGACGCACCGGGGACGACGGTGACCTCGGCGCGGGCGACGCCGTCCTCGAACCGGCCGACGTGCTGGAGCACGAGCGTGCCCGAGCGGTCACCGATGCGACCGGTGAGGTGCTCGATGCCGGTGAACGTCGCGGTGCCGTCCTCCGCGTAGGCCATCACGTACTGGGACGTGGCGATCGCGTCGAGATCGCCAGAGCACCACTTCTGGACGCTGGCCCGCGCCAGCTTGGGCTCGTCGGCGTACGCCTCCTCGTCCCACTCGGTGAGCCTGGTCTCTGACCGCAGCATCGTCATGCGCGCGCCAGTACCCATCCTGTCCCCGGCTACTCCAACAGCAGGTCGCGCAGGCGCGCCAGGGTGGCGTGGCTGACGCCCGCCGGGCCCAGCAGGTAGGCCTCGACACCACCGTGGTCGTCACGCAGGTGACGCAGGGTGGCCTCCATGACGGGGCGACGGGCGGACAGGAAGGGCCGCACCTTCTCGACGTCGACGCCGGCCGCCTCGATCGCCGGCCGCAGCTCCTCCACGCGGCGGTTCGACCGGTAGATGTTCGTGAGCTCGTAGTCGTCGAGGATCGTCTCGTCGTCGACGCCCAGGACGCTGAGCACGAGCGCCGCCGCGATCCCGGTGCGGTCCTTGCCCGCGGCGCAGTGGAACAGCGCCGGCAGCCAGTCGGGATCAGCGACGTGGGTGACGAGCGTGCCGAACATGGGCGCCGCGCTGGCCAGGATGTCGGCGTAGATGTCGGCCATGTAGCCGTCGTCTGCCTCCGGCAGCGTCCCGTCCAGTATCTGGTCGAGGAGTCCCTTCCCCGCCGGACGGTCCGGATCGTCGGCCAGCATCAGGTGCACCATCCGGTGTCCGTGCGACGCCGGGATCGCCGTCGGCTGCTCCTCACGTTCGTAGGGCCAGCGCAGGTCGAACACCGACCGCAGGCCGAGGCCGGCGATCGTGTCGATGTCGCGCGTCGTCAGCGCGTGGAGCGCGTCGC
>DASUCO010000153.1:0-2285 GCA_036275955.1 Acidimicrobiales bacterium
GTGCACTCCAGCGCGGCGTCGAAGTCGAGGCCGTCGTTCACCACCAGTCGGCGGATGCGCTCCAGGCCGAGGAAGCCGGCGTGGCCCTCGTTGGTGTGGAACACCTGGGGCGTCTCGCCGATGGCCTCGAGGGCGCGCACGCCGCCGACGCCGAGGAGGATCTCCTGTCGCAGACGATGCTCGGTCTCGCCGCCGTAGAGGCGGTCGGTGACGACGCGGGTGTCGTCGTCGTTCTCCTCGACGTCGGCGTCGAGCAGGTACAGCCGGATGCGGCCGACGTCGGCCCGCCAGATGCGAGCGTGCAGCGCGGTGCCGGCCAGATCGACGGTGACGCGGGCGTCGACCGGCTGCAGCGCCATCGCGAACGGATCGAGACTGGGGAAGCGCTCCTGCTGCCACCCGTCGCTCGACAGGCTCTGGCGGAAGTAGCCGTGGCGGTAGAAGAGGCCGATGCCGATCAGCGGGATGCCGAGCGACGACGCCGCCTTGAGGTGGTCGCCGGCGAGCACGCCGAGGCCGCCGGAGTACTGCGGGAGCGCCTCGGCGATCCCGAACTCGGGCGAGAAGTAGGCCACCTGGCGCAGCGGGGACTCGCCCCGGGCCTGGAACCAGCGATCGCGGGTCAGGTAGCCGTCCAGGTCGTCACCGACCTCGTCGAGGAAGGTCAGGAACGCCGGATCGGCCTGGAGCTCCTCCAGTCGTTCCTGCGAGACGTGGCCGATCACGCGCACAGGGTCGTGACGGCTCTCCTCCCAGCCGTCGGGATCGACCCACCGGAAGAGGTCGCGCGTCCGTTCGTCCCATGACCAGCGCAGGTTCATGGCCAGCGACTCGAGCCGGGCGAGGCGCTCGGGCAGGCGCGGCCGGACGGTGAAGCTTCGAAGTGCCTTCATCTCCGCCCGACCGTACCCGGGGGTTTCGTGTCACCCAGCCCGCTGGTAGGCAGGAGAGGTGCTGGGTCGAATCGTGATCGACGACGTCCGGCCGCGCACCCCGACAGGGCAGCACCCTCCCAAGACCTCCGAGGGCGAGACCATCGTCGTGAGTGCCGACATCTTCAAGGACGGCCACGACATCCTGGCGGCGCGCGTGCGGACCAAGGCGGCGGGCAAGCGGGGTTGGCAGTACGTGCCGATGGTGCACGTCGAGAACGACCGGTGGGAGGCGACGCTCACGCTCGAGGGCGTCGGGCGCCACGACCTCGTCGTCGAGGCGTGGACCGATCGGTTCGCGACGTGGACGCACGACGTGCGCATCAAGGCCGGCGCCGGCCAGGACGTGGCCACCGAGATCGAGGAGGGCGTGCTGCTGCTCCAGGCGCTCGAGCCGCACATTCCCGAGGTGCGGCGCGGCATGGTGCAGGCCGCGGCGGCGCGCCTGGCCGACGCGTCGCTGCCGCTCGAGGCGCGACTGAACGCCGGGCTCGACGACGCCGTCGCCGTCGCCGTCGAGCAGGTGCCGCTCCCTGAGGACGTCACCGCGACGAAGCCGGTGCCGGTCTGGAACGACCGCGAGCGGGCTCGGTTCAGCGCCTGGTACGAGCTGTTCCCGCGGAGCGAGGGTGGCTTCACCGGCGTGACGAAGCGCCTGCCGGCGATCGTCGACATGGGCTTCGACATCGTCTACCTGCCGCCCATCCACCCCATCGGCCGGACGGCCCGCAAGGGCAAGAACAACACGCTCACGCCCGAGGCGGACGACGTCGGCAGCCCGTGGGCGATCGGCGGTCCCGAGGGCGGGCACACCGACATCCACCCCGACCTCGGCACCCTCGACGACTTCCGCGAGATGGTCGAGGAAGCGCGCTCGCTCGGTGTCGAGATCGCGCTCGACTACGCGCTGCAGTGCTCGCCCGACCACCCCTGGGTGCGTTCGCATCCGGAGTGGTTCCACCACCGCCCCGACGGCACGATCAAGTACGCCGAAAACCCGCCGAAGAAGTACCAGGACATCTACCCGATCAACTTCTGGCCGGCGGAGGAGACGGATCGCAAGGCGCTGTGGGACGCGTGCAAGGCGATCCTCGACCACTGGATCGCGCAGGGCATCCGCGTGTTCCGGGTGGACAACCCGCACACCAAGCCCACCGCGTTCTGGGCGTGGGTCATCCCGGCGGTGCAGGCGGAGCACCCCGACGTGCTCTTCCTGGCCGAGGCGTTCACGCGACCCAAGGTGATGTCGAAGCTGGCCGAGGTCGGCTTCACCCAGAGCTACACGTACTTCACCTGGCGCAACACCAAGCAGGAGCTGACCGAGTACGTCGACGAGCTCAGCAACGGGCCGCT
>DASUCO010000154.1:0-6107 GCA_036275955.1 Acidimicrobiales bacterium
TTCACGACCACGAGATCGGCGAGGTCCGCCGATGCGGCGGGCTGCAGCCCGTCGGCCAGGAGGGTGCCGACCAGCTTGTCGCTGTCGACCTGGTTCTTGGGACAGCCGAGCGTCTCGACGTAGAAGGTCCGCTTCGGCACGGCGGCCAAGCCTAAGGCAGGCTTCTTCCATGACCACGGTGCGAGTGGCGGCAGTGCAGGCGACGCCGGTGATCCTCGACGCCGAGGCGTCGGTCGAGAAGGCGATCGGGCTCCTGGGCACGGCGGCGGACGAGGGCGCGCGGCTCGTCGTGCTCTCCGAGTGCTTCGTGTCCGTGTACCCGAGCGGCGCGTGGGCGGCGGCGGCTGCCCAGTTCGGCGGGTTCGACGAGCTGTGGCAGCGGCTGTGGGACAGCTCGATCGACGTCGGCGGGCCATTGGTCGAGAAGCTCGTGGCCGCCTGCGCAGCGCGCGACGTGCACCTCGTCATCGGGGTCAACGAGCGGGAGGACGCCCGCCCCGGGTCGCTCTACAACACGACGCTGACGATCGGTCCTCGTGGCGTCGTCGGTCGCCATCGCAAGCTGATGCCGACGATGCACGAGCGGCTGATCCACGCCGTCGGCGCCGGCGACGACCTCGACGTCGTCGACCTCCCGGGCGTCGGCCGCGTCGGCGGTCTCATCTGCTGGGAGAACCGCATGCCGCTGGCGCGATGGAAGGTCTACGAGCAGGGTCCGCAGATCTGGGTGGCGCCCACCGCCGACGACAGCGACTCGTGGCTGGCATCGATGCGACACATCGCCATCGAGGGCGGCGTGTTCCTGGTGAGCGTGCCGCAGTACATCCCGCGGACGGCGTTCCCCGACGACTTCCCCGCGTCGATCCCCGACGACATCGAGGTGCTCGGTCGCGGCGGCGCCGCCATCATCGATCCGCTCGGGCGCGTCATCGCCGGCCCGCTGTACGACGGCGAGGGGATCCTCTACGCCGATTGCGATCTCGATCGCATCCTGTCGGCCAAGCGGTGGTTCGACGCCGTCGGCCACTACAGCCGGCGCGACGCGCTGCTACCAGGTGAGCGGGAGGCGGGCCGGGCCGCGGATGGTCGTGGTCGGCTTCCACTCGACCTGGCTGTCGACGAGCCGTAGGCCGGGGAAGCGCCGCACGAGGCGACCGATCGCCTCCTGGGCCTCGACGCGAGCCAGGGGCGCGCCCAAGCAGAGGTGGATGCCGCCGCCGAAGGAGAGGTGGCGGTTGTCCTCGCGGCCGATGTCGAGCGCGTCGGGATCGGGGAACACCGATGGGTCCCGGTTGGCGGCGGCCAGCATGACGACGAGCTCCGTGCCCTTGGGCATCGTCTGCCCGCACAGCTCGACCTCGGTGGTGGTGGTGCGAGCGGTGAACTGCACCGGCGGCCCGAAGCGCAGCAGCTCCTCGACCGTGGTGGTGATGAGTGACGGGTCGGCGACGAGCCGCTCCAGCTCCGCGGGGTGCGTCAGCAGGTTGAGCATGCCGCCGGAGATGAGGTTCACCGTCGTCTCGTGCCCGGCAGCGAAGAGCAGGAGCATCGTGTCGAGCAGCTCGTCGTGCGACAGCCGGTCGCCCTCGTCCTCGGCCGCGATCATGGCGCTGAGGAGATCGTCGCCCAGGTCGCCCCGGCGCTTCTCGACGAGCTCGTCGAAGTACGTGCGCATGGCGCGCAGGCCCTCGGCGGCCGGCAGCAGCATCTCGAAGTTGTCGCTCGGGTCGAGGGCGGCGACGGCGACGGCCGTCAGCGAGCGCAGGTGCTCGTGGTCGTCCATCGGGACGCCGAGCATCTCGCTGATGACGGTGACGGGGAGCTTGAACGCCAGGTCGTCGACGACCTCGATCTCGCCCCGTACGTCGACGTCATCGAGGATGTCGTCGACGATCGAAGCGATCCGCGGGCGCATGGCCTCGATGGCCTTCGGCGTGAACGCCTTGCTGACGAGCCGGCGCAGCCGCGTGTGGTCGGGCGGGTCGGCGAACAGCATGATCCGCGTCATCAGGCCGAGGAGGTCCTCGTAGCCGAGCTGCTTGATCATCTCGCCGATGTTCTCGTAGCCGTCCTTGTGCTCGTCGCTGCTGCTGAAGCGAGCGTCGCGCAGCACGTTGAAGCAGTCGGCGTGGCGGGTCAGCGCGTAGGCGCCGAACGGCAGTCGCAGGAGCGCACCCTTCTCGAGCAGCGACTTGTAGAAGGGATAGGGGTCCGCCTTGTTGGCCGGGTCCCGCATCGCCTCGAGGATCGAGAGGTCCTGCGTGTCCGTCATGTCGACATGCTCTGCCCCGGTCTCGGGCGTCGCAACATGAAGTCGGTCACTACGGTGACGCTCTGTGCCCACGCTCACACCAGATGAAGTCACGGCGTTCCTGACCGAGCCCGGTCATCTCGTGCGACTGGCCACCGTCGACCCCGACGGCGCGCCGCGCGTGGTGCCCATCTGGTTCGTGTTCGAGGAGAACCGCATCTGGATGACGCCGCGGGAGCGCGCCGCGTGGTGGGGCGACGTGCAGCACGACCAGCGCGTCGCGCTCGTCATCGACGAGGAGGCGTCGCCGTACCGGAAGGTGATCGGGCGCGGGCCGGTCGAGATCGTCCACGTGCCCGGCGAGGACGACGCCTGGCGCGACCGCTACCGCCGCATCGCCATCCGGTACACGCCCGAGGAGTGGGCCGACGCCTACCTGGCGAACACCCACGACGAGCCCCGGGCGCTGCTCGCCTTCGACCTCGACCCGGCCACCGCCACCACCTGGCGCATGCCGCTGCCCGGCGAGGACCCGAAGGGCATCTGGGCCCCCCGCTACTACCACTCCTGAAGTTCTCGTCGTACTGGGCGGCGCTCTGCGCCGCTCCCTACGACGAGATCCTGCTCAGGCCTTGACCGCGGTCCACCAGATGTCGGTGAGGACGTCGACGGTGGGCTCGACGCCGTGGCCGGGCTGGCGGTCGAACACGAAGCGCAGATAGCAGGTGCGGTCGACCATCGACGTGAGCGCGACTGCAGCGCCGGCGGCGTCGAGGTCGGCTCGCACCGATCCCTCCTCCTGCCCGCGCCGCAGCGCCGTCTCGACCGCGTCGGTGTAGGTGCGCACGAGCTCGCGCCGCAGCGCGGCGAGGTCGCCGTCGACGTGGGTGACCTCCTCCCAGACGCGCTGGAACTTCGACGTGGCCCGGTAGTGCGAGACGAACGCGTGCAGGACGCGCCGCACGCCCTCACGCCCCTCGCCCGGCACCCACACCTGCGACGCGTCGTCCAGCATGCGCTGGGCGGCCTCGCCCACCAGCGTCGCCAGCACGTCGGCCCGGTCGCGGAAGTACTGGTAGAACGCGCCGAGGCTGACGCCGGCCACCGCGGCGATGTCGCCGACCGACGTCGACGCGTAGCCCTTCTCGCTGAACACGGTGCGCGCTGCGTCGAGCAGCGCCGCACGTGTGCGTGCCGCCTTGCGTCCCAGGGGCACCTCGCTGTCGCCCTCGCGACGACCGCCGGCCGTCGCCGAGGAGATGGCGGCGAGGACGCGAGCGCGGGGATCCGTCCGTGATGCCACGGCTTGACACTACCTGACAGGGGTGTCAGGTTTCGCGGACATGCCCGTCATCGACGCCGACTCCCACGTCCTGGAGCCCCCTGACCTGTGGGAGACGCGGCTCGATCCCGAGTACCGCGACCGTGGCGTGCGCATCCACGACGTGAACGGCTTGGAGACGCTGGAGATCGGCGGCAGCGTCGTCATGCAGGGCACGCTCGCCGGGCTCGGCGGCGTCGACGTCATCCCCCGCACCCAGCTCTTCACCGGGACGATGCGGTACCTGGACGGGTGCCCGCCCGCGTCGTACGACGCGGCGGCCCGCCTCGCGCTCTACGACGACTGGGGCGTCGACGCCGGCATCGTCTTCCCCACGATCGGCATCCTCCCGTTCCTCACCGACGACATGCCACTGCTGTCCGCGCTGATGACCGCGTACAACCGCTGGCAGGTCGACTTCGCGGCGGACGGTGACGGCCGCATCATCCCCATCGCCACGCTCAACCTGCGCGACCTCGACGCTGCCGTCGCCGAGCTCGACCGCTGCATCGCCGCCGGCTTCAAGGGCGTCTTCATGCCGCCGGAGCCGATCGACGGACGGCTGCCGGGCGACCCCTTCTTCGACCCGCTCTGGGCGCGCTGCGCCGAGGCCGGCCTCCCGCTGTGCTTCCACGTCGTCGTCCGGTTCACCGGTGCCGGCCGCCCCTTCGGCGACTGGCTCGACGCCGGCGCCGGGATGCTGTTCGGCTTCTCACTCGGCAGCACCGCGCAGCTCATCCCGTCGATCGCGCACATGGCGCTGTCCGGCGTCTTCGACCGGCACCCGACGCTGAAGGTCGTCGCCGTCGAGGCCGGTTGCGGGTGGGCGCCGTACCTGATGGATCGCCTGGACGAGAAGCACCACATCATCGGCGAGCTCAACATGGCGCCGACCAAGCACAAGCCGAGCGACTACCTGCGGGAGAACGTCTGGTACGTGGCCGAGCCCGAGGAGCGCACGATCGGGGCCGTGCTCGACCTCGTCGGCGAGGACCGGGTGCTGTGGGGCTCGGACTACCCGCACATCGACTCGACGCTCGAGGCGCCGCAGCAGATCAGGGCGTCGGTCGCCGACCTGTCACCCGCCCGCCAGCGCGCCGTCCTCGGCGAGAACGCCGCTCGACTCTTCGGCGTCGGGTAGCCGCCGCGCCACCAGGATCCCGACGAGCGCCACGGCGCCGGCCATCGCCCACGCGATGCCGATGCCCACTGCGGGGTCCCACTCGAGCGCGTCGCCGAGCGCGACGGCAGCGCCGCCGAAGCCGGTTCCCAGCGCGACGCCGAGCGTGTCCGTGAGCTGCACGGCGGACGACGCCGTCCCCTCGCGCCCGGCGGGCGCCAGCCGCAGCACCGTGACCGAGATCGCCGAATACGACATGCCGATCCCGAAGCCGGCGATCGTCCACGCGACGACGATCACCCACAGCGGCACGGCGTCGACCAGGGCGGTCGCGGCCAGGCAGATGCCGACCAGCAGCACGCCGTGCCCGGCGCCGACGAACCGGCGTGGCCCGAGGCGCAGCACCATCCGCTCCTGCAACCAGGAGCCTGCGGTCCAGGAGATGGCGGTGCCGGTGAGCGCGGCCCCGGCGTAGAGCGTCGACGCGCCGCGGGCGTCGGTCACCGCGAGCGGGATGTACGCGTCGGCGCCGAAGAACGCGAACGTGAGCACGCCGCGCACGAGGACGGCGGCGGGGAGCCCGCGCTCGGCCCGCACGGTGCCCCCGGGCACCAGCGAGAGGAACGCGGGAAGCGCGAGCGCGGTGCCGGCCACCACCAGCGGCACGGCCACGAGCACCCAGTCCGACGTCACGCCGGCGAGCACGAGTCCCGCGCCAGCGGCGACGCGTGCGGCGCGGCCGAGGCGCGACGTCTCCCGATCGCCACCCACGATCGCCAGCGGCCTCAGCGCCCGGTGCGCCACGAGGCCGGCCCCGATCGACAGCGGGACCAGACCGAGGAACACCCAGCGCCACCCGATCGCGTTCGAGATCGTGCTCGCCAGCACCGGCCCGATCAGGCCGGGCACGACCCAGGCGGTGGACATGATCGCGAACATGCGGGGCCGGATCGCCTCCGGGTACGCCCGACCGATCGTGGCGTAGGCCGTCGCCGGCACCGCGCCGGCACCGAAGCCCTGCACGGCCCGGCCGAGCACCAGCACGAGCATCGACGGCGCGAACCCGCCGATCACGAGGCCGACGACGAACAGGCCGAGACCCATGAGGTAGGCCGTCGCCGGCCCCTTGTGGTCGGTGGTCTGGCCGGCGACGACGACGCCGACGATGTTGCCGAGGAAGAACGCGCTGAAGACCCACCCGTAGAGACCCAGCCCTCCCAGATCGTTCTTGATGTCGGGCAGGATCGTGGCGACGGCGAGCGACTCGAACGCGACGAGCGTGATGGTGAAGACGAGGCCGATGGTCAGCGCGCGACGCTCGGGTGCCCACACGCCTTCCATGTCGCCATTGTGTACGACCTCAACCAAAGTTGAGATCAAGCCGGGGCCGGCTGGGCGATGATCGCGGCATGACG
>DASUCO010000155.1:0-7657 GCA_036275955.1 Acidimicrobiales bacterium
AGTTCAGCGATCACCGCGAGGTCGAGCTCAAGGGGCTCAACGGCACGTTCCGCGTCTGGTCGCTCGCCTGGAAGTAGTCGCCATCCTGCTGGCCGCCGGTGGCGGCACACGGTTCGCGGGACCGACGCACAAGCTGCTGGCCCCGTTCCGCGGACGCCGCGTCGTCGACTGGGCCCACTCGAGCGCGGCCGCGTCCGGCCTCCCCGTCGTCGTCGTGACCGGCGCCGTCGAGGACCTCGGGCTCCCCGGTCAGGTGCACAACCCGCGCTGGCCGGAGGGCATCGCCACGTCGCTGCAGGCCGGCCTGGCGGTGGTCGGGCCCGAGGTCGATGCCGTCGTCGTCGGCCTCGGCGATCAGCCGCTGATCCCGGCTGAGGCATGGCGCCGGGTGGCGGCATGCGACGCGCCGCTGGCGGTCGCGCTGTACGAGGGCGTCGGCCGGCGGAACCCGACGCGGATCGCGCGCTCGCTGTGGCCGGAGCTGCCCACGACGGGCGATCAGGGGGGCAGCGCCCTCTTCCAGCATCACGACGTGATCCCGGTAGCGTGCCCGGGCAACCCCGCAGACGTCGATCGCGTGGAGGATCTCGAGCAATGGAGCTGAGCAACGAGTTCACGGTCGATGCACCGGTGGACCAGACGTGGGCGGTGCTCACCGACCTCGAACGGATCGCGCCGTGCATGCCGGGCGCGCAGCTGACCGAGGTCGAGGGCGACGAGTACCGCGGCAACATCAAGATCAAGGTCGGCCCCATCACCGCGCAGTACAAGGGCGCGGCGACGTTCGTGTCGCGCGACGAGGCGTCGCACACCGCGGTGCTGAAGGCCGAGGGCCGCGACACGCGCGGTCAGGGCAACGCGTCGGCCAACATCACCGCCACGCTGGTGCCCGCCGGTGCCGGCACCAAGGTGACCGTGAACACCGACCTGACGATCACCGGCAAGGTGGCTCAGATGGGTCGGGGGGTGCTGGCCGACGTCAGCGCCAAGCTGCTCGACCAGTTCGTCGACTCGCTCGAGCGCGATGTGCTGGCGGGCGCGCCGCCGGCGCCGTCGACCCCGGCGCCCGAGCCGCAGCCCGGGGGTGTGGGGGGGTCCCCCACGGTGACCGCGGCCGACGCCCCGCCCATGGCCGAACCGACGGTGCGCAAGATCGACTCGCCCGAGGCCAAGCCCATCGACCTCCTCTCGACGACCGGCGCCCCGATGGTCAAGCGCGTCGGGCCCGTCGTCGGCGTCCTGGTGGTGCTGCTGTGGCTGCTCCGTCGCCGCAAGAAGCGTCGCAAGTAGACGTCGACGCCGTCACCGCGCTCCTGGGGCGTCGCCCCGAGGGGCGCTTCACGGTCGTGGTGCGCGATGCCGACGGTGGCCCGGTCGTGATCCGCAACGAGCCGATCATGGAGGACGGCCGCCCCATGCCGACGCGGTACTGGCTCATCGGCGCCGCGGAGAGCCGCGCCGTCTCGACGCTCGAGGGTGGTGGCGGCGTGCGCCGAGCCGAGGCCGAGATCGACCCCGAGCTGATCGCCGACGCTCACCGCCGGTACGCGGCCGAGCGCGACGCGCACGTGCCGGCCGGCTGGACCGGGCCCCGGCCGTCGGGCGGCGTGGGTGGCACCCGGAAGGGCGTCAAGTGCCTGCACGCCCACTACGCCTGGTTCCTGGCCGGTGGCGACGACCCGGTGGGTCGCTGGGTGGCGGAGCAGCTCGCCTCGTGACCACGCTCGCGGCCATCGACTGCGGCACGAACTCGACACGCCTGCTCGTGTGGCGGGACGCCCCTTCCAGCACCGGGGGCGCAAGCGGGGAGACGCTGGACCGGCGCATGGTCATCACCCGCCTGGGTGCCGGCGTCGACCGCACCGGGCAGCTGGACCCGGAGGCGATCGAGCGCACGCTGGCCGTGCTGCGTGACTACCGGTCGCTCATGGATGCCCACGGCGTCGAGCGGGTGCGGGCGGCGGCGACATCGGCGGCGCGCGATGCGCGCAACCGCGACGCGTTCTTCGTCCCGGCGGCCGAGATCGTCGGCGCACCGCTGGAGCTCCTGGGCGGCGAGGAGGAGGGACGCCTGTCGTTCCTCGGCGCCACCGCCGAGCTCGACCCGGCCGACGGTCCGTTCCTCGTCGTGGACATCGGCGGCGGCTCCACCGAGCTGGCGTATGGCACGACCGAGGCGGAGGCCGTGATGTCGGTGCAGGTCGGCTGCGTCCGCATGACCGAGCGCTGGATCCACAGCGACCCGCCGGCGCCCGAGGAGCTGCACGCGGTGGTGAACGTGACGACGCAGTACCTGGAGGACGTCGTTCGTGAGCACCCGGTGATGCGCGAGGCGAAGACGATGGTCGGCCTGGCCGGGACGGTCAGCACCGTCGCCGCGGTGGAGATCGGCCTGCCGGCCTACGACCGCGATCGGATCCACCACTTCACCCTGACCCGCGCCGCGGCCGAGGACGTGTTCCGCACGCTCGCCACCGAGGCCCGCGCCGATCGCATCCACAACCCGGGACTCGAGGAGGCGCGTGCCGACGTCATCGTTGGCGGCACCGCCGTGCTCGTCTCGGTCATGCGCTTCTTCCACGCCCCGTCGCTGCTCGTCAGCGAGGCCGACATCCTCGACGGGTTGGTCAGGTCGATCGCCTGACCGTCTGTGCGGTGCTTCTGCCGCGCAGATCGGCAAGATCACCGCACAAACGAGCGAGTCCGCTCAGCCGTACTGGCTGCTGAGGAGGGTGGCGAACGCCTGGTCGGGGTCGGGCGGGGTGGCGCCGCGACGGCGGGCCCACTCGCACATGGTCACGACGTCGCGGTGCAGCACGTCGAGCGCCATCGGGTGCACCGACAGGTCCATCGTCTGCGGGAAGTCGATGACGTAGGCGCGCTCGCGGTGCCAGAGGACGTTGTACGGCGACAGGTCGCCGTGCACCCAGCCCTCGGCCAGCAGATCGGCGCACAGGCCGAGCACGGCATCGAGGGCTTCGAGCGCCTCGGTCGGCGACACGCGCGCGGCGACCAGCCGCGGCGCGGCGACGCCGTCGTCGTCACCCAGGAACTCGAGCAGCAGCTCGGTCCCCAAGCGCGACACCGGATACGGGACGGGGTGACCGCGGCTCCAGAGCCAGCCGAGCACGTCGAACTCCCGCGACGCGTTCACGTCGGCGAGGATGGCAAGGCCGGTGTCGGTGCGCAGGCGTATCGCCTTGTCGGCGGTCGACGAGCCGGTGATGTGGCGATAGATCGCGTCGTTGCGGAACGCGCGGTGCTTCACGCTGCGGTAGGTCTTGCGGACCAGGAGGTGACTGCGATCGTCGTCCTGCGCGCTGCGCTGGACGAGGCTGCAGATCGCCTCCTTGCCCTCCTTCAGGACGCCGAGATCGACGTCGTCGTAGTGCTCGGGGATCAGCCAGCTGGGCGCCGGCTGCGGCCCCTCGTCGGGGCTTCGTTGATCAGACAAGAGAGGTGCTCCCTCGGGTCGTGCGTGCTTGCGGACACGTCGGGACCTCCTCTCCTCGAAAGAACGGACAGCGCATGGTGCTCGCGTCCACGACGCGCCGCAACGCATTTGCTGCCTACGATCCGGCGGTGCCGAGAACCGACCGCATCCTCATGGGTCCCGGCCCGTGCAACCCCTATCCCGAGGTGGCCGAGGCGCTGATCCGGCCGATGCTCGGACACCTCGACCCCGAGTTCGTGGCGCTTCTCGACGAGACGTGCGAGCGGCTGCGGCGAGTGTTCAAGACCGAGAACGCGCTCACCCTGCCGATCTCCGGCACCGGCTCGGCCGGCATGGAGGCGTGCTTCGTGAACGTCGTGCGCCCCGGCGACGTCGTCGTCGTCGGCGTCAACGGCGTGTTCGGCGAGCGCATGTGCGAGGTGGCGACGCGCGCCGGCGCCGAGGTGGTGCGGGTCGACGCCGAGTGGGGGATGGCGATCGAGCCGCAGCGACTGCTCGACGCCCACCCGTCGCCGAGCGTGATCGCCGTCGTGCACGCGGAGACGTCGACCGGCGTGCGCAACGACGTCGAGCCGTTGGGCGCCGGCAAGGGCGACGCGCTGCTGCTCGTCGACTGCGTGACGTCCCTGGGCGGCATCCCGGTCGAGATCGATGCGTGGGGCATCGACCTCGCCTACAGCGGCACCCAGAAGTGCCTCGGCGTCCCGCCCGGCCTGTCGCCGGTCACCGTGTCTGACCGCGCGCGCGAGCGCCTCGTCGAGAAGCCGCAGTCGTGGTACCTCGACTTCAACCTGCTCGGGAAGTACACCGGGTCCGCCACCGGTGCCCGGACCTACCACCACACCGCGCCCATCTCGATGGTCTTCGCGCTGCACGCCGGCCTCGGTGCCGTGCTGGAGGAGGGGTTGGAGGACGCCTGGCACCGGCACGCCGAGTGCGGCCGCCTCCTGCAGGACGGCCTGCAGGCGCTGGGCTTCCGGCTGTTCGCCCAGGACGGCCACCGCCTGCCCGAGCTGACGACGGTGTGGGTGCCCGACGGCATCGATGAGGCCAAGGCTCGCCAGCTGCTGCTGGAGCGCCACGGCATCGAGATCGGCGGTGGCCTCGGCGCGTTCGCGGGCAAGGTGTGGCGCGTGGGTTGCATGGGCCACACCGCTCGACCCCGCAACGTCTCGCTCCTGCTGGCCGCGCTCGCAGAGGTGCTGGAGAGCTGACCGACCTCACCGTCCTTCGCGGCCGGCGGGTGACGCTGCGTCCGCTGACCCCTGGTGACTTCGTGGAGTTCCAGGAGGTGCGACGTCGCTGCGCGGACTGGCTGCTGAAGTGGGAGCCGCGCCGCCCGCCGGGCGCGCCCGACGTCATCGGCAACCGGTCGGCGTTCGCGGCTCGGTGTCGTGCTCGCGAGCGCGAGCGCCAGCTTGGCACCGGCTACGGCTTCGGCATCTTCGTCGACGGCCACTTCGCCGGGGAGATCAACCTGAACGGCGTGCAGCGAGGCCCGTTCCAGAGCGCGTACGTCGGCTACTGGATCGACGAGCGCTGCGCCGGACAGGGCTACGTGCCCGAGGCGCTCGTGACGCTGGCTCGCCACAGCTTCGACGACCTCGGCCTGCACCGGCTGCAGGTGGCGATCATCCCGCGGAACACGTCCTCGCGGCGCGTGGTCGAGAAGCTCGACCTGCGCGAGGAGGGCATCGCCGTCCGCTACCTGGAGATCAACGGCACGTGGGAGGACCACGTGCGCTACGCCATCACCGCCGAGGAGTGGCGCGAGCGGCGCGAGCAGCTGCTGAAGGACTGGATCCTGACCTGACGCTGCGGCTCGCGCACCGGCGGTGGCAGTGGTGGGGGTGGGCTGTGCTGGGCCCCCTGACGGTGCTCGCGGGAGGCCTCCAGCTCGCCATCGGGTCGTTTCCGACGTGGATCGGCGCGGCCGCGATCTGGTTCTGGCGGGTTCCCAGCGCCATCGCCATGCTCGGGTCCCCCCCGCCGAAGGTCACCATCGCGGTCGATCGCTGCCAGATCGTGCACGACGGCCTCTTCACCGCCCCCGTCACGGTCACGCGTGCGCAGCTGCACTCGATCGTGCCCGTGCACCTCCGACCCCTCAAGCAGTCTCCGGTCCGTCTCGGACCGCGACTCCCTTCCATCGGCGACGTCTCGGTCGGCAAGGTGCCGGCGCTCGTCCTCGTGTTCCGGGAGGAGCGCGAGCTGCGCCAGGCGCGCTCCGCGCTGTTCGTGTTCGGCATGGTGGCGCGGAACACACCGGTGCGTGGTCTCGTGCTCGTCGTCGACGATCTGGAGAAGGCGCAGTGGGCATTCCAACCGTGGGGCCTCCTGGCGCGGCTGACGCCCCAGGCGTTCGAATGGCTGGCACCCCGCAGCTCGGCGACCTCGCCGGGACCAGACCCCGTCTACGGCACGTAGCTACTTCTTGGACGACACCCGGGCCTTGATGGCGGCCAGGCGCTCGGCGAACCACGGCTGCTCTCGCGACCAGACCTGCGGTCCCAGCTCGCGCTCCATCGCCGCGTTGGCGTCGTCGATGGCTCGCATGTCGGCCAGGCTCTTCTTGATCTCGACGACGAGCTCCTTGGGACCCGACGCGGCGCGGGCTGCGATCGCCACCGACGCGTCGATGAGCGCATCGTCGCCCACCGACGTCCAGGCCAGCCCGTACTTCTCGGCGGCGTCGCCGTCGAGGATCTGACCGAACAGCACCATGGCAGCGGCGTTGGCCTTGCCGATCGCGTCGCGCAGCATCCACGTGTGCCCGCCGCCGGGGTGCAGGCCGAGGTCGAGGAAGCGGCAGTCGAACTTCGCCGACTTGGCGGCGACGCGGATGTCACACGCCAGCGCCAGGTTCATCCCGGCGCCGACGGCGGCGCCGTTGACGGCAGCCAGCGTGGGGAGCGTCGACCGCCCGACGCGCAGGAACCCCTCGTAGATGGAGCGGAACCCGCCGCCGGTCGTGGTCGCCGAGCTTCCGAGGTTGCCGAGGTCGGCGCCTGCGCAGAACCCCTTGCCCGCACCGGTGATCACGACCGCGCCCACCTCGTCGTCCGCCTCCAGCGCGTCGAAGGCGTCGACGATCTCGTCGACCATCGGCAGGGTCAGCGAGTTGCGCCGATCCGGGTCGTTCAGGGTCAGGACGGCAACGCGGTCACGCTTCTCCACCAGCACCATGGGCATGGCGGGAACCTAGCGAGAACTCAGACCTCGCTGTCCCTGACGACGGCGGGGGAGTGGCGGAAGAACTGCTCGACGTCGCGCTGGTACACGTAGTCCGACGGGCGGCTGCCCACGGTCTTGCGCAGGCGCACGGCCTGCCAGAAGCTCTCGACGGCCCCGGCCGAGGTGTGCTTGAAGTGGAAGCCGGCCTGCTTGATCTTGCGGGTGTCGACGCCACGGCCGTACCGGAGCAGGTCCAGCGTCTCCGGCGGCAGGTCGCAGATGCCGAGCCGGCGCAGCGGGGTGGCCGCCAGCTCGGTGAAGTACGGAGAGATGGGCGCCATGCGCTTGCCGCCGCAGATGGCGGCTGCCTCGCTCCACGGGATGAGCCCGTCGCCGGCGACGTTGTAGATGCCGGGCAGGTCCTTCTCGAGCGCGAACAGCACGGCGCGCAGCACGTCGTCTTCGTGCACGAACTGCAGGCGGGGGTCGAAACCGAGGATGCACGGCACCAGCGGCAGCTCGAGCGCCGATGACAGCGGCGTGGTGATGTCGGGCCCGAGCACGTTCGACATGCGCAGCAGCGACACGCACACGTGCGGGTTGTCCTCGGCGAAGTCGCGCAGGTAGCCCTCGACCTCGATCAGCGACTTCTCGACCTTGGTCCTCGGCGCGTGCATGCGCCGCGACTCCTCCCGGAACCAGACGGGGTCCTCGGGCGAGGCGCCGTAGACGAGCGACGACGACTTGACCACGACGTTGCGCACGGACGACTCGGGTGCGCTGGCCGCGGCGAGCAGGTTCATCGTGCCGATGACGTTGATCTCGTGCAGCGTGCGACCGCTCATCTGCGTCGAGTCGACGACCAGGAACGTGTGCAGGATCGTGTCGATCTGCGCTGCCTTCACGATGCGGGCCAGGATCGAGTAGCTGGCATCCGACCGGACGAACTCGGTGCGCTCGAGCGCGATCGTGGGCTCGAAGCGGTCGAGGCCGACGATGACGTCGACGCCCGGATCGCGCTCGAGCATC
>DASUCO010000156.1:0-4601 GCA_036275955.1 Acidimicrobiales bacterium
GAAGCCCCACGCCCAGATCGACGACCCCGATGCCCCGGTCGCCACACCGAGCGCGATGGCGAGACCGGCGGCGAGACCCATCGCGGCCAGCACCGCGGCGAACACCAGCACGGGGCCCAGGACCAGCACGAGGAACAGCAGCAGCTGGTCGTCCAGGAACAGCATCGTGAGCCGAACCGCTCCGATGGCGACGTATCCGAGCGGTGCGGCGATGGCGAGGACGCCCACGGCGGCAGCCGCCCGCAGCGCCCCGACCGGGCGATCCCATCCGCCGTGGGGCCAGAACCGCCGGAAGAGCGCCACGACCTGGGCGACGAGTCCCGCCGCCACCTGACCGAGCGCGCCGAGCACGATGTCCACGTTCGGTGCATCGGCTGTGCAACCGGGGGCTTGAGACCTGCGGGTCGAGCCGGCTCGGCTCAGTCGTCGACGGGGACCTCGTCCATCTCGTCCATGCAGTGCCGAGGCGCCATGACGTGCTCGTCGGGGGCGGCAGTGACCCGCAGCTCCATGCCGCACTGGGTGCACTTGAAGCGCAGCTTCACGCGCCGCATCTCGCCCGTGGGCGGCGGCGGGGGCATGGGTGAGCTGAACGACGTCAGCAGCGCGTAGCCGACCTTGAAGATCACGAACGACATCAGCAGCGCCACCGCGATGCTGAAGACCAGACCCATCAGGTCAGAGGCTACGAACTTTGTCGCGCTGACCCCCCAGGGAGGGGTCAGCGCGACAAAGAACGGGATCTAGCCGAGGCGCTCGATGATGGTGGCGTTGGCCATGCCGCCGCCCTCGCACATCGTCTGCAGGCCCCAGCGGCCGCCGGTGCGCTCCAGCTCGTTGAGCAGGGTGGCCATGAGCTTGGCGCCGGAGCAGCCGAGCGGGTGACCGAGGGCGATGGCGCCGCCGTTCGGGTTCACCTTGCTCATGTCCGGGTGGTGCTCCTTCTCCCACGCCAGCACGACGGAGGCGAACGCCTCGTTGATCTCGGTGACGTCGATGTCGCTCATCTTCAGGCCGGCCCGCTCGAGCACCTTGGCCGTGGCCGGGATGGGAGCGGTGAGCATGAGGATGGGGTCGGCGCCGGCCAGCGCGAACGCGTGGATGCGGGCCCGGGGCGTGAGGCCGAGGGCGTTGGCCTTCTCCTCGCTCATGATGAGCACGGCCGACGCGCCGTCGGTGATCTGGCTGGAGTTGCCGGCGGTGACCTTGCCGTCCGGCTTGAACGCCGGCTTCAGGTTCGCCAGCGTCTCCGGCGTGGTGCCGGGGCGGATGCCCTCGTCGCGGGTGACGAGCTCGTCGAGGTCGACGACCTCGTTCTTCTCGCGGTCCCACAGCTTGCCCTTGACCGGGACGATCTCGTTCTGGAAGCGACCCTCCTCGGTGGCCTGCAGGGCGCGGGCCTGGGACTGGGCGCCGAAGGCGTCCATGTCCTCGCGGGAGATCCCCCACTTGTCGGCGATGAGCTCGGCGCTGATGCCCTGGGGCACGAGGCCACCGGCGGCGGCGTAGCGCTCGAGGACGCTGGGGCCGAAGGGCACGGAGCCGGGGGTGATCGACGCCCCCATCGGCGTGGTCGACATGACCTCGACGCCGGCGGCGACGACGACGTCATACGCGCCGGCGATGACGCCCTGGGCCGCGAAGTGCACCGACTGCTGCGAGGACCCGCACTGGCGGTCGACGGTGGTGGCGGGCACGGTCTCGGGCCAGCCGGCGCCGAGCACCGCGTTGCGGCCGATGTTCAGGCCCTGGTTGCCGACCTGCATGACGCAACCCATGATCACGTCGTCGACGACGCTCGGGTCGAGGTCGTTGCGCTCCTGCAGGGCCTTGAGGACCTCGGCGGCGAGGTCGGTCGGGTGCCACCCCGAGAGCTTCCCGTTGCGCTTGCCCCCGGCGGTGCGGACGGCGTCGACGATGACAGCGTTGGCCATGGGTGGATCTCCCTCGCAGTAAAACTTGACCGGACGGTCAAGAGCCTGTCACGTTGGCTGACGGTGACACAAACCCCTCGGACGCTCCATGGTGCGGGGCGCGTCGCGCTCGGAATGATGTGACCGGAATGTCCGACTCCTCGCTGTCGACCGAACGCGCGCTGCGCACGGCGGCGCAGCGGTACGAGCGGTTGCTCGAGGTCCAGCGGCTGATGAGCTCGGTGGCCCGCGAGATCGGGCCCGCCCTCGAGCTCGACCGGGTGCTGCAGATCGTGCTCGGCGCCATGCGGTCACTCGTCGACTTCAACGGCGGCACGGTGGGTCTGGTCGACGAGCACGGCGTGTACATGGCGGCGTGGGACCCCTACGACGCGGTGGACCCCGAGGTGGCGGCGGCGCTCCGCGTCCCGGTGGGCCAGGGCATCACGGGTCGAGTGGTGGCCACGGGCCAGTCGATCTACTCACCTGACATACGCGTCGACGGGCGCGTCGACCAGGACCAGGTCCGGCGAAACACCAACACCAAGATCGCCAGCTACCTGGCAGTTCCCCTCGTCGTGTTCGGCGAGGTGATCGGCGTGCTGCAGGTCGACTCCAACGACGTCGACGCGTTCGACCGCGACGACCAGATCCTCCTCGAGGGCCTGGCCACCCAGGTCGCCGGCGCCATCGAGAGCGCGCGCCGCTTCGAGAAGATCGCCGAGCTGGAGATCCTCAAGAGCGACTTCATCGCGCGCGTCAGCCACGAGCTGCGCACGCCGATCACGATCATGTCGGGCTTCGTGAGCACGCTGCTCGCCCACCACGACGAGCTCGACGGTGCGGCGCGCAAGCAGATGCTCGAGCGGGTCGAGGTGGCCACCGCCCGCCTCTCCGGCCTGATCGACGAGCTGCTGATGCTGTCGAAGCTGGAGGCCGGCGTCGTCGCCGCCAGCCGCGAGCGCGTGTCGCTGCGCGACGTGCTCGAGCAGGTCCAGCGCGAGTCGGCCATGCCCGATGCCGTCACCATCGACTGCGACCCCGACGTCGAGGCGTTCACCGACGCCAACCTCTTGGTGCGGGCACTCGGCTTCCTCGTCGACAACTCGCTGAAGTACGCCGGCAGCGCCGAGCTGCGCGGCGCACCAGCCGCGATCGAGGTCCTCGACCACGGGCCCGGCATCCGCGACGACGCCAAGCAGCGCGTGTTCGAGCGCTTCACCCGCGACACCGACAAGACGACGGTGCCGGGCATGGGCATCGGCCTGCCGATGGCGCGCACGCTGCTGGCCGCGATCGGCGCCGACCTGTCGCTCGCGGACACCCCGGGCGGCGGCGCCCACATGATCGTGCGGTTCTGGACCGACTGAGCTCTCGCAGCGCTAGTGGGCGGCGTCCTGGGGCAGCGTCGCCGCCAGCCGCAGCAGCGCCTCCATCTCGCGAGCCTCGACGGCGCGGGCGAAGTGCCAGCCCTGGCCGTGCCGGCAGCCCAGCGCCACGAGCGCGTCGCGCTGCGTCGCGTCCTCGACGCCCTCGGCGATTGTGGCCAGCCCCAGGCTCTCGGCCAGTCGCATGATCGCCATCACCAGTGCGTCGTCCTCGGTGCTGCGGCCGAGTGCGGTCGTGAACGAGCGATCGATCTTCAGGATGTCCACCGGGAGCTGGCGCAGGTACGACAGCGAGGAGTAGCCGGTGCCGAAGTCGTCGATGGCGAGCCGCACGCCGAGCTCGCGCAGCGCGCGCAGGCGACGTGCCCCGGCCACCTCGTCGTGCAGCACGAAGCTCTCGGTCACCTCCAGCACCAGGCAGCGCGGCTCGAGCCCGGACACGTCGAGCGCGAGGCGCACGATGTCGACGACGCGGTCGTCCTCCAGCTGGCGCGTGGACAGGTTGACGCTCACCTCGAAGTCGTCGTCGATCAGGTGCTGGCGCTGCCACTGCCGCGCCTGCGTGCACGCCTGCAGCAGGACCCAGCGGTCGATCTGCGCGATCTGACCCGACTCCTCGGCCAGCGGGATGAACTCTCCCGGCGGCAGCATCCCGCGAGTCGGGTGCAGCCAGCGCACGAGGGACTCGAAGCCGACGATGGCACCCGTGGTCAGCTGCACGATCGGCTGGTAGTGCAGCACCAGCTCGGCCAGCTCGACTGCCTGCTCCAGCTCGGACTCCAGCTTCAAGCGCGCCATGAGCGCGTCGTGCATCGACGCCTCGAACAGGCGCACGCACGCCTTGCCCTGGCTCTTGGCGATGTACATGGCGAGGTCGGCGTTGCGCAGCAGCTCGTCGACCGTCCACTCACCGGGTGAGGACATGGCGATGCCGACGCTGGCCCGAACCGACACCATGCGCTCGCCGACGAGGATCGGCGTCGACAGCGCGAGCAGGACGCGCTCGCCGGCGCGCAGCGCGTCCTCCTCGGTGGGCACGTCTTCGACCACGACTGCGAACTCGTCGCCACCGAGGCGGGCAGCCAGGTCACCCGGGCGCAGGACGCTGCGCAGACGACGTGACACCTCGCGCAGCAGGTCGTCGCCGGCGGCGTGGCCAAGGCTGTCGTTCACGCGCTTGAAGTCGTCGAGGTCGAGCCACAGCACAGCCACCGACCGCGCCGGCGCCATCTCGAGCGTCTCGGTCAGCCGGTCGACCAGCAGCGTGCGGTTGGCCAGATCGGTGAGCGGGTCGTGGAAG
>DASUCO010000157.1:0-5383 GCA_036275955.1 Acidimicrobiales bacterium
TTGGTGGTGGCGAAGCACAGGTCGCTGCGGCCCGGCATCCAGAGGTCCGGCCAGCGATCGCGTGCAGCGTCGAGCACGCCGCGCCAGTCGTGGTGGCTCAGCGTCGTCTGGGCCAGCAGGGCGACCGGCGTGCCCGGGTCCGGCAGCGCGGCGACGTCGTCCTCGGTCTCGACGAGTGCGGTGGCCTGCGGGGCGACGGCCATGGTGCCGACCGCCTCGTCGTGGCCCTCGTGGCCGACGTAGACGACGGTGTAGCCCTTGCCGGCGCGGACCTTCACCTCGTGGTGGACCTTGGTCACCAGCGGGCACACGGCGTTGACGACGAAGCCGCCACGGGCCTGTGCGGCGCGCACGACCTCGGGCGCCGAGCCGTGGGCCGAGAGCATGAGCGGCGCGCCCTCGGGCACCTCGTCCACGTCGTCGACGAACACGACGCCCAGGGCCCGGAAGCGGTCGACCACGACCTGGTTGTGCACGATCTCGTGGTAGCAGTAGATCGGTGGCTCGAAGCTGCGCACCATCCACGCCAGGGCCTTGATCGCCATCTCCACACCGGCACAGAAGCCGCGCGGAGCGGCCAGCAGCACCTTGTCGACAGCCACCGTTCCAGGGTACGCGGCATACCCTTGAACCCATGTCCCTGCCCAGGATCGTTGCCGTCGCGCCCGGATCTCCGGCCGCGCAGGCCGGCCTGGTCCCGGGCGACGAGGTGGTGGCGATCTCAGGCCGCCGCCCCAAGGACGTCCTCGAGTGGCGGCTCCTGGTCGACGACGCCGATCCTGAGCTGGAGGTGCGCCGGGGCGGCCTCGACGTCCTCGTCGAGGTGCCGAAGCGAGCGGGCGAGGCGCTGGGCGCCGAGGTGCACTCGTCGGTGTTCGACCGGGTGCGCACGTGCGACAACCACTGCGAGTTCTGCTTCATCTACCAGCTGCCCAAGGGCATGCGGCGCTCGCTGTACCTGAAGGACGACGACTACCGGCTGTCGTTCCTCTACGGGAACTTCACGACGCTCACGCGCTTCACCGAGGCCGACCTCGAGCGCGTGATCGACGAGGGCCTGTCGCCGCTGCACGTCTCCATCCACTCGACGGATCCCGACGTGCGCGCTCGCATGCTGAAGAACCGGCGCGGCGCCACGTCGCTGCGCTGGCTGCGCGCCCTGCTCGACCACGGCATCACCGTGCACGGCCAGGTCGTCGTGTGCCCCGGCGTCAACGACGGTGCCGTGCTCGAGGCGACGCTCGCCGGGATCCTCGACGAGTACCCGGAGCTGGCGTCGGTGTGCGTGGTGCCGCTCGGGATCAGCGCCTTCAACCCGGAGCCGTCGCTGCGCGCCCACACCGTCGACGAGGCGCGCGCCGTGGTGGACCTCGTCGAGTCGTGGCAGCCGACGTTCCAGGCGCTGCTCGGCCGGCGGCTCGTCATGCTGGCCGACGAGTACTACCTCCTCGCCGAGCGGCCGTTCCCCGACGCGGACGCGTACGAGGGCTTCGAGATGCACGAGGACGGCATCGGCATGGCCCGCCTGTTCGCCATGGAGCTGGCCGGCGAGGTCGAGACCGGTACCGGCCCCCGCTCCGGCTTCTTCGCCGCCGTCGACGGCGCTCCCGCCGAGGGCTACCGCGCCACCCGCGTGGATCTCGTCGCACGCAGCGGCGCGTCGCGCCCTGTAGTACGACGAGAAGTCGCGGTCCTCACCGGGGAGTACGGGGCGCGCGTGCTGGAGCCGCTGCTGCGGGGGCGGGACGGCGTGCGCGTCGTGCCGGTCGAGAACCGGTTCTTCGGGGGCACGACCGCGGTGACCGGGCTGCTCGTGGGCGAGGACATCGCTCGCGTCCTGGCGGCCGAGCCCGAGGGGCACCGCTACCTGCTGCCCGACGTGTGCCTGAGCCAGGGACGCTTCCTCGACGGCCTCACCCTCGACGACCTGCCTCGCCCGGTCGAGGTCATCGCCACCGACGGCGTCGCGCTGCGCAACGCGCTGGCCGTGGCATGACCCTTCCCGTGGTGGCCGTCGTCGGACGGCCCAACGTCGGCAAGTCCACGCTCCTCAACCGCATCGTCGGCCGGCGCGAGGCGATCGTCGAGGAGAAGCCGGGCGTCACGCGCGACCGCAAGGAGGTCGAGGCCGAGTGGAACGGCCGACGCTTCGTGATGGTCGACACCGGCGGCTGGATGGCGAAGGGCAGCGCGCTCGACGACAAGGTGTCGAAGCAGTCCGAGCAGGCGTGGCGCGAGGCCGACCTCGTGCTCGTCGTCGTCGACGTCGCCATCGGCATCACCACCGAGGACCGCGACGTGGCCCAGAAGGTGCGCAGCGCCGACAAGCCCGTGCTGCTCGTCGCCAACAAGGTCGACGGCGACTCGCGTGAGAACGACGCGTGGGAGCTGGTGAAGCTCGGTCTCGGCGACCCGTGGACGGTCAGCGCGCTGCACGGTCGCGGAACCGGCGACCTGCTCGACGAGATCGTGCGCCTGCTGCCCGAGGCGGACGAGCAGGAGCTCGAGGAGCGCGACGGTCCCAGCGGCGACAAGATCCCCGGCGTCGCCATCGTCGGGCGACCGAACGTCGGCAAGTCGACGCTCTTCAACCGCATGATCGGCGAGGAGCGCTCCGTCGTGCACGACATGCCGGGGACGACGCGCGACACCGTCGACACCATCGTCGAGACCGACCACGGGATGCTCCGCTTCCTCGACACCGCAGGCATGCGACGCAAGTCCAAGATCGACGAGGGCACCGAGTACTACTCGCTCGTCCGCGCCCTGCAGGCGGTCGACGAGGCCGACGTCGCCGTGCTCGTCATCGACGCCACCGAGGGCGTGACCGCCCAGGACCAGCGCCTGGGCGAGCGCATCGACGCCTCCGGCTCGCCCGTGGTCATCCTGCTGAACAAGTGGGAGCTGCTCGACGCCGAGCAGCGGGCCGACGTCATGTACCAGGTGACCGACAAGCTCCACTTCCTGGGGACGTCCCCGATCCTCAAGGGGAGCGCGCTCACCGGCAAGGGCATCAACCGGCTGCTGCCCGCGCTCGACGAGGCCATCGACGCCTACCACCGCCGGGTGCCGACCCGGGCCCTCAACCAGGTGATCCAGGCGGCCCAGGCCGCCCACCCGTCACCGACCGGGCGGGTGCTCTACGCCACCCAGGGCGCCATCGACCCGCCCACGTTCACCCTGTTCGCCAACAAGGACATGCCCCCCACGTACCTGCGCTACCTGGAGCGCAAGATCCGGGAGCACTTCGGGTTCGGCAACACCCCCCTCAAGCTGCGCGTCCGCCGCAGGTCCTCGTAGGGCACCGGAAGTAGCATCTGATGGACATGCTGGACCGACCAGCCATCGCCGTCGTGGCGGTCGCGGCGCTCGCTGCTGCGATCGTCTGGGGACGGTCGGCCCGACGCCTCCTGCGCGCCGAGCGGCGGATCACCGCCGCCACCGGTGAGGGCTCGGAGGCGTCGCAGCTGGCTCGTGCCGGCTTCCTCAAGGACCTGCACTCGACGATCCTCTACGCCGTCGTCTTCGTGGTCGCCACGGTGGAGACCGGGTGGGACGCCAGCTGGAACGACTACCTGCTGTTCGCCCCGGTCATCCCCGCCGCCCTGTCGCTCCGCTACGGGAAGACGCTCCTGCGCCACGCGCGCATCACCGAGAGCCGCTCCCAGCTCGAGCAGCGGGCCGAGGAGGTCCTCGAGCAGGAGGCGCTGGCGCCACGGCGGTGGGCCGCACGCCTGGCCCCCGAGGAGCTGGCCGAGATCCCCGGCTTCGAGGTGGGCACGCTCTACCGCGCCGGCACCGGGATGATGGCGGGCGACTTCTACGACGTGTTCCGCACCGGCGGGTCGCGCATCGCCGCCGTCATCGGCGACGTCTCCGGTCACGGCATCGAGCCGTCGATCACCGCGTTCCAGGCCAAGTACCTCCTGCGCGTGTTCCTGCGCCAGTACCGGGACCCGGGCCAGGCGCTGGAGCAGCTCAACAGCCAGGTGTTCGACCATGGGCGCGGCGAGGAGTTCATCTCGATGGCGGTCGTGGTGTTCGACACCGAGGCCGGGACCGTCCGCTACGCGTCGGCCGGCCACCCGCCCGGGTTCATGTGGCACGGTGGCGAGGTGCGCGGACTCGAGGCCACCGGACCGCTGATCTCGCTCCGTCCCGACGGCGAGTACCGCAGCCGCGAGGTGCCGCTCGACAAGAACGACCTCGTGCTGCTCTACACCGACGGTCTGGCCGAGGCCCGCAACGGCGAGACGATGTTCGGCGAGGACCGCATCGCCGCCCACCTCCGGCGCGATCCCAGCGCCGACGTGCACGTGCTGTGCAAGTCCCTGGGCGAGGCGGCGGAGGACTTCGCCGACCAGCCCCTGGCCGACGACATGGCGATCCTCGCCGTCCGCCGCACGGCGTGAGCAGAGAAGAGATCGCCAAGGCGCGTGCGCGCGCGCTCCAGGGCAACCTCGCCGCGGGCGGGGAGAAGCTGGCGGCGCAGGGGAAGCTGTTCGTGCGCGACCGCATCGCGCTCCTCATCGACGAGGGCTCGTTCATCGAGGACGGCCTGCTGGCCAATGCCGCGGCCGACGACCTGCCGGCCGACGGCGTCGTCACCGGCATCGCCACCGTCGACGGGCGGGCAGTGGCGATCATGGCGAACGACCCGACGGTGAAGGCCGGCTCGTGGGGTGCGCGCACGGTCGAGAAGATCGTGCGCCACACCGAGCGGGCCCTGCGCGACGAGCTGCCCATCTTCTGGCTCATCGACTCGGCCGGTGCCCGCATCACGGACCAGGTCGAGCTGTTCCCCGGGCGGCGCGGCGCCGGGCGCATCTTCTACAACGAGGTGAAGCTGTCGGGGAAGGTCCCGCAGATCTGCTGCCTGTTCGGGCCGAGCGCGGCGGGCGGCGCGTACATCCCGGCGTTCTGCGACGTCGTGATCATGGTCGAGGGCAACGCCTCGATGTACCTGGGCTCGCCCCGCATGGCCGAGATGGTGATCGGCGAGAAGTCGACGCTGGAGGAGATGGGCGGTGCGCGCATGCACTGCACGGTGTCCGGCTGCGGCGACCTGCTGGCGGCGAACGACGAGGAGGCCATCGCCCTCGCCCGCGCCTACTTCTCCTACATGCCGTCGACGTGGCGGGAGCCGCCGCCCCTCGTCGAGGGGGCACCGCCGGCGATCGAGCTGACCGCCGGCGTCGTGCCCGAGGAGGAGCGGCGCGGCTACGACATGCACAAGGTGATGGACGGCATCATCGACGCCGGGTCGTGGTTCGAGGTGAAGCCGCTCTTCGCCAAGGAGCTCATCGTCGGCTTCGGGCGCCTCGAGGGCCACCCGATCGGCATCGTGGCCAACAACCCGATGCAGAAGGGCGGCGTGCTCTTC
>DASUCO010000158.1:0-5186 GCA_036275955.1 Acidimicrobiales bacterium
GGTTCCTCGACGTCGGCCGCGGTGGCGGCCAGCTCCAGCGTCAGAGCACCGGCCTCCAGCTCGGCCATGGCCTCCTCGGCCCGGCCCAGCGTCGACTCGTCGCCGGACGAGCAGGCGACCAGGAGCGCGACGGCGACGAGCGCGAGGGTCCGGCAGATCACGGTGCCGCCGTCGTGGTGGTGGTCTCCGGCTCGGTGGTCGAGGTTGACGTCGTCGTCGTGTCCTCGGTCGTGGTCGTCGTCTCGTCCTCGTCGGCCGTGTCGTTGCTGGCCGTCGTGGACGTCGTCGACGTCGACGTGGTGCTCGTGGTCGTCGTCTCCTCCGGCTTCCCCGGCTCCTGCACCACGGTCTGGGTGGCGAGGATGGCGAGCAGCTCCGCCTTGGCCGCCTGCACCTCGGCGTTCAGCTCGACCAGGGACAGCTCGGCGGCGCGGTCCTCCAGCTCGCGCAGCGTCTTGCGCAGCGCGGTCAGCCGGCGGTAGCCGTCGCTGGTGAAGCGGACGTTGCCATCGAAGCCGAGGACGATCTGCGTCGCCGACGCGTAGGTGACGCACTCGACGCACTGCTGGTTGTACGCGAGGGCCCGGTTCTCCGGCGCAACGACGTCCGCCTCGCCGCGGACGAGCACGACCTGGAAGGCCAGGGCGATCGTCTGGCAATCCGAGCAGCTGGCCAGCGCCACCGCCGTGTTGGTCTGGTCCACGACGCCGTCGGCCACCCGCCGGATCGAGAACGCCAGCCGGAACACGCTGGCCCCGTCCTGGGTGTTCACGGCGACGGCCACGTTGTCATCGCCGGTGCGCTCCTGGGCGCCCGCCGCGGGAGCGCCGGCGAGGAGGACGATGGCGACGAGTGCGCACGCGAGGGCGCGTCGGGCTGCGATCACGGCTGGGCCTCCGAGGTGGTGGTCGACGACGGCGCCGTCGTCGACGTGGTGGACGTGCTGGTGGACGTCGAGGTGCTCGTCGGCGCGCCCGTCGTGGCGCTGCCTGACCGGTCGGTGGTCGTCGTGCTCGTGTCGTCCTCGGCCGCGACCGTCGTCGACGTCGTGCTGGTGGTCGTCGTCGCCGGCTCGCCCTCGTCGGGCTCCACCGGCTGGTCGCTGCGGAACGGCGCGCCATCGAGCTCGTCGGCCCGCTCGGCGGTCAGGCCGGGCCGACCGCTCGGCAGCTGCGATGCGGCGCGCACGCTGTCGAGCACGGTGCCCCGCTCCCCGGGCTGGATGGGCCGGTACTCGCCGTTCGGCCACCACAGCCACGCGAGGGCGGCGGCGAGCGGCACGAGCGCGAACCGTCCGACCCGGTGGCGGGCGACGCGCACGGCCAGCCGGCCGAGCAGGTACGCCGAGCTCAGCACCGGAAGGGCCAGAGCGAGCAGCGACAGGCCGGCGGCGATGCGCGTCCACACGTCGCCGTCACCGGTGACCGACTGCCACTGCAGACCCGCGCTGTCCCACGCGGTGGCCGCCAGGCGGGGCAGGGTCATGGCCAGCATCACCAGACCGAGCAGCAGGACCGGGATGACGGCGATGACCCACGCGGTCACCACGACGCGCACCCAGGGCTTCATGGCGTGCACGCGCTCGTCCCGGGCGCGTCCCGGAACCAGGCCGCGCAACGTCGGTCCGATGCGAGCGAAGAGGTCCGGTACACCCGTGAGGTCGGACAGGATCAGGTAGCCGTCCAGCCGAACGAACGGCAGGAGCTGGTGGGCCATCTGCAGGAGCTGCAACGGGATCAGGACCAGCACGGCGTCGCGTCCCGTTGCGGCCCAGACGCCGAAGGTCGCCAGCGCGAACAGCATGTTGAAGTACAGGCCGCCGAGGTCGGTGCGCAGGCGGCCGACCTTGTCGAGGCGGTACGAGTCGGTGACGTCGGTGTAGAACGCCGGCCACACCAGGTACAGCCCGGCACCCATGGCGCCGGGAGTCGCCCCGCCGTAGCGGCAGGCGGCGGCGTGACCGAGCTCGTGGAACCCGGCCGACGCCGCGGTGAGGACGAACACGACGATGAGGAGGATCGGCTGGTACAGCAGGTCGCGAGCGCTGCCGGCCAGGCCGTGGCCGAAGAGGAGCCAGCCCGTCATCGCCACGAACGCGGCGACGACGGCGACGACGATCGGCGGCCAGAACAGGGCGGCGAACGGCGCCGTGATGCGCCGAGTGAGGTCCGGGTTCGAGATGACGACGCGGAGGCGCAGCGCCAGCAGCGGGTTGGGCTTCTCCACCACCGGCTGCCTGCCATCGGGTTCGCACAGCAGGCCGAGTGGACGCAGCTTCTCCTCGACGAGAAACGCGATGTCGTCGGCAGTCGCCTGCTTGCCGATGCGCTCGCTCACCGCGTCGGCGACGGCGTCGAGGTCGCGAGCGCCGTCGATCTGCTCGAGCACGTGGTACAGCAGCTCGGTCAGCTGGATCGTCTGGCCGTCGCCGCGCCGCGCCAGGTACGGCGTCTCCCGGAAGCCGGAGCCGTCGAGCTCGCCCAGGAGCTCCACGCCATCCGCGCGACACGGGACCCCAGCGCGGCTGAGGTCCCGTGTCTCGGTTCGGTCCGGTGCGACGGTCACCAGATGGACGCTGCTACTGCTCGACGTTCGCGGTCTGCTCCGCGGTCGCCGTCGCCGTGCCATCCAGCTCCTGGATGATGATCGAGTCCTGATCGGCGACGGCCTGGGCCGTCGAGCCGACGGACGCCACGTTGGCGGCGACGGCGGCGTCGATGGGCGCGGCCACGTTGGCGTTGGCGGCCACCGCAGCATCGATCGGTGCGGCCACGTCGGCATCGAGCGCCAGGTCGACGTCGAGGTTCAGCAGCCCGCCGTCGGTGAGCCCGCCCACGGTGTCGAGGACCGACATGGCCTCCTTGTCGGGCAGATCGGCGCCGGTCTGGGCGTCGAGCTCTTCCTTGCTCAGCTTCTCGGTCATGTTCAGCCCTCCGCTTGGTCGATGGTGGCGTCCTGGATCGCGGTCGCCGTCGCCTCGCCGTCGAGGCTCTGCGAGATGACCGAGTCCTGGTCGGCGAGCGCTGCTGCCTGCGAGTCGAACGACAGGACGTTGGCGCTGACGGCAGCGTCGATCGGCAGCGCCGCGTTCGCGTTCGCTGCCACCGCAGCGTCGATCGGCGCCGCGATGTCGAGCGAGAGGTCGAGGTCGGCGTTCACGTCGAGCAGCGACATCGCCTCCTTGTCGGGCAGCGCCGACGCGTCCTGCGCCTGCATCTCCTCGCGCGTGAGCTCGGAGCGTTCCTTGGTCATGTCAGCCCTCCGTGTCGTCGGCGACCATGTCCAGGTCGACGATCTGATCGGCGTCGGCAATCGCCCATGACTGCACCGACTGGAAGTTGATCGCCGTCGCCTGGTTGATCGGCATCGCGAAGTTGTCGATGCCGCTGCCGAGATCGAGCGAGATCGAGGACATCGCTTCGCGATCAGGGAGCGCCGATCCGTCCTGGGCTTCGAGCTCCTCGTCTGTCAGCCGCCGCTCTGTCATGCGAAGGCCGGTACCCGGAGGTGCAAACGGGACAAACAGGTTTAGGAAGCGGCCTCCGCCGCCTGGCGAGCGTGATAGCTGGAACGCGTCATCGGCGACGCCTCGACGTGCGGGATCCCCAGCGCGCGCCCGGCCGCCGCCAGCGCGTCGAACGTCGCCGGTGGCACCCAGCGCGCCACCGGGAGGTGGGCCGCCGTCGGGCGCAGGTACTGGCCGATGGTGACGATGTCGACACCGACGGCGCGCAGGTCGGCCAGCGCGTCCACGACCTCGTCGTCGGTCTCGCCCATGCCCAGGATCACACCGGACTTCGTCGTCAGACCCGCCGCCTTGGCGCGCGCGAGGACGGACAGCGAGCGGGCGTAGCCGGCGGAGGGCCGCACGGCGCGCTGCAGTCGAGCCACCGTCTCCAGGTTGTGGTTCAGGATGTCGGGCCGCGCCGAGAAGATCGTGTCGAGCGCGCCGGCGTCGCCCTTGCAGTCGGGGATGAGCACCTCCACCGCGCAGCCGGGACGGCGAGCGCGGATGGCGTCGATCGTCGCCGCGAACGCGGCAGCGCCCCCGTCGTCGAGGTCGTCACGCGCCACCGCGGTGATCACCGCGTGCTGCAATCCCATGCGGTCCACCGCCTGGGCGACGCGCACCGGTTCGTCCGCGTCGAGCGGCAGCGGGTGCCGGGTGTCGACCAGGCAGAAGCCGCACGCACGCGTGCACCGCTCGCCGTTGATCATGAACGTGGCCGTGCCGTCGGACCAGCACTCGAAGATGTTCGGACAGCCGGCCTCCTCGCAGACCGTGACGAGGTCGAGGTCGCGCACCGTCCGCTTCAGCTGGAGGTAGTCGGCACCCATGCGCACCTTGGTCCGCAGCCACTCGGGCTTGCGCTCCCCCAGCTCCAGCCCCTCGCTGACGCCCGCCTTGCGCAACCGCACCTGCACCTTCGAGATCTCGTCGTGGTCAGCGGCGTGCTGCGCCGCTGGCTGCGACGAGAACTCGGTGACGTCGGCGCGGGTGTGGCCGGCGGCGCCCCAGCGCTCGATGGCGCGGGCCGCCACGACGTCGACGACCTCGCGCATCGAGACGTCGAGGCCCTCGGCCCGCAGCGACGTGACGTCCTTGTCGGCGATGCCGCACGGGACGATGTGGTCGAACATGGCGAGGTCGGGGTCGACGTTCAGCGCGAAGCCGTGCATCGAACGTCCGCGGGAGAGCTTCACCCCGATGGCGCAGATCTTGCGGTCGTCGACCCACACACCGGGGTAGCGCTCGGCGCGACCGGCGGCGAGCCCGAGGTCGGCCAGGACATCGATGATCAGCTGCTCGACCGAGCGGACGTACGCCACCGTGTCGGCCATGCCGCCGCCGCGCTTCCCGGGCACGTTCAGGATCGGGTAGCCGGTGAGCTGACCCGGTCCGTGGTAGGTGACGTCGCCGCCGCGATCGGTCCGCACCAGCTCGGCGCCCACCTCGGCCGGCGGCACGAGGACGTTGGCCAGGTCGGCCCGCACACCGAGCGTGTACACATGCGGGTGCTCGAGCAGGAGCAGGTGGTCGTCGGAGGACGACTCGAACAACCCACGCTGGAGCGCGTACGCGTCGCGGTAGCGGACCTTGCCCAGCCACCGGACGTGCAGCGTCATCTAGAGCTCGGAGGCCCAGTCGCGGGTCTCGAGGATCTCCTTGACCTTCTGCATGAACG
>DASUCO010000159.1:0-13593 GCA_036275955.1 Acidimicrobiales bacterium
GAGGTGCCGGGCGTCGCCGTCGAGGAGATGCTCACCGAGGCCCTCGTCGCCACCGGCAAGGCCCCTGCCCGAGCGGCGAAGAGCGGGGAGAACAGTGACGTTCATCGGCTCATGACGGCTGAGGCGGTCAAGATCGGCTTCGACGAGCGCTTCCTATCGCGGCCACTCAACGTCGACCTGTCGGGCGGTGAGAAGAAGCGCAACGAGACGCTGCAGCTCGGGGTGCTCAGCCCGAAGATCGCCATCCTCGACGAGATCGACTCCGGCCTCGACGTCGACGCGCTGCGCGCGGTGAGCCGTCGCGTCGAGCAGCTCACCACCGAGATCGGCCTCGGCGTGCTCGCCATCACCCACTACCGCCGGCTCCTGACCGAGCTGAACCCCGACCGGGTGCACGTGCTGGTCAAGGGCCGCATCGTGGCCAGCGGCGGCTCCGAGCTCGCCGACGAGCTGGAGGTGGCGGGCTACGCCGCCTACCTCGACGGCGAGGTCGACGAGGAGACCCCCGCCGCGACGGCAGATCCGTTCGCCGACCCCTTGGCGTAGGAGCGGCCCCGTAGGGTTCAGACCGTGCCCGCTCGTGTCGATGGAGGAGCGGTGGCGGGCCTGGACGCGGTGGAGCAGATCCGCGCCCTGTTGGAGCCTGGCGCGGTGGTGCCGGTGTTCCAGCCCGTCGTCCGCCTGTCCGACGGGCACGTCATCGGGTACGAGGCGCTGGCGCGCATGCCGCACGCGGCGACGATCCGGCCGCCGCACGACTGGTTCGCCCTGGCCGAGACCGTCGGCCTCCGCGTCGACCTCGAGATGGCGTGCTGGGCCGCCGTCGCGCTCGTCGGCGCGCCACCGGACGACGGCATGCTCTTCGTCAACACCAGCCCGGTCACGCTCATGGACCGCCGCCTCGAGGTGCTGCGCCCCTCGCTACCCGAGCGGCTGGTGCTCGAGCTCACGGAGCAGGACGCCGTCAGCGACTACGAGCTGCTGAAGACGAGGCTCGAGTCGTGGTCCAACGGCGGCGTGCGCCTTGCGATCGACGACACGGGCGCCGGGTACTCGAGCCTCCAGCACGTGCTCGAGCTCGCACCCGAGTTCCTGAAGCTCGACCGCTCGCTGATCGAGAACATCGACCACGAGCGCAGCCGGCGGGCGCTGGTGTGGTCGCTGGTCGCGTTCGCGCGCGAGGTGGGCGCCACCGTCATCGCCGAGGGCGTCGAGCGGCGCGAGGAGCTGGCCGTGCTCCGTGAGGCGGGCGTGCACCTCGCCCAGGGCTTTCTCCTCGGTGAGCCCGGTCCGCCGTGGCCGGCCGGCTCGCTCGACGTCGCCGACGACCCGGTGCGCATCGCCGCGTCCGCCGGGGGCGACGAGGACGATCGGTTCCTGCGCTCGCTGTCCGCGGCGCGTGATCAGACGGAGGCGGCCGTCGCTGTGTGCGAGCACCTGCACCGGTGGGGGCAGCTCATGCCCAGCGTGTACGTGCAGCGCGACGGGCTGCTCCGCTGTCTGGCGCAGCGCGGCTACTGGCAGATCCTCGATGGGCTCCCCGCCGGCGTCGGCGTCCTGTCGCAGGTGCTGCGCACCGGTACCCGAACCGTGCACAACGACATCACGACGACGGAGGACTTCCTGGAGGCGGCGCCCGGCGTGAAGGCCGAGATGGCCGTCCCGCTCTGGGTCGACGACCGCGTCGTCGGTGGGCTCAACGTCGAGTCGCTGAGCCGGCTCTCGGCCGAGGCCGAGGCCGAGGTCGACCGGTGCGGCGGGCTGCTCGCCCGACGCCTCGAGGAGCTGGGCATGCGGCGGGCCGACTCGCCGCTGGCGCGCCTGGCGCGCACGTCGAAGGAGCTGGCCGGCCTTGCCGGTCTCGACGAGGTGCGGCACGCGATCGTGCGCATGGCGTGCGAGGTGTCGGGCATGAGCTCGTCGTTCCTGGCCCAGCGCGACGGCGACGGCTGCCTGCAGATCGTGGAGGCCATCGGCCCGCTGGCCGCCGCGTTCGAGGCGATCCCGCCCGAGAACGTCACCCGCCTGGCTGCCATGGTGGACCGCGTGAGCTCCTGCTACACGGCCGGCGATCTCAGTGGCCGCCCGGTCGCGGGCACCGAGACGCTGCGGTCGGCCGGCGCCATCGAGGTCGCGGTGCTCCCGCTCGTCTCGATGGCGCGCCGCACCGGCATCCTCGTCGTCGCCCACACGTCGGCGATGCACCTCTCGACGGACGAGATCGAGCCGCTCGAGCTGCTCGCCGCCGAGGCCGGACGCTGTCTGGATCTGGCATCGACCGTGTCGGAGCTGACGTACCGGGCGACGCGCGATCCACTGACCGGCCTCGAGAACCACTCGGCCTTCTACGAGGCGCTGCAGGACCGTCCGGGTGACTTCGCGGTGGCGATGATGGACCTCGACGGGTTCAAGTCGGTGAACGACACGGCCGGACACCTCACGGGGGATCGTCTCCTGCGCGAGGTCGCGACCGCGATGCAGGGTGCACTGCGCACGGAGGACCGGGTGTACCGGATCGGTGGTGACGAGTTCGGCGCCATCCTGCCCGACCTCGACGGTGCCGGCGCGTGCGCGGTCGGCGAGCGTCTCTGCGCGGCGGCACGGGACGTGCTGGCGCCCTACGGCGCATCGCTGTCGATCGGCATCACCGTGCCCCAGACCGGTGAACCGTCGACGACGTACCTCGACCGCGCCGACCGCGTCCTGTACGCCGCGAAGCGCGCGACGCGGGGGAGCGTCGCCGTCGGCTGACCTAGGGTCGCCCGATGGCAGAGATCCTCACCGACGAGAAGGTCACCAAGGCGCTCGGCGGGCTGCCCGGCTGGTCGTGCGTCGACGGGAAGCTGCACAAGGACCTGCGGTTTCGCGACTTCAACGAGGCGTTCGGCTTCATGGCCCGAGTCGCGCTCGTGGCCGAGAAGCGTGACCACCACCCGGACTGGTCGAACTCCTACAACAGCGTCGTCGTCGACATCGTCAACCACTCGGCCGGTGGCGTCACCCAGCAGTGCATCGACCTGGCCATCGACGTCGAGGCCATCGCTCGCGAGATGGTCGAGCCCGGCCTGTAGCCAGGCGGCGCTCTATGCCCCATTTGGGGCCGGTCACACATGACGGTTGCGTGACGTTGCCGGTGCGAGCAGGGGTGCCGGCGCCTGCTGGGCGGAACACACGGGCGTGCTCCGCATTGCCGCCGCCGTCGCGGGTGCCTGGTTCGCGCTGGGTCTCGCCGTCGCGCTCGCCGTGGGGCGGGCGGGTCGCCGGTCCGGCCTGGAGTCCGTCACGGCTGCGGGGCCCGTCGTCGCGCCGCCCCGCGTCGCCCCTCGAGTCGATGAGCTGGCAGTGCGTCGTGCCCGCCGCGCCGCGATCGGCGTCCGGGTCGCTGCCGCAGCCGCAGCCATCGGTGTCGTCGGCGCCATCGGCGCCCTGCCGAACGTCGCCTCCTTCGGTCACCGTCCGGCGTCGAACCTCGAGGCCCCGGTCGTCGTCGAGGAGCACGTCGCCGAGGTCCCACCCGCATCGCCCCTGACGCCGCGTGGCGCCGCCGCCGAGCGCTTCGACGCCGCCGAGCGTCCCGCAACGCCCCCGCTCACACCGGCCGCGGGCGCGCCTGGTCACGATCCTGCTGGTCCCGGTCGGTCGGAGGGCGCGCCCGGTCACGATCCGGCTGGTCCGGGTCGGTCGGAGCATGCGCCGGGCCCGCGCGACGTCGACGACGCGCACGATCGCTCGGCCGACTCGATCTCCCGAGCGGACGAGGCACCCGGGCGATCTGACGAGGCACCCGGGCGGTCTCGGGGTGCGTCCGATCGCTCCGAGGACGCGCCCGGTCGCGCCAAGCGCTAAGAGGCGGCCGCCACCTCGTCGAGCGCCTGCGTGAGGGTGTTCCAGGAGAGCGTGGCGCACTTGATGCGCACCGGGAACTTCACGACGCCCTGCAGCGCCTCGAGGTCGCCCAGCTGCACCTCGGGGTCCGGCACCGGGGTGTCGGTCCCACTGCCGTCGCCCTCGCCGTCGAGGCGGGATTCGTGGATCGACATGAGCGCCTTGAACGCCCGTGTCAGGGCGCGGGCGTCGTCGACGCTCTTGCCCTTGACCGCCGCCGACATCATCGACGCCGAGCTCTGGCTGATCGAGCAGCCCTGCCCGCCGACCTTGAGGTCGCGGATGACCCCGCCGTCGTCGACCTCGACGTAGAGCACGATCTCGTCGCCGCACAGCGGGTTGAAGCCCTCGGCGCGGTGGGCGGGCGGCGTCGCCAGCTCGCCACGGTTCCGCGGGTTGCGGTAGTGGTCGAGGATGATCTCGCGGTAGAGGTCTTCAAGACCGGGCATCGTCTGCTCTTTCTAGAGGCCGAAGAAGTCAGAACACGCTTGCAGGGCATCGGCGAGCGCGTCGACGTCGTCGGTGTCGTTGTACACGTAGAACGACGCCCGCACGACGGCGCCGACGCCGAGGCACCTCATGAGCGGCTTGGCGCAGTGGTGGCCGGCGCGCACGCACACGCCTGACTGGTCCAGCACCTGGGTGATGTCGTGCGGATGCAGGTCCTTGAAGCCGAGCGACAGCACACCACCGCGAGCGTCCATGGTGCGCGGGCCGTGCACGACGACGTCGTCGCCGAAGCGATCGGCCAGCGTCTCCATCGCGTAGCGCGTGAGCGCCTGCTCGTGGGCCCACACCGCATCCATGCCGTAGCGATCGAGCTCGTCACACGCCACGCCGAGCCCGATGGCCTCGGCGATCGGCGGCGTGCCCGCCTCGAACTTGTGCGGCAGGGCCTCGGCGGTGAACCCCTCGAGGCGCACCTCGCGGATCATCCCGCCGCCACCGAGGAACGGCGGCATGGCATCGAGGATCGACTCGCGGCCCCAGAGCACGCCGATGCCGGTGGGGCCGAGCATCTTGTGGCCGGTGAAGGCAAAGAGGTCGACGTCCAGCGCCTGCACGTCGGTGGCGAGGTGGGGCACGTACTGGGCGGCGTCGACGGCGATGAGGGCGCCGGCCGCGTGGGCGGCGTCTGCCAGGTGGCGCAGCGGCGGCATGGTGCCCATGACGTTGGACATGCCGGTGATCGACACGAGCTTGGCGCCGTCGAGCACCTCGTCGAGGTTCGAGAGGTCGAGCACGTGATCGGGGGTCACCCGCAGCCACCGGATGTCGAAGCCCAGCTCGGCCTGCAGGATCTGCCACGGGACGATGTTGGAGTGGTGCTCCATCTCGCTGAGGACGATGGCGTCGCCCGCCCGCAGGTTGGCCCGGCCCCACGAGCCGGCGATCAGGTTGATCGACTCGGTGACGTTCTTCGAGAACAGCACCTCGTGCTCGGACGGTGCGTTGATGAACTGCGCGATGCGCCGGCGAGCGTGCTCGTAGCGCGCGTCTGCCTCCTGCGCGATGGCATAGACGCCGCGGTGCACGTTGGCGTGCGTCGTCTCGTAGTAGTCCGTCATGGCGTCGATGACGGCGCGCGGCTTCTGCGAGGACGCTGCGGAGTCGAGGTAGACGAGCGGCTTCCCCTGCGTGGCGTGGTGCTCGAAGATCGGGAAGTCCTTCCGAACGGCTGCGGTGTCCAGCGCGCTCACCGGAACGCCTCGTAGCCCTCGCGCTCCAGGCGCTCGGCCAGCTCGGGGCCGCCGCTCTCGACGATGCTGCCGTCGAAGAGGATGTGCACGCGATCAGGCGTCAGCAGGTCGAGGATGCGCTGGTAGTGGGTGATCAGGACGACGCCCATCTCGGGACGGTCCTTGCGCACCTCGTTCACGCCGTTGGCGACGATGCGCAGCGCGTCGATGTCGAGGCCGGAGTCGGTCTCGTCGAGCACCGCCAGGTCGGGCTCGAGGATCGCCATCTGCAGGATCTCGTTGCGCTTCTTCTCACCGCCGGAGAAGCCCTCGTTGAGGTAGCGGTCGGCGAACGCCGGGTCCATGTCGAGCCGCTTCATCCAGTCCATGATCGCCAGCCGGGTCTCGAGCGCCGAGAGGTCCTCGATGCCCTTGCGGGCAGCCAGGGCCTGCTGCAGGAACGACCGCACCGGCACGCCGGCGATCTCCTGGGGGTATTGGAAGGCGAGGAAGATGCCGGCCTTGGCCCGCACATCGGTGGGCCAGTCGGTGATGTCCTCGCCCTTGTAGAGCAGCCGGCCGCTCGTCACCTCGTACTCGGGGCTGCCGAGGAGCGTGCTGGCCAGGGTCGACTTGCCCGAGCCGTTCGGGCCCATGAGCGCGTGCACCTCACCCGGCTGCACCTGCAGGTCGACGCCCTTCAGGATCGGGATCGGGGCGTCCTCGGTGACGACCGAGACGTGGAGGTCGTCGATGGCGAAGAGCGGCCCGGACACCCGGCCAGTGTATTCGCACTACCTGGATAGGAGAAACCCTCGCGCGCCTATCCTCCGGCCATGGCTGTGACTGACCGCCTCGAGGCTGAAGACGTCGTCTGGGACCTCTCCGACCTGATCGCCGGGCGCTCCTTCGACGAGCTGCTCGACGACGCCGACCGCCTGGGGGCGGAGCTGGCCACCCAGCGGGGCACCGTCGCAGCGTTCGACCGGGACGCGCTGGTCACGTTCATGCAGCGCCAGGCCGACCTGAGCGAGCTGCTCGGGCGAGCCGGCAACTGGGCGTCCCTGCTGTTCGCGGCCGACATGGCGAACCAGGAGAACGGCGCCCGCATGCAGCGCTACCAGGAGCGGGCCACGGCGGTGTCGACCGCCCTCATCTGGTTCGACCTGGAGTGGGCGGCCCTCGACGACGACCGCGTCGCCGATCTCCTGGCCGACGAGCGCATCGGCTTCGCCCGCCACTACCTGGAAGACCTGCGCAAGCACCGGCCCTACCTGCTGTCCGAGCCGGAGGAGAAGATCCTGGCCGAGAAGTCGGTCAGCGGCCGCCAGGCGTGGAGCCGGCTGTTCAACGAGCTGACCTCGGCCATCGAGGTGGAGCTCGACGGCCAGACGACGACGTTGGAGGCCGCGCTCAGCCGCATCGCCTCGCCCGACCCCGAGGCGCGCGCCGCCGCAGCGGCGGCGATCACCGACGCCCTGCGGCCGGGGCTGCGGACGCGGGCGTACGTGTACAACACGCTGTTGAGCGACAAGGCCATCGAGGACCGCCTGCGCGGCTACCCGTCGTGGATCACGTCGCGCAACCTGAGCAACGAGGCGTCCGACGAGTCCGTCCAGGCGCTGGTCGACGCGGTCAAGCGCCGCTACGACATCCCGCAGCGCTGGTACGCGCTGAAGGCACGCGTGCTCGGCGTCGACCGCCTCAAGGACTGGGACCGCGCCGCGTCGCTGGCGACCTCAGACGTCCACGTCCCGTGGGAGGAGGCGAAGCAGATCGTCCTCGACTCCTACGCGTCGTTCTCCGACGAGATGGCCACGACGGCCAAGCGCTTCTTCGACGACCGCTGGATCGACGCGCCGGCGCGACCGGGCAAGCGGCCCGGGGCGTTCTGCGCGTACACGGTGCCGTCGGTGCACCCGTACGTGTTCCTGAACTACACGGCCCGTCGCAACGACGTGCTGACGCTGGCGCACGAGCTGGGCCACGGCCTCCACGCCTACCTGGCGCGCGAGCAGGGCCCGTTCCACCAGGGCACGCCACTGACCCTGGCAGAGACGGCCTCCGTGTTCGGCGAGACCGTCACGTTCGGCAAGCTGCTGGAGCAGACGACCGAGCCCAACGAGCGACTCGCACTGCTGGCCGAGAACATCGAGGGTGCCATCGCCACCGTGTTCCGGCAGACGGCGATGAACCGGTTCGAGGACGGCTGCCACACGGCGCGCCGCACCGAGGGCGAGCTGTCGGTCGAGCGCTTCGGCGAGATCTGGGCCCAGACCCAGGAGGAGATGCTGGGCGACGCCGTCGAGGTCACCGACGGCTACCGGTCGTGGTGGTCCTACGTACCGCACTTCATCGGGACGCCCGGCTACGTCTACGCCTACGCGTACGGCCAGCTGCTGGCGCTGTCGGTGTACCACCAGTACGAGGAGCAGGGCAGCGACTTCGTCCCCCGCTACCTGCACCTGCTGTCGTCCGGTGGGTCGATGGCGCCGGAGGAGCTCGGCAAGATCGTCGGTTGCGACCTGGCCGATCCCGAGTTCTGGGACGGCGGGCTGAACATCGTCGAGGAGCAGCTCGAGCAGGCCGAGTCGGCCGCGTTCGAGGCCGGTCGCCTCAGCCGCTGATGCACGCGGTCGTCGTCCACCGGCGACGACCGGACGCGTGCGTGCGCACCATCGCGTCGCTGCGCGAGCAGGGCGTGCGCGGCGTGATCGTGGTGGACAACGCCTCTCCGGCCGAGGACCGCAAGGCGATCCTCGAAGCGCACCCGGACGTCGTGCTGCTGGAGAACGACGGCAACCTGGGGTTCGGCAACGCGGCCAACGTCGGCTTCCGCTGGTGGCTCACGAACACCGACGACGAGTGGGTGCTGCTGTGCCCGCACGACGCGGAGCCGGCGCCCGACTGCATCACGACGCTGCTGGACGCGACGACGTCACGGCCGCGAGCGGGCCTGGCGTGTGCCGAGTACGGCGAGCACGAGTGGTCGGGGCGGCCGCACATCGACCCGTACTTCGGAAGCACGCTGGCGCCCACCGACCGCATGCCAGGTTGGGAGTCATGCCATCACCCGCACGGGACGCTGATGGTCGCTCGCCGTGCGTGCCTCGAGGAGGTGGGGCTGTTCGACGAGCGCTACTTCGCGTACGGCGAGGAGGCCGACCTCGGCGAGCGCGCTCGCCGCGCCGGCTGGGACGTCGGGATCGTGTGGGGCGCGGTCGTCCGCAACCCCGGCATGTCATCCGAGGTCGGGGTGCCCGAGTACCTGATGCTGCGGAACTCGCTGCTGCTGGTGCGCACCCACTTCGGCCGCTACCACGCGTTCATCCGATTCGTGATGGCCGCGTGGGTGACGGCCCGGGGCGCGCTCGGCGGCCGTCGCACCCCGTTCTGGCACCTGCGGGCTCGGTTGCTGGCGCTCCGCGACTTCCTGCTCGGCCGGTTCGGTCCGCCTCCGCGATCTCTGCGTTAGCGGCCGATGTAGAGGTGGGCGATCGAGTGGGCGTCCTCTGACGTCGTGAGCAGCGACGAGCCGTCGCGGGTGTACGCGATGGCCTCGCCCTGGCGGTCGTAGCGCAGCGCCAGCTGCGTCGGCACCGTGGTCGTCAGCACCTCGCCGATCGACGCACCGGCGGGAAGCACCCACTCCCACGCGTCGGCGTACGTCCGAACGACGACGCGGTCCCGAGCCGGCGCGACGTCGCCGCCGGTGGACATGAGCCGGCCGGCGACGTCGAACGCGTTCTGCTGGCCGGCGCCGGGGATGGTGGCCGGGTCGCGGTCGTAGGTGGCCGACGGCGGGAACACGATGGAGCCGACCAGCTCCAGGACGTTCACGGCATCCGCACGCAGCGCCAGGGGCGCCGCGTAGACGGAGGCCTGCCCGAGGGGCGTCTTGGTGACGATGAAGAGCTGGCCGGTCGCCGGATCGGCGAGCAGCGTCTCGGCGTCGTGCGGCGTGTCCGGGTAGGCGAGCCGGTACGTGGTCGCGGTCACGACCGCGGCGGCCGGCGTCGGGCAGGTGTCGCTCGCCCGGACCGCCGATGCGTTCGACTGCGGCTCGTCGACTCGCAGCACGGCGATGTCCGAGCGCCGGTGGTTGTTGTCGCCGATGTCGGCCAGCCACAGCGACGACGTCCCGGCGAACGGGCCGCGGGCGATGTCCTCGACGTCATGGCTGTCCTTGAACGACTCGACGTCGAAGCCGGCCAGGTCGTACGACGCCAGCGTGCAGCCGCGATCGTCGACGGCGAAGAAGCGGGGCGCGTCACCGCTGTCGTTGTGCGTGAAGTACACGCCGTCGCGCACGGAGCTGGCGACGATGCCGCTCGACTCGGTGATGCGCGCGTCGTCGAACGCGAACAGGTCGATACCGGGCTCGTAGGTGGCGGCGTGCGCCGGCGTCCACGAGGACAGGGCGGCGAGTCCGACGGCGGCCAGGACGAGGCGGATCTTCACCCCCTCCCGTTCGCCTTGCCGAGCAGGTCCTCCTTCCAGGCGCGGAAGCGGGTGTGCCGAGTGCCGGAAGGGCCCGCGCCGTCGCCGTTGCCGTCAGGGAAGAGGTGGAACGCGTGCTGGTGGGTCAGGTCGGCATGGTCGATGGCGAGGTACGTGGCGTGGTCGCCCGTGGCCGGGCCGCTGCGCCACAGCAGCCACGGACCGATGCGGCGCTTGTACTCGGCCACCGGCTCGAGGGCGAGCAGCCCCGGCGGCGCCTCGACCCACGCCGTGGCCGGGATGTTGCGGTCGCGCACCGGCGTCGGCGGCAGGTCCTCGGTGTGGAGCGGGGTGTCGTCCACCGGCCGCTCGTCGTACCTCATGTCAGCCGAACGGCAGGAGCAGCGCGTCGACGTCGGGGTCGTGCGGCGTCACCGTGAACCGCTCCGGAGTCGTGCCCAGGTACAGGAAGCCGACGATGGCGTCCTTGTCACGCAGCCCCAGCGCCGCCTTCACGCGCGGATCGTCGACCGGGGCGCCGGTGCGCCACATCGAGCCGTAGCCGAGGGCGGTGGCGGCGATGAGCGCGTTCTCGGCCGCCGCGACGGCAGCGTCGCGCTGCTCGACGAACGGGATCTTCTCGTCCTCCTGGTCGACGGCGCTGACGATCACGACCACCGGGGCGCGGCCGAGCTTCGTGCGCTCCTTCTCCTGCTTCTTCGGGTCCGGCTCGCGTCCCGTCTCCGCGCAGCGCGCCAGGTAGGCGTCTTCGAGCACGACGCCGAAGCGGTCCTGCGCGTCGCCGTCGAGGATGGTGAAGCGAAACGGCCGCAGCTCCCCGTGGTCGGGTGCGGCCGCCGCCGCCTTCAGGATGGTGCGCAGGTCGTCGTCGCTCGGCGCCGGCTCCTGCAGGCGGCCGATCGAGCGGCGCTGGAAGATCGCGTCCAGCGCGTTCACCAGCCGCGCTCGATCCACTCGTCGAGATGGGGTCGCTCGGTGCCGACGGTGGTGTCCGCCCCGTGACCCGGCATCACGATGGTGTCGGGCGGCAGCGTGAACAGCTTGCGGTCGATCTGCTCGATGATCTGCTTGAACCGGTTGGCGTCCTTCTCGGTGTTGCCGGCGCCGCCGGGGAAGAGCGTGTCGCCGCTGAACAGCACCGGCTGGTCGACGAGCTTGAAGCACATCGAGCCGGGCGTGTGCCCGGGCGTGTGGATGGTGTGCAGCTTGAGCCGCCCGACCTCGATGATCGAGTCGTCCTCGAGGATGTCGTCGTAGCTCGGCAGCATCTTGGCGTCGTCGGCCGTCACCGCCACGCGGTAGCCGGCATCGCGGATGGCGGGGACGGCCTGGATGTGGTCCCAGTGGCCGTGCGTCTCGAGCACCGAGCGCACGCCGAGGCCCTTGCACAGGTCGAGCAGCTTCTCGTGCTCGTTGGCCGCGTCGAGCAGCACGGCATCACCGGTCTGCGTGCACCGGAGGATGAACACGTTGTTCTCGTAGGGGCCGACGACGACCTTGTGGATCTCCGCTCCGTCCCCCTGCCAGTGCAACGTCGTGCTCATGCCTCCGAGGCTAGAGGGCTGATCACCTGCAGGCCGAGGGCCAGCGCGCCCGGGATCTGGTGGCGGTCGAAGGTCAGGAAGTGCGTCGGACGGGGCAGCCGGTCGGCCGCCGCCAGGTGCACGGCGTCGACGGTGCGCAGCCCGAACTCGACGCCGATGTCGGCGGCGCGGGCCAGGCACCGGTCGTCCACGGGCACGACGTTGAACGCATCCCAGTCGTCACGGAACGACCGCCCCAGCGCGCCGGCCTGACGAGGACCGGACGCGACGCGGTGCAGCACCAGCAGCACCTCGGTGCGACACAGCTCCGACGCGCACCACACGTCGTCGGCCGCCATCGCCTCCAGCACCAGCTCCCGCCCGGGCTCGTGCAGGTACCGCTTGACCAGCGCCGACGCGTCGACGGCGAGCATCACTGCGCGTTCTCGGTACCGGAACCGACCAGATCTGGGCGGTTCCGGTACCGAGAACGGGGGTCAGGCGCCGCGGATGTCATCCAGGATCCAGTCGCTGCGGGCGTCGATGGGGGCGTTCTCGGGAACCGGGGGCTCGGGGGCGGACCGGTGGGCGGGGCGGACGTGACCGCTGGCCACGAGGTCGTCGAGCGTCGGCGCGCCGGTCGGCTCCAGCGGCCCGAGCTGGGCCACCGGCTGACCGTCCACGGTGATGACCACCCGCTCGCCAGCGGCCGCCCGGCGGACGACGGCGGCCACGTCGTTGCGCAGCTCCCTGATCCCGACGCGTAGCACGTGTGTACACAACACCAGTGGACGGCTGGACGCAACCGCCCTACGTTCCGGCCCATGAACTTCGCTTTCTCCGAGGAGCAGGAAGAGCTCCGCAAGACCGTCCGTGCGTTCCTGGACTCCAAGTCCGCCGAGGCCGAGGTCCGTCGCCTCATGGAGACCGAGGAGGGCTACGACACCGCCGTCTGGAAGCAGATGGGCGAGCAGCTGGGCCTCCAGGGCCTCGCCATCCCCGAGGAGTACGGGGGCTCCGGCTACAGCTGGATCGAGCTCGGCATCATCCTCGAGGAGCAGGGCCGCCGTCTCCTGTGCGCGCCGTACTTCTCGACCGTCGTCCTCGCCGCCAGCACGCTGCTGCTGTCGGGCGACGACGCCGCCAAGAAGGACTACCTCCCGGGCATCGCGTCGGGCGAGACGATCGCCACGCTCGCGTTCACCGAGAGCAACGGCCGTTGGGACGAGGAGGGCATCACCCTCACCGCTGACGGCGGCAAGCTCAACGGCGAGAAGATGTTCGTGCTCGACGGGCACATCGCCAACCTGATCATCGTGGCCGCCAAGAGCGGCGGGAAGACGAGCCTCTACGCGGTGCAGGGCGACGCCGCCGGTCTCACCAAGACCGCGCTGTCGACCATGGATCAGACCCGCAAGCAGGCCAAGCTCGAGTTCAAGGACGTCGAGGGCAAGCTCATCGGCACCGAGGGCCAGGGCTGGTCCGTGCTCGAGAAGGTGCTCGATCTGGCCGCCGTCGGCCTCGCCGCCGAGCAGGTCGGTGGAGCGCAGTTCGTGCTCGAGATGGCCGTCCAGTACGCGAAGGACCGCATCCAGTTCGGCCGTCCCATCGGCTCGTTCCAGGCCATCAAGCACAAGTGCGCGGACATGCTCCTCGAGGTCGAGTCGGCCAAGAGCGCGGCGTACTACGCGGCCTGGTGCGCGGCTGAGATGAACGACGAGCTGCCGTCGGTGGCCTCGCTGGCCAAGGCGTACTGCTCCGAGGCGTACTTCCACGCCGCGGCCGAGAACATCCAGATCCACGGCGGCATCGGCTTCACCTGGGAGCACCCGGCCCACCTCTACTTCAAGCGTGCGAAGTCGTCCGAGCTCCTGTTCGGCGATCCCACGTACCACCGCGAGCTGCTCGCGCAGCGCATCGGGATCTGACCGCGCCCAGATGAACCTGATGATGCTGCTCGAGATGGCGAGCAGTGGTTTCGGTGACCGCGTCGCGCTCGGCCCGCGCGACGGCACCGGTCTCACCTACGAGCAGCTGTTCAACCG
>DASUCO010000160.1:0-4204 GCA_036275955.1 Acidimicrobiales bacterium
AACCGCTGGCCGACGCCCTGCAACCCCTGCGCTGACCCCGGGTACAGGACAGGCATGCCTGTACCTGGATGGAGCAAGAAGCGCGAGAAGCAGTACGAGCACATCAAGGACTCCCTCGAGGAACGGGGGACGCCGACCAAGAAGGCCAAGCAGATCGCGGCGCGGACGGTGAACAAGGAGCGCGCCCAGAAGGGCGAGTCGAAGACCTCGAGCCCGTCGTCGCGGCGAGGACCGTCGCCCAGCCGGCGCGGTGGCCTGAACAGCCACAAGGGACCGCAGGGCCGGACCAAGGCCGAGCTCTACGAGGACGCCAAGCGCCACAAGATCGCCGGTCGGTCGAGCATGACCAAGGCCGAGCTGGCGCGCGCCGTCGGCGGCGCCGAGTCCCGGGGGCGCTGAGCACCTGCGGGCGCGCCGATCAGAGGATGCGCACCACGTCGGCCACCACCGGCACGCCCACCAGCACGGCGATGGCGACCATGACCGCAGAGCCGAACCAGCGGACCAATCGCCACTCCGCGCTCATCCCAGCACCGATCACCGCAACGATGCCGCCGGCGAAGATCGGGAACGCGGGCAGCGCCGCGAGCAGGGGAAGGTGGGCGGGCCAGGTCGACGGCCAACGTTCGATCGCCCGCTCCGCATAGACCGGGATGAGCGCGCCGACGCCCACGAAGATGGCGCTGAACACGATGACGCCGAGCCACGTCGGGGACAGCTGGGTGAAGTCGAACCCGTCGGGATCGAACACCTGCGACCCCATCACCGCCCACAGCAGGCCGGCCCAGATCGCCGACCGCATCCACAGCGGTGTCGGCAGCGACTGCCGGGCGCCGAGGTAGAGCCAGGCCAGCGCGATGCCGCCGAGTCCCAGGAAGAAGATCAGCCCGACGGTTCCGCTCAGCGTGAACTGGTTGACGACGGCCTCGTCGTCGGTGAGTGCGCCATCGAGCCGGTCGTCCGAGGTGAGGACGAGGAGTCGCATCGCCAGCCGGCCCAGCACGCCACCCACGAGCGCGCCGATGACGAGGCCGACGGTGGCCGTGCCCGCCAGCAGCCGCAGCTGCTCGCGGATCACGTCACCCGTGCTGGTCCCGCCTCGATCCGCGCCCGCAGTGATGCCGGTGTCGACTCCGCCCATCTCGTTTCCAGCCACCATGTCGCACCGGCCTCTGCATAGGGCTGGACGGCTGACGCGTCGCCCGGCTCGGTCTCGCCCTCCACCACCACGTCGAAACCGGGGCGGCGGCCGCCGTGGTCGTCGAGCCATTGGATCACGTCCGCCAGCTCTTCTGGGGTCGACTGGCGGGCGCCGCCGTCGCCGATCGTGGTCGGGAGGATCCCGTCGCACCGGGCGACGCGCTGCATGGACGCAGCGCGGTCCTTGGCGCCGACGACCCAGATGGGCACGCGCGGTCGCTGCACGAGCGTCGGCCCCTCGACGACCGCGTCGGAGAGATCGAGGTGGTGGTGGGTGCCGTCGAAGGTGCGGGCGCCCGACCACAGCCCATCGAGCAGGTCGATGCCCTCGTCCAGCAGCTGGGCTCGGGTGCGCCGGTCGGTGACCTCACCGTAGGAGCCGAGGCCGGTGTCGACCGCGCCGAGGCCGACCGCGAGGATGGCCCGGCCGGCGGACAGCTGGTCGAGCGTCGCCACCTGGCCGGCCAGCTTCCACGGTCGACGCCAGGGGAGCGGGGTCAGCATCGTCCCGAGCCGGACGTGCTCGGTGCGCACCGCCATGGCGCTCAGCAGCGACCACGCGTCGATCGCGTAGCCGCCCTCCCACACGAACACGCCGTCCCAGCCCGAGCGATCGGCCAGCACGGCCAGCTCGAGCTGCTCGAGCGCGGAACCGCCGGGAAGGACGAAGCCGTAGCGCATGGAGGTCGTGTAGCGGTCGCCCGTGACGGCTACGCCGGCGGGTACGGGATCCCGAGCTCGTCGAGGATCGGCTTGGCGTAGGTGACCTTGCCGGTGAGCACCTTCGGGTCGCCGGTGCACAGCGCGTGTGCAGCTTCGGCCATGTACGAGACGGGCTCGTGGCGGTCGGCCGGGGTGCGCTTGTCGAGCTGGTGGTGCAGGACGCCGGGCGTGAGCACCAGCCCTGACGGCGACAGCACGTTGACGGCGATGCCCTCGTCCCACACCTCGGCGGCGAGGCCGGTGGTGAACCGCTCCAGTGCCGCCTTGCACATCCCGTAGACGGTGCCGCCGGCGCCGCGCAGGACGTACGGCGGGCCCTGCGGGTGGATGGCGGCGCCCGAGGAGATGTTGAGGATCCAGCCGCGGCCGCGCTCGCGCATCCCGGGCAGGTACGCCTGCGCCAGCTCGAACGGCGCCCGCACCTGCACCTCGAACATGGTCCGGTAGTGGTGCTCGTCGAAGTCGGCCACCGGTTCGAACCAGGTGATCGCCGCGTTGTTCACGAGGACGTCGACCGGTCCCGTCGTCTCGACCAGCCGGGTGCGGTCCTCGGGCTTGGCCAGGTCGGCGGCGATCGCCTCGGCGCTGCCGCCGGCGTCGCGGATGGCCTGCACGGTGGCGCTGATGCTGCCCGGATAGACGTGGTCGCCCTCCTCCACGGTGCGGGCGGTGACGAAGACGTGCGCGCCGTCGCGGGCGAAGCGCTTGGCGATCTCCTCGCCGATGCCGCGGCTGGCACCGGTGACGAGGGCGACGAGCCCGTCCATCACGGCCAGCCCGCTCCGGGGACGTCGACCTCGGTCGTCTGGATGGCACCGGTGCGGCTCTTGATTGCCGCACCCGAGAAGCCGGGACCGGTGAGCAGGAAGAGCGTGCGCCGGTCGGGCCCGCCCAGCGCGCATGCGAAGCAGTGCGCGGGGCCGACATCGACCACGTCGGTCACCTCGCCGCCCTCGACGACGCGCACGCACGCGCGCCCGTTGGCGTCGGCCACCCACACGCCGCCCTCGGTGTCGAGGGCGATGCCGTCAGGCCCGCGGCCGGTCATGTCGGCGAACGTCCGCCGGTTCGAGAGCGTGCCGTCCTCGGCGATGTCGAACGCGGTGAGGCGCTGACCCATCGTCTCGCCCACGATGAGCGTGCGGTTGTCCGGCGTCACCACCGAGCCGTTCGGGAACATGACCTGGCGGTCGACGACCTCGGCGCTGCCGTCGGCGCGCACGAGCACGACCTCGGCCGGCGGCAGCGGGTTCGGCGGGTTCCGCATGTCGTAGCCGGGGTTGCCGACGTAGGCGTTGCCCCGCCCGTCCACGACCATGTCGTTGCAGGCACCGGACGCCAGCGCAGAGATGTCGGCGTGCGTCTGGAGCTCGCCGTCGACCAGCTTCAGCACGCGGCGGTCGTTCTGCGACACGACGAGCATCGTCCCGTCGGGCAGCCAGCCGATGCCCGACGGGCGGTTGTCGACGACGCAGATCTCCTCGGCCTTCCCGTCGAGCCCGACGGCCAGCACCTGCTTGGTGCCCATGTCGCTGAAGAACAGCCGGTCGTCATACCACCGTGGTCCCTCGGCGAAGCCCAGCCCGTCCAGCAGCACGGTTCGCTCCATGGCGGCATCTTCGCGGGTTCGGGCCCGTCCACGACGGGTAGTCGTCCTACCTATGAGTGACTACGAGATCGAGCGTGAGCGTGTCGTCGAGCGTGAGGTCCCGGTGACGGAGCGGATCGTCGAGCGTGAGGTGCCGACACGGCGCCGCGTCGTGACCGAGACCCGAACCGGTGGTGGCTACGGCATGGGCGTGAACCCCGTCGGCCTCGTCATCATCGGCGCCATCGTCATCCTCCTGCTGCTCCTCCTGCTCGGCGCCTTCGCCTAGTCCGTCCCCGACGCGCTAGGAATCCGGCCAATGGGCCGGGTGCGGCGGTTCTTCGACGAGTGGCGGCCGTCGGCGGTCACGATGGGCGCGCCGACGTTCCCGCTGCTCGTCCTGGTCGGGCTGAACGCGGTCGACGAGCTGGATCGCACCGCGTTCTCGGTGCTCCTCCCCGACATCCGCGATCACTTCGACCTGTCGAACGCGGCGATCCTCTCGATCGTCTCGGTGACGTCGATCGTCCTGCTGCTGGTCGAGATCCCGCTCTCCTTCTACTGCGACCGCCACAACCGCGTGCGCATCGCGACGTTCGGCGCGGCGCTGTGGGCGCTGTTCTCCATCGGCACCGGCCTGAGCGTCTCGGTCGCCATGCTCGTGCTGATGCGGCTCGGCGCCGGCACCGGGCG
>DASUCO010000161.1:0-14618 GCA_036275955.1 Acidimicrobiales bacterium
TTCACGAACGCGATGATCTGGCTCGCCTTGTTGCCGGTGACGCCCGGCGTCACGTCGACGAGGATCAGCGAGCGCACGAGCTCGGGATGAGCGTCGGCCAGGGCGATCGACGTCATGCCGCCCAGCGACATGCCCACGACACCCGAGGCGTTCGGCGCCAGCGCCGCGACCGCCTTGGCCACGTCGTCCGCGTTGCTCACCGGGTCCGTCGTGGCGCCCTCCCGTGGGCCGTCGGAGTGGCCGTGGCCGGGCAGGTCGACGGCCACCAGCGGCCGGTCCAGTGCCATGGCGACGGTGTCCCACGTGTGCGCGTTCTGCGCGCCGCCGTGGACCAGCACCAGCTCGGGGTCGTCGGTGCCCCACACGAGCGCGCTCAGCCGGCGCCCGTCGCCGAGGTCGACCGCCTCGCGCCGCACCGCCGGCGGACCGTCGTACGGCAACCCGTACTCCGCGGCGTTCTCGTGGAAGTAGGAGAACTCGTCGTAGGCGACCCGCTCGACCATCCCCAGAACCTACGCTCCGCCGTCGTGCTCGATCCCGTCCTCGCCGACCGCGCCGCCGCGCTGCTGAAGGAGCGGGGTGAGACCGTGGCCGTGGCCGAGGGCGCGTGCGGCGGCCTGATCTCCGCCGCCCTCCTCGCCGTGCCCGGCGCCTCGAAGTACTACGTGGGCGGCGCGGTGGTCTACACCCGCACCGCCAAGGAGGGCCTGTTCGGCGACGTCATCGAGACGCCGAAGGGCATCCGTGGTGCCACCGAGGCGTGGGCCACATGGCTGGCCACCGCGGCGCGCACCCGGCTCGGTACGACGTGGGGCATCGGCGAGGGCGGCGCCGCCGGGCCGGCCAACCCGTACGGCGACCCCGCCGGTCACGCCTGGCTGGCGGTGGCCGGTCCCGGAGGCGTGACCACCCGTCACCTGCTGACCAGCGTCGACGACCGGCCGTCGAACATGGTCGCGTTCACCGCAGCAGCCATCGAGCTGCTCACCGAGTGCTTGGAGTCGCATCGTGGCTGAGGGCACCTGGGACGACCGGTTCCAGCCGGTGGTGGACGCGTTCGACGCCAACTTCGCCGAGCGCGGCGAGCAGGGCGCATCGCTGTGCATCACCTTGGGTGGCGAGACCGTCGTCGACGTGTGGGGCGGCTCGTTCCAGCAGGACAGCATCAGCATCGTGCACTCGTGCACGAAGGGCGCCACCGCGCTGTGCGCCCACGTGCTCGCCTCCCGCGGGTTGCTCGACATCGAGGCGCCGGTGGCCGAGTACTGGCCCGAGTTCGCCACGCGGGGCAAGGAGAAGGCGACGGTGCGGATGATGCTCGACCACTCGGTCGGCGTCCCCGTGTTCCGCCGCACCATCGAGCGGGGCGAGCTCTACGACTGGGACCGCGTGGTGCAGCTGCTCGAGGAGGAGGAGCCGTTCTGGGAGCCGGGGACCCGAAACGGCTACCACATGATCAACTTCGGGTGGACGGTGGGCGAGCTGGTCCGCCGCGTCTCGGGTCGCTCCCTCGGCTCGTTCTTCCAGGAGGAGATCGCCGGGCCGCTCGGCATCGACTTCTGGATCGGTCTCCCCGAGGACGAGGATGCGCGCGTCGCGCCGCTGACGCCGTACACGCGGGAGAGCGGCGAGCCGCTCGGCGCCTTCGCCCTGACGTTGCTGAACGACCCGACGTCGATCCCGGCGCTGGCCATGCAGAACGTGATGAGCACGAACATGAACGCCCGCGACTACCGCGCGGCCGAGATCGGCGGTGGCGGCGGCGTGACCAACGGTCGCGGCCTGGCGGGCATGTACACGCCGCTGGCGGTCGACGACGGCCGGCTCGTCGACCACGCAACGCTCGAGCGCATGCGCCGGGTCTCGGTGGCCACCAACTGCGACGCAACCCTGCAGCTGGCGACGCGCTTCGCCCTCGGGTTCATGGTGAGCATGGACAACCGCGACAAGGCCGAGAAGGACTCGGTCGTCCTCGGTGAGCACGCGTTCGGCCACGTCGGAGCGGGCGGCAGCATCGGCTTCGCCGATCCGTCCAACGGCATGGCGTTCGGCTACTCGATGGACCGCATGGGTCCGGGCATCCTGCTGAACGAGCGCGGCCAGTCGCTGGTCGACGCTGCCTACGGGGTGCTCGAGCGAGGCACCGGGAGTGCTCGCCGCTAGATCCCCTTCAGGAACTCCAGGAGGGCGGCGTTGACCTCGTCGGGCTTCTCCTGCTGCACCCAGTGCCCGGCGCCGTCGATGATGATCGTGCCGCGGTGGTCGTCCAGGAAGCCGTCCTGGATCGACGGTGGGCTCATGACGAGCACCGGGTCGAGGGCTCCACCCACGAACAGCGACGGCACGGTGACGTGGGCGCCGTCGAGCTGGGGCGTCGTCTCCCAGTTGCGGTCGAAGTTGCGGTACCAGTTGATGCCGCCGGTGAAGCCGGTGCGCGTGAACTCGGCGACGTAGTGATCGAGCTCCTCCTGCGACAGCCAGTCGGGGAGCTCGTCGACCTGGGGGAGGCGCTCGGCGAAGCCGGCGTCGTCGGTGATGCCCACCGGGGCCATGGCGTTCGGCGACAGGCCGGCGAGCATGCCCCGCATCGTCCTGGCCGGGTCGGCGCCGAGGTTGGCGTCGGCGACGCCCGGCTCCTGGAAGTAGAGGATGTAGAAGAACGAGTCGCCGAACACGTTGCGCATCGCCGTCACGGGCGACACCGGGCCGCGCGGGATGAACGGCACGCTCATGCCGCACACGCCGGCGACGCGCTCGGGGTGCAGCAGCGACAGCTGCCACACGACCATCGAGCCCCAGTCGTGGCCGACGAACACGGCCTTCTCCTCGCCGATGTCGTCGAGGAGGCCGATGAGGTCGTCGGTGAGGTGGTGGATGTCGTAGTCGCTGATCGCCTCGGGGCGGCTCGACCGGCCGTAGCCGCGCTGGTCAGGCGCCAGGACCCGGTACCCGGCGTCGGCCAGGAACGGGATCTGGTGGCGCCACGAGTAGGACAGCTCGGGGAAGCCGTGGGCGAGGATGACCGGTGTCCCGGTTCCCTCCTCGACGACGTGCAGCTCGACCCCGTTGACGGCAACCGTTCGCTCGCTCATCCGACTATGGTAACGCCCGTTGCCAAAGCAGGTGAGGTCGTGGGCCGGGGTGTCGCCGGAGGATCGGCGGGCCGAGCGGCGCGTCCTGCTGCTCGACGCCGCCTTCGACCTCCTCGGCACCGAGGGTTCGGCGGCGACGACGGTGCGGGCGGTGTGCGCGGCGGCTCAGCTGAACCCGCGGTACTTCTACGAGTCGTTTGCCGACCTCGACGAGCTCCTGGTCGCCGTGTACGACCGGCTGGGCGAGGAGCTGGCGGAGGCGGTGGCCAAGGCGGTCGCCTCGGCACCGCCCGACCAGCAGGTGCGGGTCGTGGTCGAGCGCACGGTGCGGTTCGTGGACGAGGACCGGCGGCGGGGCCGCGTGCTGTACCACGAGGCGCTCGGCAACGAGACGCTCAACCGGCGCCGCCTCGAGTCGAGCTTCGCGCTCGCTGACCTCATCGCCGGGGGCTCCAAGGACCGCCAGGTGGCCGCCTCGTTCGTGGTCGGCGGCTTCTCCGAGGTGCTCATGGCATGGCTCGACGGACGCATCACGGTCAGCCGCACGCGGCTGATCGACCAGACGACAGACCTGTTCCTCTCGATCGGAAGGTGAAGCAATGGACGTGATCTCGCTGGCCGAGGAGCTGGCCGAGGAGTTCGGCGCTCGGGCCGCGGAGGTCGACCGCTCGGGTCGGTTCCCGACCGAGAACATCGAGCGCATGAAGGAGACCGGCTACCTCAAGATCGCGGTGCCCGAGGAGCTGGGCGGGTTCGGCGCCGACCTGGAGACGGTGTGCACCACGCAGGCGATCATCGCCGGCGCCTGCGCGTCGACGGCGCTGGCGTCGAACATGCACATCTTCGGCATCGGGTCGGCGTCGGAGGCCTGGTATGCGGGCGACAAGACGGGCAAGCCGATCTTCGACATGGTGGCCAGCGGCATCGTGGTCGGCGGCAGCCTCACCGACGCCGCCACCGGCCTGAACGTGCGCACGTCGTCGACGCCGGCGGTGAAGGTCGACGGCGGCTACCGAATCACGGGCCGGAAGTCGTTCTGCTCGTTGGCACCGGTGCTCGACTTCTTCTGGGGCACCGCGGCCGACACCGAGAACGGCTCGCTGCTGCTGTTCGGCCTGCCCCGCAACACCGAGGGGCTGCAGTTCGTCGACTCCTGGGACACGATGGCCATGCGCGGCACCGGCTCGTGGGACGTCGTGTTCGACGACGTGTTCGTGCCCGACATCGCGGTGCAGGCCGGTCGAGCCGACGCTGCGCCGGTGTGGGAGGGCGGCGCCGAGCGCGCCTTCTCGTGGTTCGCGTGCACGATCGCGGCGATGTACATCGCCGTGGCCCGCAGCGCGGCGCGCTTCGCCTACGACTACGTGAGCGGTCGCACCGTCACCGGTGCCTCGGCGCCGATGTCGCACCAGCCGGCGCAGATCTTCAGCGCGTCGGAGGTCGAGCTGCTCCTGCGCCCGGCCGAGGCGCTGCTGCGTGACGGGCTCCGGCGCCGCAAGGAGGGCGCCGTGCTCATGCCCGAGGAGCTCAACACGATCAAGTACGTCGCGGTGAACAACGCCGAGGCCGCCGTCGACCGCTGCCTGCGCATGGTCGGCGGCCACGGGATCTTCCGGAAGCTGCCGCTCGAGCGCTTCTACCGCGACGTCCGGGCCGGGCAGTTCCACCCGCCCAGCAACGACGTGGCGCTCGAGACGATCGGCAAGGCGGTGCTCGGCGTGGACCCGATGAAGGAGCCGCGGTGGCCGGCCGACTGATGTTTCCGCCCGACGCGGTGATCCGCCGCGTGAACGCCGAGCCGGCGCTGCTGTTCGGCGCCGGCCGGGCCCTGCTGCTGCAGCTCGCGCACCCCGCGGTGGCGCAGGGCGTGCACGACCACAGCGAGTTCAAGCGCAACCCGTTCGCCCGCCTCCAGGGGACGCTCGAGGCCGTGAACGCGATGGTGTTCGGCTCGGAGGAGCTGGCCGAGCGCGTCGGCCGGCGGGTGCGGTGGATCCACGACTTCGTGACGGGTCGGGGCTACGCGGCCAACGACCCGGTCAACCTGTTGTGGGTGCACGCCACGCTGCTCGACACCGCGCTGCGCTGCTACGAGGAGCTGGTGGGGCCGCTGTCGGCGGAGGAAGCCGAGACGTACTACTCGGAGATGATGCGGGTGGCGCTGGGCTTCGGCCTGGCGCTGGAGGACCAGCCGCCGACGCTGGCCGCCTTCCGCGACTACTTCGAGGAGACCGTGGCGTCGATCGAGGTGACCGACGTCGGGCGCGACCTGGCATCGTTCATCGCCGACCCCACGCTCCCGCTCAACCTCCACGTGCCCCTGCGCCCGGTGCTGCGGACCCAGCGCCTGTTCAGCGTGGGCACGCTCCCGCCGTCACTGCGGGAGCAGCTCGACTTCGAGTGGACCGAGCTCGACCAGCGGCGGTTGGAGCGCACGACGCGACGCGTCCGCGGGGTGTTCCGGCGCACGCCGGCCGCCTTGCGCACGGCGCCGACGCGCCTCAACGGCATCCAGCTGCTCTGGATGGCCGAGCGCCACGCGGCGCAGTTCGAGGCGAAGCGCGCCGCCGCCTAGCTGGGCAGCGCGTCCAGCACCGCGTCGCGCCCCTGCGCGATGTGCTCGGCCATCAGCGCCGACGCACGCGTGGCGTCACGCCGACACATGGCCTCGACGATGAGGTGGTGGAACGTGTCGGAGCGGCGGATCTCGGCCGGGCCGAAGGAGCGGAACGCCTGGAACACGAGCGGGATGTCGACCGTGCGCGCCAGCATCGCCGTGAGGCGATGGTGGCGGGCGGCGGCGAGCACACCGTCGTGGAACCGGCGATTGGCAGCGTGCAGGGCGGTCACATCAGCGTCGCCCACGGCGCCGAACGCGTCGGCCGCCTCGACCAGCTCGGCCAGCTCGGCCTCGGTGGCCCGCTCGGTGGCCACCTCGACGGCGTAGGACTCGAGCCGGATGCGCAGGCCGTAGAGGTCGACGACCTCGGTGGGCGAGAGCGGTCGGACCATGGCGCCCCGGTTGCGCTCGCTGACGACCAGCCCCTCCGCTTGCAGCATGCGGAGCGCCTCGCGGACGGGCGTGCGCGACAGGCCCAGCTCCTCGGCGATGCGCTGCTCGACCAGCCGGTGGCCGGGCGGGTAGCGGCTCTCGACGATCGCCGACCGCACCTTGGCGTACGCATCCGCCACGCTCATGATCGAAAGCGCCGCCCCGCCTTGCCGACGTGGCTCTCCACTGGTCGACCGACGAGGCCGCACGCCAGCTCGGCCGCCTCCACCAGCGCCTCGAGATCGATGCCGGTGTCCACGCCGGACTCCTCGAGCGCGTGCACGAGGTCTTCGAGCGCGAGGTTGCCGCTGGCCCCCGGTGCGAACGGGCAGCCGCCGAGTCCACCCACCGTGCCGTCGGCCCGCTGGGCGCCGGCATCAAAGGCGGCCAGGCAGTTGGCGATGCCGAGGCCGCGGGTGTCGTGCAGGTGCACGCCGACCTCGCCGCCGATGGCGACGGCGTCGCGCACCAGCGCCGCCACCTCGCGGGGCACGCCGGTGCCGATCGTGTCGGCCAGCGAGATGGCGCTGGCGCCGGCCGAAAGCGCCCGCTCGGCGGCGGCCAGCACGGCGGCGGCTGCGACCGGCCCCTCGTAGGGGCAGCCGAACGCGGTCGACAGCGTCACCTCGAAGCGCACGCCGTCGGGCAGGTCCCGCGCCATGGCATCGATCTCGTCGAGGGCGGCGGCGGGAGAGCGGCCGGCGTTGTGCTGGCTGTGCGTCTCGGACACCGACACCACGAACTGGAGGCGGTCCATGCCCGACTCGATGGCGCGCTGCACGCCGCGGGTGTTGAGCACGAGGGCCCACCGCTCGATGTCGGCCCCGTTCGTCGCCGCCGCCAGCTCGGCGGCGTCGGCCATGGCCGGCACCCGGTCCGGGCGCACGAAGCTGTTGAGCTCGAGGTCGCGCACGCCGGCCCGCACGAGTGCGTCGAACACGGCCAGCTTGTCCTCGGTGGCGATCGGCTGCTCGTCCTGCAGCCCATCTCGCAGCGTCACATCGCGCAGCTTCACGAGACCTCCTCGCCCAGCAGCTCGCGCAGGACCTCGGCCGTGTGCTCACCCAGGCGCGGACCGGGTCGGCGGATGTCGCCGGGCGTCGCGGTGAACCTCGGCACGATGCCGGTCATGGGGACATCCCAGCCCTGTGCCGACGTCACGCGGCGAACCATGTCGCGGGCCAGGTACTGCGGATCGCTGAGCATGTCCGGCGCGGTGAAGATGCGACCGGCGGGCACCGCGTGCTCGTCGAGGATGGCCAGCACGTGCGCACACGGCAGGGTCGAGGTCCAGGCGCCGATCAGTGCGTCGAGCTGCTCGGCGTTCTCGCCCCGCGCCCCGTGGGTGGCGAAGCGCGTGTCATCAGCCAGCTCGGGCGCGCCCATGGCCTTGCACAGCCGGTTGAACACGGCATCCGCGTTGCCGGCGATCACGACGTCGGCGTCGTCGGCGGTCGGGTAGACGTTGGACGGCGCCACGCCCGGCAGCACCGACCCCGACCGGGTGCGCGTCACGCCGCCGAGCTCGTAGTCGGCCATCGTCGACTCCATCAGCGCTGCCACCGCCTCGTAGAGGGCGACGTCGACCTCCTGGCCCTTCCCGGTGACGCGGGCCGAGTACAGCGCGGCGATGGTGCCGATGACGCCAAAGACCGACGCCAGCGCGTCCCCGAGGCTGATGCCGGCGCGCGCCGGCGGCCGGTCGGGGCTGCCCGTCGTGTGGCGGATACCGCCCATGGCCTCGCCGATGCTGCCGAACCCGGCCTGGCGGGCCAGCGGGCCGGTCTGCCCGTAGCCGCTGATGTGGGTCATGACCAGCTGCGGGTTGTCGGCCGACAGCGTGGCGTAGTCGAGGCCGAGCTTGTCGAGCACGCCGGGTCGGAAGTTCTCCAGCACGACGTCGCACCTCGACGCGAGGCGGCGCGCCAGGTCCCGGCCCCGCTCGTCCTTGAGGTCGAGGGTCACCGACCGCTTGTTGCGGCCGATGGTCGGCCACCACAGGCTGTCGCCGTCGCGGGTGACGCCCCAGCGGCGCATGGGGTCACCCTCGCCCGGCGTCTCCACCTTGATGACGTCGGCGCCGTAGTCGCCCAGGAGCTGGCCGGCGAACGGCCCGGCGATGAAGCTGCCGAGCTCGAGCACCCGCACGCCGGTGAGCGGCCCCGAGGTCACTTCTCGTCGTACGCGATGGCGGCGCCGATGTCGGCCGCCTGGTCCGCCGGCGCGGCGATCTCGACGATCGGATCCTCGCGGTCGTCGTACTCGAGGTGCAGCGCCTTCGAGATCACGGCGTGCATCGTGTACATCATCGTGATGTAGGTGAACTCGAGGATCGCCTCGTCGTCGAGGCCACCGGCACGCATGGCGTCGAACACGGCGTCGTCGACGCGGCCGAAGCCGAGCACGAGCGCGTCGGTGTACGCGAGTAGCGCTCGCTCGAGCGGGTCGAAGAGATCAGACACCTGCCACGCCTTGAGCGCGTCGATCTTCTCCTCCGAGTACCCGAGGGCCCGGCACGACTTGCAGTGCTGGCTGAACACGAACTGGCTGCCGACGAGCCACCCAGCGCGCGTCTGACCCAGCTCGCGCAGCGCGGGCGCCACCTTGCGGTTGGGGCTGGCGTAGAGCCCGAAGCCGCGGGTGGCGTGCTCGAGCACGTCGGGCGAGTTGGCGAACACCGTCCACCAGTCGCCCGGGGTGCCCGTGGCGGTCCCGGGCTCGGCGACGGGGTCTCGGTCGCCGAACAATCGCTGGTACATGGACAGGACGATCGGCGCCTCGGCCTCGCCCTTCGGGATCTCTCGCAGTCGCGGCACCGCCAGATCGTATGCAATCCGGGCGCTGGAGGCGGTCTCGTTGACCCGTGCGGCGCCGATGGTGTGCAATGAGGGGATGGCGCCCCGGGGCAGCGAGAGCACGAACACCGAGTTCGAGCTGCGGGGCTTCAACCACCTGGCGCTCGTCGCTCGCGACATGGCCGAGACCGTCCGGTGGTACGAGGACGTGCTCGGCATGAAGCTGGTGAAGACGATGGAGCTGCCGGGCGGTCGGGGTCAGCACTTCTTCCTCGACATGGGCAACGGCGTCGACGGCATCGCGTTCTTCTGGTTCCCGGAGGCGCCCGAGGGCGAGCCCGGTACGTCACTGCAGGGACCGAACGGCATGAGCGCCATCGGCACCATGAACCACCTCGCGTTCGACGTGCCGGCCGAGCGGTTCGACGAGTACCGCGAGAAGCTGAAGGCCAAGGGCGTGAAGGTCACCTACGCCATCAACCACGCGGACTCGCTCGATGGCGGCCACAAGGCGGACTACGACGCGGCCACCGATGGTGGCGACGTGTTCGTCCGGTCGATCTACTTCCGGGACCCCAACGGCACCACGCTCGAGTTCGCGTGCTGGACCAAGCAGTTCGGCCCCGACGACGTCAAGCACGCGCCGGCCACCGCCGCCGGCATGCCCGTCGACGCTTGACCGAATCTTCGCTGGACGCACGCCTGCTCGGTCTCGAGCCGAGCGGTGATCGGCTGCGCTTCGTGCTGCAGCCCCACCTGTGCCGTCCCGATGGGATGTTGTACGGCGGCACCGCGCTGGCCGCCGCGCTCGCCGCCATGGAGGTCGTCACCGGGCGTCCGGCGCTGTGGGCGTCGACCCAGCTCGTCGCCACCGCGGCCATGGACGACGTGGTCGAGGTCGACGTCGAGCCGCTGGCCCGCGGCCACTACGTCGACCAGGTGCGAGTGACGGCCCTCGTCGGCGGCGGGGTGCTGTTCGCCGCCGTGGGTTCGACGGCCACCGGGCGGCGCGACGGCCTGCACGGCCTCGGCGTCACCATGCCGACGGTGACGCCACCGGAGGAGAGTGCCGAGCGCGTCGGCACCAACCGCTGGGGGAACGAGCCCGGCGGCCCAGGCCACCACCAGATCCTCGAGATGCGGACCGCCGACCTGCTCGACGGCGAGCAGGCCGGCCGCAAGGCCATGTGGGTGCGCATGATCGACGAGCCGACCACCACGGCGGCCAAGCTCGGGTTTCTCGCCGACATGGTGCCCCTCGCCATCTGCGACGCCGCCGGTGTGCTGGGGGCGGGCACCAGCCTCGACAACTCCCTGCGTGTGGGACACCTCGTCGACTGCGAGTGGATCCTGCTCGACCTGCGGGGGCAGCTGGCCCACGAGGGCTACGGGTACGGCGAAGCCCACTGCTGGTCGCCCGACGGGGTGCTCCTCGGCACCGGCACGCAGACGGCGAAGCTGTTCAGCTTCGAGCAGCGCTTCGGCATCGAGTCGCCCTGGGCATAGCGTTGGGGGCGATGCCTCCGTCGATGTCGCTCTCCCGTCCCGCGCTCCTGGCCCTCGAGGCACCTCGTGCCGTCGGCGAGCTGGGCGCGCTCGCTGCGGCAGCGCCGCTCCTGGCCGGCTCGCCGCGCGGCGACGGCCACACCGTGCTCGTGATGCCGGGCCTCGGTGCGACCGACGTGTCGACCCGCCCGCTGCGCCGGTTCCTGCGGCGGCTCGGCTACGACGTGCACGGCTGGCAGCTCGGGCGCAACGCGGGGCCGACGGCAGCCATGCTCGACGGCGTCGACCGCCGGTTCGTCGACCTGCACGGTCGGGGCGGGCTCCCGGTGAGCCTGGTCGGCTGGTCGATGGGCGGCATCTTCGCTCGCCGCCTCGCCCGGATGAACCCCGAACAGGTGCGGCAGGTCATCACGCTCGGCTCGCCGTTCCGCATGATGTCGGGCACGAAGTCGTCGGAGCTGTCGATGCCGTCGACCGCGATCTACTCCAAGACCGACGGCGTGGCGCCGTGGGCCGCGTGCTGCGACGGGTCCGGTGCCCGCCACGAGTCGATCGAGGTCGTCGGTTCGCACTGCGGACTGGGCCACCACCCGGCCGTGCTGCACGTCGTGGCCGACCGCCTGGCCCAGCCGGTCGGCTCGTGGGCGCCGTTCGAGGCCCGCGGGCTGTGGCGCCCGTGGTTCCCGCCCGCTACCTCGTCGCCTCGCTGAGCTCGTCGAACGCGTCGCGCAGGCACTGCGCGTAGACGGCGGGATCCGGCAGCATCTCGCGGCATGACGTGAACGAGATGGTGATCGTCCCGTTGTACGAGAACACCGGGTGGATGATCCCCATGCCGTCGGTCACCGGGCCCATGCCGAACAGCGCCACCATCTGCGCGCCGGCCATGTAGAGCGGGATCTGGGGACCGGGCACGTTGGTGATCACGGTGTTGATCGGCAGGTTGGTCCGGTTGGCCAGGTTGAACCGGCTGGCCGTGCGGGTGGCGAGGCCCGCCAGCGCCCACGGCACGAACTGGGAGTAGTCCGAGAGCGTGCGGGCACCGATGGCGCTCGTCATCTCCTTGGACGACTGCGTGCCGGCGTACACGGTCTTGAGGCGCTCGAGCGGATCGCTGATGGTGACCGGGAGGGCGACCGTCATGGCCGACACCTGGTTGCCCATGGTTCCGGCCTCGCCCTCGGTCCGCACCGAGATCGGCGCCATCGCCTGCATCGGCGTGTCGGGCAGCTCGCCCTTGTCCTGGAGGTAGCGGCGCAGCGCGCCGGTGACGACGGCGACCACGGCGTCGTTGATCGTCGCCCCCGGCACCGCCGACTTGATGCGCTTCATCTCGGCCAGGTCGAAGGCCACTCCGTCGATGACGCGGTGCGGTGTGATCACGCCGGAGAAGCGGGTGCGCGGCGCCGCCGGCAGCGCCGAGCGCAGGGCGCCGATGTTGCGCAGCGTGTTGCGAGCCGTCCGGCGAGCGAGGCGCGCCATCTTGAGCGGCTGCGTCGCGTTGTTGATGCCCGCCCTCGAGAGCAGCTCGATCGCCGACGGCAGCTTCTCGGGCACGAACGTGTCCTCGGCCGGCGCCATGCCACCATCGGGTGTGAGGTCGTGGATGACCGCCGTCATCTCGGCGCCGGACACGCCGTCGATGGCCGCGTGGTGCACCTTGCTCACCAGCGCGAAGGAGCCCTCGGGGATGCCGTCGACGTTGTCGAGACCCTCGATCACGTAGAACTCCCACAGCGGGCGATCGAGGTCGAGTGCCCGGGCATGCAGGCGAGCGGCCTGGATGCACAGCTGGCGCCAGTCACCGGGCTTGGGCAGGGCGATGTGGCGCACGTGGAACTCGAGGTCGAAGTCCGGGTCGTTGACCCAGTACGGGTGATCCAGGTCGAGCGGGACGCGGGCCAGCTTCTCCCGGTACGAGGGCACCAGCGGCATGCGCCCGGTGATGTGCTCGAGGATCCCCTTGAACGTCACCTTCCCGTCAGGTGCGGTGGATGGGTCGTAGATCGCGATCGAGCCGATGTGCATCGGCTGTCGCGGTCCCTCCAGGTAGACGAATGACGCGTCCATCCCGCTGAGCTGGCGCATGTGCGACCCCCCGGTTCGCCGTGTGCGCGGACACTATGCCCAGACGGTCAGCGGCGTCCGATTCTTCTCGGTACCGGAACCAACCACATGTGGTCGGTTCCGGTACCGAGAACGCGTCGTGGGCTATGAGAAGTCGTAGTCGTCGGCGGAGGGGTTGGCCGTCCGCTGCCAGTACTCGAGGAGCGTGAACGGCCAGTTCTGCGCGACGTGGCCGTGCTCGTTCTTGTACCAGCTGTTCACCGACGACACGCCCCACGCCATGCGGCCGTTCTCGGCGTCGACCTGCTCGTTGAACGCATCGTGCACGTCCTTGCGGACGTCGATCGCCCTGTGCCCGCCCTGCAGGGTCATGCCCAGCAGGCCGAGGATGAGGCGCACGCCGCACTCGGAGAAGTAGACGATCGAGCCGTTCACGACGATGTTGGTGTTCGGCCCGTAGAGGCAGAACAGGTTGGGGAAGCCGGGGATCGTCACGCCCAGGTAGGCGCGGGCGTCACCGGCCCAGTGCTCGTGGAGGTCGACGCCGTCGCGGCCGGTGACCTTCATCGGCGTCAGGAACTTCGAGGCCGTGAAGCCGGTGCCGTAGATGATGACGTCGACCTGCTGCTCGACGCCGTCGGCGTCGACGATGCCGTTGGCGGTGATGCGCTGGATGCCACCGCCGTCGAGCAGCTTGACGTTGTCGCGCTTGAGCGTGGTGGCCCAGATGCTGTTGTCGCGGATCATCCGCTTGGCGCCGGGCGGGTAGTGGGGGATGACCCGGTCGAGCAGATCCGGTCGGTCGCCGAACTCCAGCTTGAAGTTCTCGATGAGCAGCTGGCGCATGAACTCGTTGATCATCGAGACCGACTCGCCCGCCTTGCCCATCTCCTCGTTCGCCATCCAGTCGGGATCGACGGTGACGTTGGCGATGGAGCCGTCCCCCATGCGCCAGAAGATGCAGAAGCGGTTCCACTCGGCGTAGCTGGGGACGTGGCCATAGAGCCACTTCAGCCCGTCCGGCACCGGCTCGTGGTACTCGGGGGTCGGACCCATCCATGCCGGCGTGCGCTGGAACACCAGGAGCTCGCCGACCTGCGGCGCGATCTCGGGGATCAGCTGCATGGCCGACGCGCCCGTGCCGATGACGGCGACCCGCTTGCCGGTGAGGTCGACGTCGTGGCGCCAACGGGCCGAGTGGAACGCCGGGCCCTCGAAGTCGCCGAAGCCAGGGATCGTCGTCGGGTAGCTGGGCCGGTTGAGCTGGCCCACGGCGCTGATGACCGCGTTGGCGGTCACCGTCTGCTGCGTGCCGTCCGGCTCCTGCACGACCACGGTCCACGTCGACGTGGGCTCGTCCCACGTCGCGGAGGTGACCTCGTGCTCGAACTTGATGTGCTTGCGCAGGTCGAACACGTCGGCGATGTCGCGGAAGTACTGGTGCAGGACCGGCTGGGTGGAGAAGTGGTACGGCCAGTCGTGCTTCTGCGCGAACGAGTACGAGTAGTTGTGGTTCGGGTTGTCGACGCGACAGCCCGGATACTGGTTCTCGTACCAGGTGCCGCCGACGTCGGCGTTCTTCTCGTAGATCGTGAACGCCACACCGGCCTGCTGCAGGCGGTGGGCGGCGAGCAGGCCGGACATGCCGGCCCCGATGATGAGGACGGTGAAGTCGACGCCCGGGTTCTTCCAGTCCGGCGCGCGGCGGTCCTCGCCGCGGTGGGCCAGCTCCTCCTCGAGGAGCGGGATGTACGCGCCCATGTCGGCGCCGCCGACGGCGTACTCCATGATCCGCTGGACGTCCTCCTCCGGCGGGACCGGCGCCACCTTGCACCCGCCGTCGCGGAAGCCGATCAGGACCTGGAGCGCCAGCTCGCGGATCTCGGCCTGCTGCTCCTCGGTGAGGCCGCCCTGGGGCATGGCGAACAGCAGCGGATCTGGCTTCAGGTGCTCGCGCAGCAGGGACAGGTCACCCGTCGCGTAGGCGAGGGCGGGGAGCAGCGGCGGCAGCTCGGCCTCGAGCAGGATGGCGCGCAGCTCGTCGTCCGACGCGGTGATCGTCGCGATCTCCTTGATGAACGGACTCGCGGTGCTGGCTGCAGTGGC
>DASUCO010000162.1:0-6371 GCA_036275955.1 Acidimicrobiales bacterium
AGGAGCCGAACCAGTCGTTCATCTCCACGTGGGCCAACGCGCAGGTCAAGGGCTGCCCGATGGAGGACCACACGATCATGAACGAGACCGGCCTGTTCATCTCGGGCGGCGCCGAGACGACGCGCACGGTCATCGCCCGCGGCCTGCGCGTGTTCTGCGATCACCAGGACCAGTGGGAGATGCTGGCCGCCGACCCGACGCTCGTCGTCAGCGCCGTCGAGGAGGTCATCCGCTGGGTCACGCCGTTGAACCAGATGTTCCGCACGGCGGTGACCGACGACAAGATCGGTGACACGCCGGTGAAGGCCGGCGACCGGATCGCGCTGCTCTATCCGTCCGCCAACCGCGACGAGGACGTGTTCGAGGATCCGTTCCGGTTCGACATCACGCGCTCACCCAACCCGCAGGTGGCGTTCGGCTTCGGGCCCCACGTGTGCGTCGGCCAGTCGCTGGCCCGGCTCGAGCTCCAGATCCTGTTCGCCGAGATGGCGAAGCGGTTCACCAACCTGCACGTGATCACCGAGCCGGTGATCGAGGAGAACATCTTCGCCGGCGCCGTCGTCTCCTTCGACCTCGGCTTCGACCTCCGCTAGAAGCGGGACCCCTCGGCGATCGCGGCCAGCAGCGGCGCGACGTCGTCGATGACGTCGAGCGGGAGCTCGCTCTCACGCGCCAGGCAGGCGTCGTCGGCGAGCGCGTTGGCCACGAGCAGGCGCAGCCCGCCGGCGTCGTTGATGGCGTACCCGAGCACGCGCTCGACCGGGCGACCCTCGGTCTGCCCGACGAAGCCGTAGCGAACGCCGAGGGCGCCGGCGAACGGCGCCGCCACCGGCTTCTCGCCGTCGAGGGCGTACGTCGGGTCGCAGCCGACGGTGCGGTCAGCGGCGATCGAGTCGTAGAACGACGATGCCCATGCGTCGAAGTCGGTCACCGCCTCGGGGAACGTGGCCAGCTCGAGCACACCGAGATGGGTGCCGTCGTCGGTGATGCACAGCAGGGGCGCCTCGCCGTCGCAGAAGCTCACGTCGAACGGCACGTCGCCGTCCACCGTGATCGTCCTTGCGGCCCAGTCGACGGTGGCCGTGAGAGCGGCCGGGGTCTGCGTGGTCGTGGGATCGGGTGCTGCGACGACCGCGCCGTCGCCGCCCCGACCGCACGCGGCGACGAGGAGGATCGGCAGGAGGATGAGCGAACGGCGCAGCACAGGGGAACAGACGCCGGGACCACGACAGATGTTCCCGAGCGGGGTGTGACGGTGGCCACCGGACCCCTCCTGACGCGTTCTCGGTACCGGAACGTGCCAGATCTGGCACGTTCCGGTACCGAGAACGGAGAAAGGCCGGCGGCCGGCGGGCCTGGATGCCGTAGGGTCGCGCAAGCAGCACCCCTACGACCGGAAGGAGCACGAACGATGACTGCCATCGCCTCGGTTCGCTCTCCCGGTCGCGCGCACGGCTCCCACTGAGGGACCCCGCGACCGGTCGCCCACCGACCCGTCGAACCCAGGAGACCCCGTGCGTCCCACCCCGGACTGGCTCGTCCGCGAGCCGTACACCGAGATCGATCTCGGCACCCTCAAGAGCGGCAAGGAAGCGCAGATCAACATCGTCGAGCGCACCGGCGACGACGGCCGCACCTGCGTCCTGGCCCGGAAGTTCTACATGCCCCGCGGCGTGAAGCAGAAGGGCGAGCTGGAGGCCCTCGGGCTGCAGCGCGCGAGCACGTTCACCAACGACGTGCAGTACCGAGAGGGCCGGCAGTTCCGCAAGAGCCGAGACCGTCGCGCCGTGAACGTCATGAGCAACTACGGCAAGCGACTGCTGCAGGACCGCTGGACCAACCACGAGTTCGACGTCATGACCAAGCTGTGGCAGGTCGGCGTGAACGTCCCGTTCCCGGAGTCGTTCGCCAACGACCTCTTCTACCTCGAGTACGTCGGCGACCTCGACGGCGCCGCCCCGCAGCTGAACGGCGCTCGCCTCAAGCGACCGCAGCTCGAGTCGGCGTGGGAGCAGCTGGTCGACGGCCTGCGGGAGATCACGGCCGCCGGCATCGCCCACGGCGACCTCTCCGCCTACAACATGCTCTGGTGGGAGGACCGCCTGTGGTTCATCGACTTCCCGCAGGCGGTGGAGATCGCCGAGAACCCCTCGGGCCTCGACTTCCTCCACCGTGACGTGCTCAACGTGTGCGACTGGTTCAAGCGCCGCGGGATCGAGCACGACCCCGAGGAGCTGTTCGCCGACCTGATCGGTTACGCCTTTGGCACGGCCTGAACGAGCTGGCGCACGGCGGCGCGCAGGTCCTCAGGCGTGACCGTCTCGCCGGGCGAGCCCATCACCGGCTCGGCCACGAAGAACGGCTGCGCCAGGTAGGCGTCGAGCTCGTCGGTCATGTTCGCCCGGGCGAGGTCGGCCAGCTCGGCGATCTCGGGATCGGCCACCTTGCTCCACGACTCCGGGCTCACCGCCGGCCACCGGCCTCGCCGCGCCCGCTCCACGTCGAACGTGATCGACGCCAGGTACGGGGTGCCCGTCCGCGGGGGCGGTGACACGGAGCCGTCGAGGGGCGCGACCACCAGCGTGAGCGCGCCACGCTCGGCCAGCGCCGGCAGCCGCTCCTCGACCGCGGACAGCCGACCGGTCTCGGCGAACACGACGAGGAGCGCATCGTCGCCGGCGATCGCGATCCCCCTGTCGAGTGCAGCGACCTGCTCCTCGACCGACGCCGTCGGCGGCGCCATGGAGACGTCGACGAGGTCGCTGACGTTGGACTCGGCCAGCGCGTGGTGCACGTCACCGAGATCCGTCGGTGCCTGCACGAAGCCGGTCCACACCACCCGTCGACCGGACTTGCGAGCGCGGTGCGACAGCTCGGCCACCAGCACGATGGCGCCGATGCCGAAGCCCGGTGTGAGGTGGGCGAGCCCGCGCTCGGGCAGCGGGCACCACAGGTCGATGGTCTTGATGCCGGTCGCGCCCGGCACCGCCTCGAAGGTGAACGGCGTCACCGTCGATGGCGTCGCACCATTGGCGAGCAGACGCTCGGCGATGTCGTCGTAGCCCCGCATGCGAGCGACGTCGAGGGCGGACACGCCCTCGAACGCGCGCACGTCGGCGTCGGCGCCCCGGGCGAGCAGCTCGTCGACGATCTCGGTCTCGTGCTGTGCCACCGCGACCCACAGCGGGCTCTCGCCGCCGTCGCACGTGCACGAGCCGTCGGGATCGGCGCCGCGGTCGAGCAGCAGGCGCACCATGGCGACGTCGCCGCGCTCGACGGCGCGCAGGAGCGGCGTGCCGCCGCCGGCGGTCCACGGCAGGCGGTGGGCGAAGCTGTCGGCGCGGGTCCACTGCTCGCGCACGTCCACCAGGTCGGGGCGGGCGTCGAGGATGGCGGCGACGCGGGCGACGTCGCCCGATCGCATCGCGGTGTACATGCGGATCACGTCGGTCGGGTCGGTGCCCTCGGCCGGCTGGCAGGCCACGTTCATCTCGATCTCCTCTCTCAGGCGCGCCCGAGCGGTGCGCATGCGCTTCTTGACGGTGCTGAGCGGCAGCTCGCAGAGCGCCGCGATGTCGGCCAGCGGGATCCCGGCGAAGTAGTGCAGGACCATCGGGAGCCGCTGGTCGGTCGGCAACGACTCGACGGCGCGCCGCAGCCGCGTGGCCTCGTCACGAGCGACGACCACGTCCTCCGGCGTCGTCTCGACGTGGCGGTGGACGGGCGTCGGCCTCGGCGTGCCCCGCTCCCGGCGGGCGCACGTCCGCACGATCGCGAGCAACCAACCGGGAAGCGCGGCCGGCTCCCGGAGGTCGCCGAGCCGCACGATCATCGTGGCGAACGCCTCCTGGGCGATGTCGCCGGCGACGTCCCACCGGCCGCACAGGCCGAACGCGGCACCGAGGACGGTCGGGGTCAGCTCGTCGACGATGGCGCCCAGCGCGTCGCGGTCACCCGCCTGCGCCCGCTGCACGATCGTCGCCTCCACGACCGAACAGAGTCGCGGAGAACGCTCGCGGATACCCCGATTCCGAGATCAGTCCTCGGTGGGCGGCTGACCGAGCAGGCCGGACGCCGCCGCCAGCGCGGTGGCGAGCCCAGCGGCCCGCTCGACGACGGCCGCGAGGTAGTGCTGCGCCACCGCGCCCTGACCGGGCAGCGGCGGATCGCCCAGCGACCGCAGCACCGCGGTCGGGTCGGCGGCGGGGACGATCGGGTCGGGGTCGGGCAGCTGCGGGACCGGGCGCCAGACGTCGATCGGCTTGACCGGCTTGGCGCCACCGCCGCCCTGCGGCCGCCGGTTCCGGTTGTTCCGCGGTCGCGATGCCATCAGGTCAACCCGTCCTCGTCGGTGAGCAGCGTCTCGGGGCGCAGGCCGAGCGCGGTGCGCAGCTGGTTGGCGTCGAGGTCGGCCAGCGAGCTCGACTTCGGCAGCACGAGGTCGGCGATGTGGCGCTTGCCCTGCACGACCTCCTCGACGCGCTCGTCGACGGTGCCCGGGCACACCAGGCGGTGCGACACGACGGTCCGCTCCTGGCCGATGCGCCACGCGCGGTCACGGGCCTGGTCCTCGACCGCCGGGTTCCACCACCGGTCGTAGAGCACGACGTGGCTGGCGGCCGTGAGGTTGAGACCGGTGCCGCCGGCCTTGAGCGACAGCACCAGCGCGCCCGGACCGGGCTTCGTCTGCAGCTCTTTGACCAGCGCGTCACGGGGACCGCGCGCCAGGCCGCCGTGGTAGCAGTGGATCGGCACGCCGGTGACCTCGGTGAGGTGGTCGGCCAGCTTCATGCCCCACGTGGCGAAGTGGGTGAAGACGAGGATCTTCTCCCCCGCCGCGAACACCGACTCGACGATCTCCTCGAGCCGAGCCAGCTTGCCGGAGCGACCATGCAGGGGGCGCCCGTCGTCCTGGTACGCGGCCGGGTGGTTGCAGATCTGCTTCAGCGCGGTGATGGCGGCGAGGATGGCGCCCTGCTTGGGGTCGCCACCGACCTCGGCCGCGTTGGCCACCAAGCCGTCGAGCACGGCCTGGTACAGGCCGATCTGCTCCTGCGTCATCGTGCAGTGATCGAGCTCGTCGATCCGGTCCGGCAGCTCGGCGGCGACGACGGGCTCCAGCTTCGTGCGGCGGAACACGAGGATGCCGTTCAGTGCCCGCAGGGCGGCTTCGCCCTCGCCCGACAGCTGGGCGATGAACGTCGGCCGCGAGCCGACGAGACCCGGGTTGGTGAAGTCGAGAATGGCCCACAGGTCGCCGAGCCCGTTCTCGATGGGCGTGCCCGTCAGCGCGATGCGCGAGCGGGCCGGGATGCGACGCAGCTGCTGCGCGGTGTCGTTGGCCGGGTTCTTGATGGCCTGTGCCTCGTCGAGGACGACGCGGTCCCACTGCATCGACTCGAGCGCGTCGATGTCGCGCACCGCGGTGCCGTACGTGGTGATGATCACGTCGGCGTTGCGCGTCTCCTTCTCGAGTGCGGCGTGCGTGGCGCGCGACGCGCCGTGGTGCACGACGACGCGCAGGCTGGGCGTGAAGCGCGCCGCCTCCGCCGCCCAGTTGCCGACGACGGCCGGCGGCGCGATGACGAGCGCCGGCCCGTTGCCGCGCGTCCGCGCCAGGTGGGCGAGCACGGTCGGCGTCTTGCCGAGACCCATGTCGAGGGCCAGGCAGCCGCCGAGGTCCACCGCATCGAGGAAGCGCAGCCACGCCAGGGCGTCGGCCTGGTACGTGCGCAGCTCGCCGTTGAACCCCTCGGGCCGCGTCTCGGGCTCGGCGTCGACCGACTTCGCCTTCTCGAGGAGATCCGTGGCCCAGCCGCTGCCCTCGACGGTGAGCCCGCCGGCGAGCCCGGGGCCCTCGAGCCCGACCGCGGCGCGCAGGATCTCGGCGCCGGTCATCTTCGTCTTGGTCGCCCGCTCGGCCAGCGCGGCGGCCGCCTCCTTGAGGTCGGCGCGGTCGAGCTCGACCCAGCGGCCGTGCGACCGCACCAGCGGGCGCGCCTCGGCGGCCAGGCGGGCGATGTCCTGGGCGGTGAGCTCGACGTCGTCGAACACCGCCGTCCACCGCACGTTGCTCAGCTGGTGGGCGCCGACGACGGTCTCGCCCGCCGGCTCGGTGAACAGGCGCAGCCCGGCGCTCGGCTTGCGGCGCGACAGCGCCGGCACCCGCACGTCGAAGCCGGCCGCCTCGACCGCGGCGCCAGTGACGGTCATCAGCTCCCAGGCCTCGGCCTGGCTCAGGTACACCTGGCCGCGGCGCAGGGCGCCAGCCCGCAGCAGGACCGGGAGGATGCGCTCGAGGCGAGCCAGCTCGTCGGCCAGCGGCTGGGTGTTCTTGCTGTCGCCCAGCGCCTGCTCGATCGGCAGCGGTC
>DASUCO010000163.1:0-10422 GCA_036275955.1 Acidimicrobiales bacterium
GCAGCACCCACGACACGACGCTCGCCACCGGGACCGACGCCGTGTCGGCCAGTGCGACGGGCAGGTCGAGCCAGCGGGCCAGCGCCCACAGCAGGCCGAGGTCGATCGAGGTGACGACCGCGACGACGGAGACGCGCGGCGCCCAGCGCGTCACGTGCGAGGTTCGGGCTCGACCACCTCGGCGACGGCCTCGGGCGTGTCGACGCCCGACGGGTCGGGTTCAACCTTCTCGAGCCGCAGCCGCCACCGCCACGGGCGATGGAGATCGTCGGGCATCTCCAGCGCCGGCCGCCGCCAGAGGAGCACGACCAGCGCGATGCCGGCGAAGGTCAGCAGCCAGGAGAACCACTCGATGGGCTGGCGGCCGTAGCGCAGCTCGACGTGCTCGTCGGTGGGCACCACGACCATGAAGTTGGGCGCCACCCGCCACGGTCCGTCGGCGCCGGACACCTCCCAGCTGGGGAAGTACGACGTCTTCACCAGGACCGGCGTGCCGACGTCGCTCACGTCGAAGCTGACGGTCGAGGTGCCCTGGTCGATGTTGGAGACGGACACGGGTCGCACCGACCGCGTCGGCGCGTCCTCGTCCTCGCGGATGCGCGGCCACTCCTTCGGCCCGCTCACCGACCGCAGCACGTCCCACTGGGACGGGTCGAGGTACCAGTCCTCCGCCATGTCCTGCCAGTCCCGGCCGCCCTTGGACACGTCGGTCACGACGGCCGGCAGCGCCGTCACCGACTCCACCATCGGCGCGTCGGCGACCTCGTAGATGTGCCACCCGTCCGACGTGGCGACCTCGGTGAGGTCCTCGTTGGCCTGGGCCTGGTTGACGGCGCTCTCGGAGAACGCCATGTAGTACTTCACGCCCATCAGCTGCAGGTGCTGCACGCCGAGGTCGACGTTCAGGCCCTGGTACCGGAGGTCGCGCTGGGCGTTCGACGGCGCCGTCGACAGCTCGGACTGGTTGAGGAAGTGGTACGGCGTGGTCGCCGACGCCTCGAAGTAGAGGCCCTCCATCGAGCCGATGCACTCGTCGGTGAAGTACGGCAGCAGCATCAGCGCCATCGGCGTCCCGAACCGATCGAGCTGGCTCTCGTACTCCCACATGGCGCGGCCGCAGCCGTGCTCGGGGTCCTCGCCCAGGCGGGCCATCGTCGACACCAGGTTCTCGAACTCGGGATACGCGTCCTTGCGCTCGTAGCCGGAGAAGTTCCAGCGACCCCAGTCGGGGATGTAGCTGCGGTCGGTGGTCTCCATCCCGAGCCAGGAGTACGTGGCGCCGTCGGCCGACGTGTCGCCGCCGGGCAGGGCGCGCAGCGCCATGCCGAGGAACGCGAGCACGCCGAACAGCGCCACCAGCGGGGCGGCGACGATCGGCGACCGCAGCGGGCGCTGCACGTCCTTGGCCAGGAGCACCGCCAGCGCGTGGGCGATCTCGTAGATCGCCAGCGCCGCCAGCAGGTACAGGCACAGGTACCAGAAGGGCAGCAGGCGCGCGTTCCACAACCGGGACTGCGGCATGACCACGAAGCCGACGGCGAAGACGAGCCCGACGACGCCGAGATAGATCCCGACCCGGCGTCGCAGGGCGATGGACACGCCGACGCCGACGGCGGCGAACACCACGACCCAGGTGAGGTCACCGGGCACGTTGGCGGTGGCCTCGCCCCCGAAGAGGCGCGTCAGCGAGGTACCGATGCGCCCCGGGAACAGGTTCTCGACGTAGAAGTGGATCTTCTCCCAGCCCATGTCGTTGAGATAGGCGTGGCGCAGGTAGAAGGGCAGCGTCCACCACGCCGTGAGCGCGCCGGCGGCGATGCCGGTGCTGATCAGCCACCAGCCCCGTGAGCGGTGGTCCTCGCGCAGGTGGTCGAGCACGATGAGGCCGACGGCCACCACGGCGAAGAACAGCGCCAGCAACCGGATGTCGAGGGCGATGAACACGAGCGCGGCCAGCCCGGCGACCAGCGTGCGGGTGGCGGGCCGGTAGCGCATGCCAACGGCGACGAGCGCGCCGACGATGGCGAAGACGGCCGGGATCAGGTGGCACAGCGCGGTCAGCGCGAACAGGCCGGCGGCGAGTGCGCGGTGGCGCCCGGTGTCGACGCCGCGGAGCACGACGCCGAGGAACACGACGGCGAGCGCCAGGCTGATCGAGAACGCGAACTCGCCGGCCAGCGTCGAGGGGACGTTGCCGCCGTAGATGCTGAACGACCGGTCGAACAGGAACGGCACGCCGGCGACGGCCAGGAGCTGCGGGCCCGGGAACGGCAGCCGGGCCAGGCGCCCGAACGCGTAGAGGGCGACCGGCAGGGCCAGCAGCCCGGACACGGCGACGAGCTTGAAGGCCACGCCGTAGGGCAGCAGCACGTCGAGCACGACGATGGCCAGGCTCGGCAGCACCATGTAGAAGTGGAAGGCCGGGAAGCCGGCGTACCAGTCCTGGGTCCACCCGGTGAGCCGCAGGCTCGGCAGCAGGTGGTCGCGGAGGAAGGCCGGGGCCCACACGTGGGCGCCCATGTCCCCACCGGCCGGGGTGGTGTCGGCCAGCAGCAGCGACGGGTGCAGCTGCCAGAACGTGAAGCCGACGGCGCCCAGGAGCGTCAGGGCCGTGACGAGGCGGTGGACGGGCAGCCACGGCGGCAGCGCCAGCCCTCGTCGAGGGGGCGGCTGGTCCGGCTCGTCGCTGGGCGGCAGCTCCTGCGGGGGCGCGTCCGTCACCGTCATGGGGCCATCATCCTCGCACCGAAACGTCCCCGCTCGGCACCGGAGTTCCGCCTGGACAGCTCCTACGCGGTGCGGCGGCGGCCGGTGGTGGCGACCGAGTCGAGCACCTCGTCGATGGCGGCCGGGGCGCCCTCGCGCAGCCAGACGCGGTGATCGCAGCGCGAACAGGACCGCATCAGGAGCACGTCGTCACCGGCGTGGAGCTTGATCTCCACGGTCGGGGCCTTGCAGCGCTGGCACGGGACGGGCGTGAGGTCGGCCATGCCGGAGCATCGGCACGAAACGGACACGCCTTTAGGAGCTGGCGAGGAGGCTGATCACCGCGGTCAGGTTGAACGCCAGGTGGGCCCAGATCGCGGGACCCAGGCGCCCGGCCCGCACGCGCAGCCAGGCGAAGAGCAGGCCGGCCAGGAACAGCGGCAGCAGGTCGTACCACTGGAAGTGCAGGGCCGAGAACAGCAGCGAGGACAACACGACCGCGGCGACCGTCCCCCACCGCCGCTCCAGCGACCGCAGCACCAGGCCGCGGTGGAACAGCTCCTCGACCACCGGCGCGATCAGCACGACCATCACCAGCAGGGCGACGACATCCGGGACGTGCACGGCGCGGTCGGCCAGGTCCTCGGCCGTCTGGCCCACCTCCTCGGTGTCGACCCCGAGGAGCTTGTAGACGGGCAGCGTCACCACGATGATCAGCAGCTGTCCGAGGAAGCCGGCCACCAGGCCCAGCGGGACGTCGCCGGGCCGCATGGCGAGGGCGAAGTCCTGGCGCAGGCTGCCGGATCCCTTGCGGCGCGTGGCGTAGAGGACGGCGCCGAGCAGGCCGAGCCACAGCGGGATGTTCAGCAGCGCCGTGGCCCACAGCGGCATGTCGTCGGTGGTCTCGTCGCCGCTGATCCCGAGGGCGATGCCGACGCCGGCGACCGACAGGGCGAGCGAGGCGACGATGCCCATGACGGCATCGCCCATGCCCCAGCGGACGGCGGGCTCGGCCGCCTCCTCCTCGGTCACGCCGGGAGGCTACGAGTCAGACGGCGACGCGGGAGAAGAACGGGCGGACCACCGTGACCCGGCGGTCGGTGCGGTTCCAGCCCTGCGGGACGCCCTGGCGATCGGCGTGCGTCGGGCACAGGTCGTACCCGTTGGGGTCGGCCTCGGGGGCGAGGTCGTCGACCCACACGGTGCGGCTCGAGTAGTCGTACGACATCGTCGCCGATGCTGCCGACGAGCAGCCCGGCCGTGAGCAGAGGCGGGACATCCCGCCCGACGGTACCCACGCCCACCGTGTCCTTCGTGGATGCCCCGTACGATGGACAGCGACATGGACCCCGACAGCCCAGCGCCGCGCGACACACCGAAGCCGGGCGCCAAGCGACCCGGCCGCTCCGACGGGTGGCCCCGCTGGACCCTGTGGGGCGCGCTGGGGCTGCTGCTGGTCGTGGTCCTCCTGGTCGGCATGCCCCCGGGCGGCTCCGAGCGAGCGCTCACCTACGCCGAGTTCCGCGACCGGGTGGCGAGCGGGCTGGTCGACGAGGTGCAGGTCGACACGACCAGCCACCGCATCTCGGGTCGGCTCACCAACGGCTCGGAGTTCACGACGAGCGGGCCGGTCGACATCCCCGAGAACGACCTCGCCCTCATGGAGGAGAAGGGCGTCGACTACGAGTTCAAGACGCCGCAGGCCAACTTCTTCACCAGCCTGATCCCGTTCCTGCTGCCCGTCTTCCTGCTCATCGGCTTCTTCGTGTGGATGCAGCGCCGGGCCCAGGGTCAGGTCGGCTCGATCATGCAGATCGGCCGGTCCAAGGCGAAGACGTACTCCACCGAGCGTCCGGGCACGACGTTCGCCGACGTCGCCGGCTACGAGGGCGTCAAGCAGGAGATCACCGAGGTCGTCGACTTCCTGAAGCAGCCGGCTCGCTTCGCCGCCATCGGCGCCCGCATCCCCAAGGGCGTGCTGCTGGTCGGCCCGCCCGGCACCGGCAAGACGCTCATCGCCCGCGCCGTCGCCGGCGAGGCCGGCGTGCCGTTCCTGTCGGTCACCGGCTCCGATTTCATGGAGATGTTCGTCGGCGTCGGCGCATCGCGGGTGCGCGACCTCTTCCAGACCGCCCGCAAGCTGGGACGGGCGATCATCTTCGTCGACGAGATCGACTCCATCGGCCGCAAGCGCGGCGCCGGTCTCGGGGGCGGCCACGACGAGCGCGAGCAGACGCTCAACCAGATGCTCTCGGAGATGGACGGCTTCGAGACGACCGAGGGCATCGTGATGATGGCGGCGACCAACCGGCCCGACATCCTCGACCCCGCCCTGCTCCGTCCGGGCCGCTTCGACCGCCAGGTCGTCGTGCCGCTGCCCGAGGTCGAGGAGCGCTTCCAGATCCTGCAGGTGCACTGCAAGGGCAAGAAGATGGCGAGCGACGTCGACCTCAAGGTCGTGGCCCGGGGCACCCCCGGCATGGCCGGCGCCGACCTCGCCAACCTCGTCAACGAGGCCGCGCTGTACGCGGTGCGCCGCGGCGAGAACGAGATCCACGCCGCCGACTTCGAGTCGGCCCGCGACCGCGTCCTCATGGGCGCCCGCCGCGACTCCATGGCGCTGTCGGACACCGAGAAGGAGATCGTCGCCTACCACGAGGGCGGCCACGCCGTCGCCGCCGCCGTCCTCCCCCACGCCGACGACCTGCACAAGGTGACGATCCTGGCGATGGGCATGGCGCTCGGCGTCACCCAGCAGCTGCCCGAGGAGCGACACCTGTACCGGCAGGACTACATCGAGGACCGCCTGGTGGTGTCCCTCGGTGGCCGCATCGCCGAGGAGCAGGTGTTCGGCGTCATCTCCACCGGTGCCAACAACGACCTCCAGGTCGCGACCGAGCTGTCCCGCAAGATGGTGCGCGAGTGGGGCATGTCGAAGCGCATCGGCCCCATGGCCTGGGGCTCGCAGGGTGCGGTGTTCCTGGGCGACGACCTCATGCACTCCCGCGACTACAGCGACGAGACGGCGCGCATCATCGACGAGGAGGTCGAGCGCATCCTGCGCGAGCAGGAGGATCGCTGCCGCGAGACGCTCGGCCGCTACCGGCCCGCGCTCGACGCGGTGGCCGCCGCGCTGCTCGAGCACGAGACCATCGACGGGGCCGAGGTGCAGCGCATCATCACCGAGGCGATGGGCGAGCCGCCGCCGGAGAAGGTGCGCATGCGGCGCGCCGACGAGGAGCTGTTCGCCGGCTCAGGTGCCGGGGGCGGCGTCCCGCACGCTGCCGACGGCGAGCCAGATCTCCTCGGCTGAGGCCGGGCCCACCAGCGAGCCCCGCACGACGCCCTCGGCGTCGGCCACCAGCAGCATCGGCACGGCGTCGACCTTGTAGCGCTGGTGCAGGTCCTTGCGCTCGACCGCCTCGACCTCCTGCACCGCCACGTCCTTGGTCTCGAGGGGCCGGACCTTCACCAGCACGTCCTTGCACGTGCTGCACGTCGCCGAGGTGAAGACCACGACCAGCCACGGGGCGTCGGGCCGGTCGAAGTCGTCGCGGTCGAGCTGCGACGGCACCGCCCACGTCGGCTGGGTCGGCGGCGCCGGCCGGCGCCGCTCGATGATGAGCGCGATGACGACCGCGCCGACCACCAGCACGAGCGCGATGACGAGCCTTGTCACGGGAGCGGGATCCCGATGATCGTCGTGATGCCGGTGGCGCCGACGCGGTAGAGGTCTCGCTCGACGACGACGTCACCCGTCGCCTCGACGAGGAGCGGCAGCGGCGATCGCCGGATGTGATCACCGAGGCGCACGGCGATGCGCTCGCCGGGCGCGATGTCGAGGTCCTGCAGTCCCTCGACGGCCAGCAGCTGGCCGCCGGCCAGCGCCGTCACCGACACGGTGACGGGTTCGGCGCTCGGGTTGTGCACCACGACCCACTCGTCGGTGTTGCCGCTCGCCTCGCCCAGCGGCAGCACCCACCGTGCCCGCGCCAGCGGCGAGCCGAGCGACGACGTCCAGCCCCGACGGGCCGACGGCGCTCGGGCATCCAGTGATCGCTCGGCGACGACGGGCACGCCGTTGAGCGACACGATCGTGGACGAGTGGGCGACGCCGGCGGCGACCCGATCGATCGACGACGCGTCGATGACGAGCTGGCTCTTGGGCGGGACGGTGAGGTCGACTGGCTCGATGGGATCGCCGTCGGACGCGACGAGCTCGAGCGACACCTGCGCTTCGCGCGGGCTGGGGTTGAACACGTGCCACCGCTGCTGCAGGCCGTCGGCCCACAGCCCCTCGGGGAACGTCCACGCCTCGGCCAGGTCCGGGGCGCCCAGCGCCAGCGAGATGCCCCGGCGTCCGGTGCTGGCGTCGAAGGACTGCACGCGGTCGACCACGAGCCGCCCGTTGCGGGCGACGACGGCCGACGCGGTGATCGCCTGGCGTCGGACGTGGTCGTGGACGTCGACCAGCGTGGTGGTGCCGGCGGCGACGGGCAGCCCGGACAGCGCCGCCGGCTCGACGCGGCCGGCGTCGGTGGCGAAGGAGATGTCGACGATGGCGTCGTCGGGGAACGGGTTGAACAGCGCCAGCACCTGCACCGCGTCGCGCTCGGTGACGCCGTTCGCGAAGTACCACGTCGGCGACGCGTCGGATGCGCACGGCGCCACGCTGGCGCCGCGGCTGCCGCTCACCACGTGCTCGACGGCGATGCCGCCGCCGCGCACGTCGACCACGGCCGACACCACCTGGGCGTCGACCTCCTCGGTGGCGACCAGCGACACCGACCCGCTGGCCGGGATGTCGACCGGTGTCGACACCGGGTCGGCACCGACCGGGTACCACGTGACGGCGCCGGCGGCGCGGGTCTCGGACGCGTTCGCGATCACCACGGTGAGGTTGGCGGAGCCGCCGGAGGTGGCGGTCCCCGCCGCGCAGTACCAGGTGGATGCGAGCACGTCGTCGCGATCGGCGACCGGCATGGGGCTGACGCGGGGCGAGCCGAAGTCGGCCTCGTCGGGCGTGCTGACGTCACGGTCGAGCACGAGCAGGGCCGCCACCAGCGCGGCGAGGAGGAGCAGGACGGCGCCACGGATCCTCACGCGTCCACCTCCAGCACGGCGCCGGGCTCGGCCAGCGGCTGCGGGCGGGGGCGGCGGCGCGCGAAGCGGATGGCCATCGCCCACAGCAGCAGCTGGGCCAGCAGCGCGAGCCAGCGCGCCGGGGACGTGTCGTACGAGAGCCGCGCCTCCCCGGCCTCGGGCACCTCGAAGCGGTTGGCCCACCCGAGGGACTTGCCGTGCTCGACGTCGACGCCGTCGACGGCGAGGTGCCAGCCGTCGGCGTACGGCACGCCGAGGTGCACGATCCCGGCCTCGATGTCGCCCACCGCCGGTCGCGAGCGCGACAGGTCGGTGGCGGCGGCCGTCGAGAACAGGCGCGGGCTGTCGAGCGCGGCCACGCCGGGACCCCGCACGAGGGCGCGCACCGGCATCCACGCCGTGCTCTCGTAGAGCTCGATGGCGGGGTCGACGTCGAGCCGGCGCAGGTCGAGCTGGCGGCCGACGGCGGCCGCGACCCCGGGCGGCAGCGGCGCGTCGATGCCGTGGGCGCGGGACGGCGCCGAGGACGACAGCAGCACGACGTAGCGGATGCCGAACGGTGCGAGGAGTCGGCCGAGCCGGTCGCTGCGGCCGTCGGCCACGAGCCGCAGCGCGTCGGCCACCAGCTCGGTCCCCGACGACGGCGACGTGGCGATGCGGTCGACGACGTCGGGCACGCCGTCGTCCGACAGCGCGTAGGCCAGGTCCTCGTCCAGCCGGTGTCCGGCCAACGGCAGCACCTCGGGGTCTCCGATCCACAGCGTGCGGAAGCCGCCGACCGCGGGCTCGGCGTCGAGGAACGACAGCGTGCGACCGAGGTCGAGCTTCGGGGCGTTCCAGCGGCCGTCGACCGACGCCGCGAGCACGGGGATGACGGCGGCAACGAGCAGGCCGGCGCTCACGATCGCCGCGATCTGGCGCAGGCCGAACCGGTAGCCGCGCAGGTCGACCTCGAACGCGAGGATGCCGAGACCGGCGGTGAACGCCAGGGCGGCGGCGGCCGGCGCCAGGATCACGTGCGGCGGCGGCACGTCGAAGGGCAGCATCCCGTTGGAGCCGGTCCACGCCAGCGCCCAGCACGCGAGGGCGACGACCCACGACCGCACCGCCCACCGGAACCGCCACTCCTGACCGATGAGCAGCGGCAGCACCGCGGCCAGCGGGATGGCCCACCCGATGAGCGGGAAGCCCACGCCACCGAGCTGGAACCGGAGCAGGTCGGCGAAGGCCACGCGGTCGGTGCCGAGCGCGCTGACACCACCGGCCGCCCACCAGTCGGCGCCGGGCAGCACGAAGTCGAGCGTCCACGGCAGGTGCAGCAGCGCGGCGACGCCGGTGCCGAGCAGCGCGGTCGCCACCGCGCCGATCGCCGCTCGCGAGCCGCCCACCAGCACTGAGCCGACGACGATGGCGAGGGCGACGACGACGAACAGCGGCGCGGCCACCGGGACGAGCGCGGTGAGCAGCGCCAGCAACACGCCGTATGCGGCGATCGAGCGCAGGCGGTCGGTCGGGCGCGGGAACGGGTCGTCGCCCACGGCGCGCAGCAGCCGCGCCAGCAGCCATGGCGATGCGCCGTAGAGGAGGACGCCACCCCAGCTGCCGCGCCCGATGGCGTCGTACGGCAGCGGGTTGACGATGTAGAGCGCGAGGCCGGCGGCACGCGCCCGCGAGGACACCAGCGGCCGGGTGAGGCGCCACGCGCCGATGGCGCCGAGCGGGAGCATGCCGACGACGAGCAGCAGCTGCAGCAGGCCGCGGGCGCCGAGCACCGGCACGCCCGCCAGACCGAGCAGGGCGACCGCGGTCGGCACCGGCGTCTCGCCGCCGACGCCGGCGTAGTGCCAGCCGCTCAGGTAGTCGCGCAAGAGATCGAGCGGTCCACCGGCGATCGGGGCGAAGCCGGCGACGACCGGGATGCGGTCGGCGATGAGGCTGCGGCTGCCGACGAGCACGACGACGGCGAGCAGGAGCCAGGCGCCGACCACGAACCGCTGGGCGCCCGAGGTGAAGGTGTCGCTGATCCCCCGCCCGACGCCGACGAGCGAGTCGCGCACGCGCTCGGTGCTGCCGAGCTCGCCGCGCACGAAGCGGCTGAGGCGGGCACTTCCGCGCGCCTGCAGCCGGCGCACCTCGCTGTCGGGCAGGCGCCGCACCTGCTTGAGCGCGCGGCGCCGCGCCCGCAGCTCACCGAGACGGCGGAGGTTCCACGACCACGCCGAGGCGAGGTCCTTGGCCTGGCTGAACCGGCCGGTGACGATGGCGAGGGCGACCTCGGCCAGCGTGAACGCCAGGCCCTGCGGCGCCACGCGCAGCAGGTGGAACCGTCCGTAGCACGTGAGCACGGTGCGGACGCGGTGACGGGCGCGCAGGCGCACGGCGTCCTCGGTGTCGCGCCGCTCCTCGATGCGCGACCGGTGCCGCACGCGCGCCTCGGGCACGACGACGACGCGCGCGCCGGCGACCTGCGCGCGCCAGCACAGGTCGAGGTCCTCGCCGTGCATCGGGATCTCGGGATCGAACCCGCCGAGGACGCGGAACAGGTCGGCGCGCACGAGCACGCACGCGCTGGGCACGAGGAACACGTCGCGGATGGCGTCGTGCTGCTCCTGG
>DASUCO010000164.1:0-3085 GCA_036275955.1 Acidimicrobiales bacterium
GGCGGGATGAGGTCGCCCATCACGACGAACGACATCGCCATGATGCCGCCGCCGCCGATGCCCTGGAGGCCGCGGGTGATGATCAGCTGCAGCATGTCCTGCGCGGCACCGGCGAGGACCGAACCGGCCAGGAACATGAGGACGGCAGACTGCAGCACGACCTTGCGACCGATGAGGTCGCTGATCTTGCCGAACAGCGGGACGCCGATGGTCGACGTCAGCATGTAGGACGTCACCACCCACGAGTACTGGTCGAGACCGCCGAGCTCGCCGACCATCGTCGGCAGCGCCGTCGACACGATCGTCTGGTCGAGCGCGCTGAGGAACAGCGTCATGGCGATCGCGCCCATCACCACGTTCAGCTCGCGCTGGTTCATGCCCGCACCCGTCACTCCTTGCAGGCTACAAGCACATCCTTGTACTCTGCAAGCGATGGAAGAAGACGTCGAGCTGGCCAAGCGCATCGGCCTGGCGTGGCGCGACCTGCGCCGCGGCGCGTCCATGGGCGTCTTCCTCGGGCTCCTGTACGGCGAGACCGGACTCGACCTCGGGCAGCTGGACACGCTCGAGCACCTCACGCACGTCGACGGCCAGCGGATGAGCGAGCTGGCCGAGGCGATGCGGGTCGACGCGTCCACCGCCACCCGAGCGGTGCAGCGCCTCGAGGACGCCGGCTACGCCGAGCGCTCCCCCCACCCGGGCGACGCCCGCTGCGTCGTCGTGCGCGCCACTCCGGCCGGTCGCGCACGCCACGAGGAGCTCATCGCCATGCGCCGGGCGGCGATGGTCGAGATGATCGAGGACATCCCGCGCGACACCCGCCGACATCTGGCCGAGGGCATGGAGGCCCTCGTCGCCGCGCTCGACGCGTTCGTCGAGCGGCGGTCGGCTAGGACAGCAGCCGCGTCCTGAACAGCTCGAGCACCTGGTCGAGCGCGTCCTGATCCAGGTGCTCGGTGAGGACGGAGTGCGCGTTCGTCGGGTGGCCCTTGGCGTTGCCGGCTGAGGAGTCGATCTCGACCGCGACGAACGCGTCGCCCAGCTCGCGGCGCAGCGTCTCGAACCGCTCCGCCGGGACGAGCTTGTCGCCCGTGAAGCGCAGGCCGAGCACGCACGTGCCCGCCGCGGCGCGCTCCTTGACCCGCGCCAGCTCGTCATCGCTCAGGCTCAGGGCGGCCTTGCGGGCGGCGCCCATGCTGAACGGCAGCGACGGCTGCGACAGCACGGGCGCCAGCACGGCGTCGTCGACCATCATCGCCAGTGCGAAGTTGCCGGTCATGCACATGCCGACGACGCCGACGCCGGGACCGCCGCAGCGCTCGTGCTCGGCCCTGGCCAGGGCCCGCAGGTACACGGTGATCGGTGAGCTCTTGTTGAGGGCGAACGTGGCGAACTCGTTCGAGATGCAGCACTTGACCATCGACTGCAGCGCGTACGGCATGCCCATCGGCTTGCCCGGCTCCCCGAACAGCGACGGCAGCACCGCGGTGCAGCCGATGGCCGCCACCTTCCGCCCGAAGTCGGCGACAGCCGGCGTGATGCCGGGCACCTCGTGGATCACGATCACCGCCGGTCCCGTGCCCATGCGGTACACGTCGCGGGTCTTGCCGTCGGCGGTGAACGGCTCACAGGTGAAGCCCTCGAGCGCTACTCCCACTCGATGGTTCCCGGCGGCTTCGACGTGATGTCGTACGCCACCCGGTTGATGCCCTTCACCTCGTTGATGATGCGCGAGGAGATCTTGGCCAGCAGGTCGTATGGCAGCCGGGCCCAATCCGCCGTCATGGCGTCGTCGGACGTGACCGCCCGCACGATGATGGGGTGGCCGTAGGTGCGCTCGTCGCCCTGCACGCCCACCGACCGAACGTCGGCCAGCAGCACGGCGAACACCTGCCAGATCTCGCGATCGAGGCCGGCCTCGTGCACCTCCTGACGCACGATGAGATCCGCCTTGCGCAGCAGGTCGGCGCGCTCCTTGGTGACCTCGCCGATGATGCGCACGCCGAGCCCGGGACCGGGGAACGGCTGGCGCCACACGACCTCCTCGGGGAGGCCCAGCTCCTCGCCGACTCGCCGCACCTCGTCCTTGAACAGCGCCCGCAGCGGCTCGACCAGCTCGAAGTTCAGGTCATCGGGCAGGCCGCCCACGTTGTGGTGCGACTTGATCGTCGACGCGTGGTCGCTCCCACCCGACTCGATGACGTCGGGGTACAGCGTGCCCTGCACGAGGAAGCGGGCGTCCTCGATGCCGCCGGCGGTGGCCTCGAACTCGCGGATGAACCGCTCCCCGATCGCCTTGCGCTTCTGCTCGGGCTCGGTGACCCCCTCGAGGGCGGCGAGGAAGCGGTCCTCGGCGCGCACGTGGATGAGCTCGATGCCCTGCGTGCGCTGGAACGCCTCGACGACCTGCTCGCTCTCGCCCTCGCGCATGAGACCGTTGTCGACGTACACGCATGTGAGCTGCGGGCCCACCGCGTGATGCACCAGTGCCGCGGCTACCGCCGAGTCGACGCCCCCCGAGAGCGCGCAGATCACGCGCTCGCCACCCACCTGCTTCCGGATGAGCTCCGTCTGCTGCTCGATGATCGACGTCATCGTCCACGTCGGCCGGGCCTGGCACACGTCGTGCAGGAAGCGCTTCAGCAGCTCCTGCCCGCGCGGCGTGTGCACCACCTCGGGGTGGAACTGCACGCCGTAGATCTTGCGCTCGTCGGACTCGAACGCGGCGGCCGGCGTCTCCGGTGTCGACGCCACCGTGGTGAACCCGTCGGGCGCGCGCGTGATCGTGTCGAAGTGGCTCATCCACACGTCCTGGGCGCCGCCGACGACCACGCTCGACGAGCCGAGCACCGACAGCGAGGCGCGGCCGTACTCGCCGCGCCCCGTCTTGGCCACCTCGCCGCCGAGCTGCAGCGCCAGCAGCTGGGCGCCGTAGCAGATGCCCAGCACCGGGACGCCGGTGTCGTAGATGGCGGTGTCGATCGTGGGGGCGCCCTCGACGTGCACCGATGCCGGGCCGCCGCTGAAGATCACGCCCACCGGCTTGCGGGCGCGGATCTCGTCGGCCGTGATCGTGTTCGGGACG
>DASUCO010000165.1:0-10995 GCA_036275955.1 Acidimicrobiales bacterium
GCCGCTGACGCTCGACACCGTCCCGGCCGTCCCGTCGGGACCCCTCCCCCGCCACCTGGCCGACGAGGTGGCCGTCGTCGCCGCCTGGCTCGAACGGGAGGCGGCCCGCGTGCGATTGGTGTCGTGCAGCGACGAGCTCGCGTCGCTCGCCATCCCCGTCCCGCGCTTCGAGCCGCGCCAGGGCGACGGCGGCGAGCGCACCGCCACCAAGGTGCTCCTGCGCTCGACCGGCTGAGCGTCGGCCTGTGACCGAAGTCGCTAGGAGCGCTCGCCGCCGGCGTCGAAACTTGTGACCGTGACCCGGCTGCTCCTGTGGCTGTTCGTGTTCGCGCTCCTGGCCTTCGGCATCTTCAGCAGCGTGGGTCTCGTCGCGATCTGGCGCCTCCGCCGCCGCAACCGCATCCACCCGAAGTGGCCGACGATGGCGCCGCTGGCCTGGCTCGTGCACCCCGGCCTCCCGGCCCGTCTGCACCGCCGCCTGCGCGCCGCCGTCGCCACCGCCCACTACCGGGCGCCGGGCCGCGGTCGCCACAAGGTCCCCAGCTCGAGCGTCGACGAGCTCGTCGCCGAGCTGCTGCACGAGGCCGCCGCCCTCGACGAGCAGATCGTGCTCGCCGGCCGGGCGCCCCGCTCCATCCGCCGTCAGCTGCTCGCCGTCACCGCCCCGCAGGTCACCAAGCTCGAGGCCATCGCCGGTCGGCTCGCCGTCCTCGTGTCGGCCTCCGCCCGCCCCGGCGGCGCGCCGGCCGCCAGCGCCATCCAGGCGCTCGAGGACCGCCTCGACGCCATCGAGGTCTCCCGCCAGGAGATCGCCGACCTCGAGGCGGCGCTGTTCATCGACCTGGCGGCCGAGTCGAACTCGGCGGACTAGGCCTCCGCCGCCTTGGCCGCCTGCGAGACGGCCACCGCGTCGTCGAGCACCGCCGCCGCTCGGCCGCCGTCGATGGCGGCCAGCGCGGCGTCGTAGCCGTCGCCGATCGCGTCGACGACGCCGGCCGCGACGAGCCCGGCCGCCGCGTTGAGGGCGACGATGTCGCGGTGCGGGCCCTTCTCGCCCGACAGCACCGACCTCGCCAGCTCGACGTTGCGGGCGACGTCGCCGCCGTGCAGCGCGCTCGGGTCCGGCGACGGGATGCCGTACGTCGCGGGATCGATCGTGTGCGTGCGAATTGCGCCGTCACGCAGCTCGAGCACGGTCGACGTCGTCACCGTGGTGAGCTCGTCGAGGCCGTCGTCGCCGTGCACGACGAGGGCGCGCTCGGCGCCGCGTGCCTCGAGGACGCCGATCATCTTCGTGGCGAGTCGTCCGTCGCTGACGCCGACGACCTGGCGACGCACGCCGGCCGGGTTGGCCATCGGGCCGAGCACGTTGAACAGCGTGGGCACGCCGAGCTCCTTGCGAACGGGAGCCGCGTGCCGCATGGCCGGGTGGTAGCGGGGGGCGAAGCAGAAGCCGAACCCGGTCTCGACCACGCACCGGGCGACGCCGACGGGTCCCAGGTCGATGACGACGCCCAGGGCGTCGAGCAGGTCACCCGAGCTGCTGGTCGCCGTCGCCGCCCGGCCGCCGTGCTTGCAGACGGTGCCGCCGGCGCCGGCGATCGCGAACGCGGCGATGGTCGACACGTTGAAGCACGCGATGCGGCGGTGCTGCGAGCCGCCGGTGCCGCAGGTGTCCACCGCGTGCACACCCTCCGGGAGCGTGACGTGCTCGGCCAGCCGCAGCATGGCATCGAGCATCCCGTTCAGCTCCTGGATGGTCTCGCCCTTGGCCCGCAGGCCGACGGCGAACCCGGCGATCTGGGCCGACGTCGCCCGCCCCTCGAGGATCTCGACGAACGCGGCCTCGGCCAGGTCCGTGAACAGGTCGTCACCGGCCAGCAGCGTTCGCAGGACCGCGGGCCACCCGCCCAGCTCGTCGAGGGTCACGACGAGAGTCTGCTGCTACGCGGTGCGGCGGCGCTGGCGAATGATGCGGCGGCGCTCCCGCTCGGTGGCCCCACCCCAGACGCCCTCCTTCTCCCGCGTCTGGAGGGCGTGCTCGAGGCACGCCGTCTGGACCGGGCACACGCCGCAGATCTCCTTCGCCGGATCAGCGTCCTCGTCCTCGAGTGGATAGAAGATCGCGGGGTCGAGGCCCCGGCACGCACCGTGCTGCCGCCAGAGAGTCATGAGAAGGGGGGTGTGGTCTCCTGGAAAGTCGTCTGGACCCGCGCGCCAGCCACAGGGAGGAACGAGCGGAGCGAGCATCCTGCCCGACGATTCCGCCGGATGCGAGTTCCTAGGAGCTCGAGTGGTCCCGCAGATCGATGAGATCGCCCTGGCCAGAGGCCTGCAGCAGGATCCTGACCTCGTTGGCCGGGTAGCGACGGTGCCCGCCCGGCGTCCGCACCGAGCGGATCCGGCCCTTGCGGGCCCAGTCCGTCACCGCCCGCTCCGAGACCTGGAAGAGCAGGGCCACCTCACGCGTGCGCAGGAACCGGCCGTCGCCCTCGTGCGTGCGGTCGCCGAACAGCTCCTCGACCAGTGCCTCCCGCTCCGCCACCACTCCCCCTGACCGGCTTCCCCCCGGAAACGCAGGGGCAAGTGTGAACAGGTCGGCAGGTCCGGACAAGGGCAGGACCGGGCGGTTCTGGCCGGGCCAGGCCGTCCATGGCTACCCGGCGTCGGCCTGGAGCTCGGTCACGGTGTCGGACAGCAGCGTGGTGGCGTGCTGGTAGGCGGGGTGGTCGATCTCGAGGGTCACGGGCGCCGATCCCATGGCGCTCACCTGGTCGGGCGTGAGATCGAACCAGACGTAGTGGACCGACGCGGTCACGTCATCGCGGGTGAGCTGGGCCTGGTGGGCGTCCTCGGGGCGGGCCGGGACGACCTCCTCGCCGATCCGCAGCTGCACCGCCCCCTCCACCCCGACCAGCTTCGGCAGCCACTCCATGAGCTCGTCCTTGGAGGTGAGCTCGATGAACAGGGTGGCGCACAGCCGTCCAGGCTCGGGGATGAGCGGGTTGTAGATGTCGAGCTCGGTCTGGATGGCCTCGTCGGTGAGCATGCGCTCGGCCCGGGCCATCTCCTGGATCTGGAACCGGATCGTGTCGCGGTTCTCGAACACCAGGGTGACGAACGGGCCGAGCGCGATGCGCCGACGCTTCTTCAGGGCGATGACGTGGGCGCGGAACGCCTCCCGCTCCCGCTCGTACTCGCGCAGGTCGGCGATGTCGTCGAGCGTGAGCTTCGTCATCGCGGGGGTCAACCGATCGACTCGAGGCCCTGCGTGAAGCGGCCGGCGTGCGACTTCTCGGCGCGCGCCAGCGTCTCGAACCACTCCGCGACCTGGTCGAAGCCCTCGTCGCGGGCGGTCTTGGCGAAGCCCGGGTACATCTCGGTGTACTCGTAGGTCTCGCCCTCGATGGCGGACTTCAGGTTGTTCTCGGTGCCACCCACCGGCACGCCGGTCACGGGATCGCCGACCTCGGCCAGGAAGTCGAAGTGACCGAACGCGTGCCCGGTCTCGCCCTCGGCCACCGAGCGGAACAGCGCGGACACGTCGGGGTAGCCCTCGACGTCCGCCTGCTGCGCGAAGTACAGGTAGCGACGGTTCGCCTGCGACTCGCCGGCGAACGCCTCCTTGAGGTTGTCGTGCGTCTTGCTGCCGTTCAGCTCGGCCATTCCTGGTCTCCTCTGGTTGGTCATGGTGAACACGTGTCGCAGCGGCCGCGGAAGACGACCTCTGCGCTGTCGATCGTGAAGCCCTGCTCGGCTCCGGCCGGCACCCGCACGGAGCGGAAGTCGGCGTACAGGTCCCGCACCTTGCCGCATCCGGTGCACACCAGGTGGTGGTGGGCGTCGACGTTGGGGTCGAAGCGGGTCGAGCCGGTGCCCATGTCGAGCAGCTGGAGCTCGCCCATCGACGCCAGGTCGTTGAGCACGCCGTAGACGGTGCGCAACGACACGCTCGGCATGACGGCGGCGACGGCGGCGTGCACCGACTCCGCCGTCGGGTGCGAGTCGTTGCCGTCGAGCACCCGGAACACCGCTTCGCGCTGGGGCGTGACCTTGTAGCCCTGCTCGCGGAACAGCTCGGTGAGCTCGGCCGGCGGTCGCACGAGCGGCAACCTATCGACAATCGTTGTTGATCACCAACGGATGCAAGAAGTCGAGGGGAGCGACTCGACCACTACCGTTCACTGCCCGTGAGCAGCGATCGCGACGCCGCCATCCGGCGCCTGGCCGAGGAGACGTTCGACGTCCTCGTCATCGGTGGCGGCATCACCGGCGCCGGCGTCGCCCTCGACGCCGCGTCGCGCGGGTTGAAGGTCGCCCTCGTCGAGCGCCGCGACCTGGCGTCGGGCACGTCGTCGAAGTCGTCCAAGCTGGTGCACGGCGGGCTGCGCTACCTGCAGCAGCGCGAGTTCCGCCTCGTGTACCAGGCACTGGCCGAGCGCCAGCGGCTGCGCCACACCGCCCCCCACCTCGTCCGCCTGCTCCCCTTCCTCATCCCGATCTTCGGCAAGGACGGGATCATCCACCCCAAGCTGCGCAAGGCCCTGAACAGCGCGCTCTGGATGTACGACCTGACGGGCGGTGCCCGCATCGGCAAGCTGCACGACCAGATCGACAAGGACGCCACGCTCGGCCACGTCCCGACGCTGAAGGCGGACCGGACGCTCGGCGCGTTCATCTACTACGACGCCCAGACCGACGACGCCCGGCTCACCATGACGATCGCCCGCTCGGCCATCGACCACGGCGCCGTCGTCGTCAACTGGTGCCCGGTGGTCGAGATCCTCAAGGACGGTGACCGCGCCTGCGGCGCCCGCGTCGCGGTCGACGGCGGCACGGTCGACGTGCGGGCCGGCACGGTCGTCAACGCCGCCGGCGTGTGGAGCGACGAGGTGCGCGCGCTCGACGAGGGGCACGACCCCGACTCCATCCGTCCGGCCAAGGGCATCCACGTGACGGTGCCGTGGGAGAAGGTCCGCAACGACATCGCGTGCGTGTTCCCGGTGCCGAAGGACCGTCGCTCGATCTTCGTGGTGCCGATGGGTGGCAAGACGTACATCGGCACCACCGACACCGACTACGACGGCCCCATCGACGATCCGCAGTGCACGGCCGAGGACGTCGCCTACCTGCTGGGTGCGATGAACGCGTCGATCACGCCGCCGCTCACCGAGGACGACGTGCTCGGCACCTGGGCCGGGCTGCGGCCGCTGGTGAAGTCGGCTGGCATCAGCGAGCGGACCGCGGACCTGTCCCGCCACCACAAGGTGGTGCGATCGGCCAGCGGCGTCGTCAGCGTCACCGGCGGCAAGCTCACGACGTACCGGCGCATGGCCGAGGACACCGTGGACGAGATCGCCAAGCGGACGCGCTGCCGGACCAAGAAGCTGCGCCTGCACGGCGCCGACGGCTACGACGAGCTGGTGAAGGACCCCGACGGCGCCGAGTCCCGGCTCGGCATCTCGGCCGAGCTCGTCACGCACCTGGCGAACCGCCACGGCGGCGAGACGCGCGTGCTGGCGGCGATGATCGTGGCCGACCCGACGCTGGGCGAGCCGGTGGTGCACGGCCTCCCGCACGTCAAGGCCGAGGCGGTGCACGCGGTGCGCCACGAGCTGGCGCGCACGCTGGACGACGTGCTCACCCGCCGGATCCCGGCGCGGTGGCTCGCACGCGACGCGGCTGCTGCCGCCGCCGAGGACGTCGCCCGCCTCATCGCGCCCGAGCTGGGCTGGTCGGACGCGGACGTGGCCCGCGAGGTCGCCGCGTTCCGCGCCGCGGTCGACCACGAGCGCGAAGCGGCCGGGCTCCCGGTGACGATGGATGCCTGAGCCGCACGGGCCGGTTCCGCCCATCACGATCGAGGGCGGGCCGGAGCGCCATGACCTGGCGCCCCAAGCCGATGCGCCGAGCGGCTTCCTCGAGCGCCTGTCGTCGGCGTGCACCACCACCGAGGACGTGGCCACGAGGGCCGAGTCGGGCCGGGACTGGTGGCCGCTCGCCATGCAGTGGGCACTGGAGGGCGGCGTGCCCGGGATGCCGATCGCGGTGGCGACGCCGTCGTCGACGTCCGAGGTGGCCGACGTGCTGCGCCTGTGCAACGAGGCACACGTCCCCGTCACCGCCGCCGGCGGACGCAGCGGCGTGTGCGGCGCATCGGTCCCGGTGCACGGCGGGATCGTCCTCGACCTCACCGCCCTGGCCGGCATCACCGGTGTCGACGACGAGAGCCTCACCGTCGACGTGCTGCCGGGGACGTTCGGCGACACCTTCGAGGACGCGCTTCGGGCCGACCACGGGCTGACGTGCGGGCACTGGCCGCAGTCCATGGCGCTGTCGACCGTCGGCGGCTGGCTCGCCTGCCGCGGCGCCGGCCAGCTGTCGACCCGGTACGGGAAGATCGAGGACATCGTCGTCGGACTCGAGGTCGTGCTGGCCGACGGCACCGTCGTGCGCACGGGCGGTGCGCCGCGCGCCGCAGCCGGACCGGACCTCACGCAGCTGTTCGTCGGCTCCGAGGGGACGCTCGGCATCATCACCGAGGCGCGCCTCAAGGCCCACCCGATCCCGACCGGATCGAGCCGGGGTGCGTGGGGCTACGACTCGTTCGAGGCCGGCCTCGACGCCTGCCGCCGCATCCTGCGCCGCGGTGCCACGCCGGCGGTGCTGCGCCTGTACGACGCGGCCGAGGCGGCGCGGTCGTACGACACCGGTGACCGCGCCGTGCTGCTCGTCATGGACGAGGCCGACCCGTCGTTGGTCGACGCGACGTTCTCGATCGTCGAGGCCGAGTGCGCGGATGCCGAGCGGCTCGACGATGCGCTCGTGGAGCGGTGGTGGGGGCACCGCAACGACGTGAGCGCGCTGGAGGCGCTCACGCGTCGGGGCTACGTCGTCGACACGATGGAGATCGCCGGGCCGTGGTCGTCACTACCCGGCATCTACGAGCGCACCGTCAGCGCGCTCATCTCGGTGCCCGGCACCATGTCCGCCACTGCCCACCAGTCGCACGCCTACACCGACGGCGCCTGCCTGTACTTCACGTTCGCCGCCAAGCCGGCCGCGGACGAGCGCGAGCGCTACTACGTCGCCGCGTGGGACGCCGCCCAGCGGGCCGTGCTCGACGAGGGCGGCGCGCTCTCCCACCACCACGGTGTCGGGCTCAACCGCTCGCGGTTCATGAGCGACGCGCACGGCAGCACCCTCGGCGTGCTGGCGTCGGTGAAGCAGGCGCTCGACCCGAACGGGATCCTCAACCCTGGCAAGCTCGGTCTGCCCGATCCGTTCGGCGAGGTCAGCTGGCCGTGAACGTCGAGTGGCCGGCGGTCCGCGCCGGTGCCCTGGTGGCGATCGCCATCTGCCTGCCGATCGCCATCGTGGCCAACGTGCTGATCGACGACGACGAGTCCGGTGCCACGACGGTCTTCTTCGTCGCCGTGCTCGCCGGCTTCGCCGTCGGCGGCTGGGTGGCGGCCAAGCGGGCGGTGGAGACGCCGTACTCGTCGGCCGGCATCAGCGGGCTCGTCGCCTTCGCCGCCATCGAGGCGGTGGCCATCGTGTCGCTGGCGCTGCGGGACGAGCCGATCGAGGTCGTGGTGATCGTGGCCAACGCGTTCTTCGCGTACGGCGCGGCGATGCTGGGCGCCGCCATCGTGGCGAGGGGGCGGTCGTGAGCGTCTTGGTCATCGACGTCGGCACGTCGAGCGTGCGGGCCTCGGTCGTGCGCGACGACGCGTCGGTGACGTGCGTGCACCAGGAGGCGGCGCTGCCGTCGACGCCGGCGCCCGGTCTCGTCGAGCTGGACGCCGCGCACATCTGGGACGTGGCGCTGGCGTGCGCGCACCGCGCGCTCGCCGAGGCCGGCTCGGTCGACGCCGTCGGCATCGCCAGCCAGCGAGCGTCGACGATCGTGTGGGACCGGGCGACCGGTGAGCCCGTCGGTCCCGGGCTCGGCTGGCAGGACCTGCGCACGGTCGGCACGTGCCTGGTGCTGCAGGCCGACGGCATCCGCCTGGCGCCCAACGCGTCGGCCACCAAGCTGAGCCAGCTGCTCGACGACCACGATCCCGACCGCTCACGCGACCTGTGCTTCGGCACCGTCGACACGTGGCTCATCTGGAAGCTCACCGAGGGCGCCCACCACGTCACCGACCTGACGAACGCGGCGGTGACCGGCCTCCTGCACGGCGACGCATCGACGTGGAACCCGGCGGTGCTCGACGCGCTGCGCATCCCGACGTCGGTCCTGCCGGCGATCGTCGACTCCACCGGCGCGGTGGCGGCGGCCACGGTGCTGCCCGGTGCGCCCGTCATCGCCGGCGTCGCCGGTGACCAGCAGGCATCGCTCGTCGGCCAGGGCTGCGTGCGGCCGGGCATGGCGAAGATCACCTTCGGCACCGGCGGCATGCTCGACCTCGTCGTCGACGGTCGGCCCACGTTCGAGGCGCGCGGGTCGGGTGGCTGCTTCCCGATCGTGGCGTGGCGGCAGGACGGCCAGCCGACGTGGGGCGTCGAGGGGATCATGCTGTCGGCCGGCACCGCCGTCGAGTGGCTGCGCGACGACCTGCAGCTCATCGCGTCGTCGGCCGAGTCGCACGACGTGGCGTCACGGTGCGATGACACCGGTGGTGTGATGTTCGTGCCCGCGCTCCTCGGCCTGGGCACGCCGGACTGGGACTACGGCGCCCGCGGCACGCTGCTCGGCGTCACGCGCGGCACCGGCCGCCCCGAGGTGGTGCGGGCCGTGCTCGAGGGCGTCGCCCACCGCGGCGCCGACCTGGTCGACGCGGCCGAGACCGACAGCGGCGTGTCGATCCCGTTCCTGCGCGTCGACGGCGGCATGAGCGCCAACCCCACGTTCGTGCAGGCGCTGGCCAACGCCGCCAATCGCCCGGTCGAGGTGTCGCCGGTGCTGGAGGCGACGACGCTGGGCGCCGCGTTCCTGGCCGGCATGGCCGTCGGGACCTGGGGCGGCTGGGACGACGTCGCTGCCGCGTGGACGCCGAGCGCAGTCGTCGAGCCCACGACCCCGGCCGATCGCGAGCGATGGGCAGAGGCGAGGAAGCGGGCCGCCGGCTGGTTCGGCGACCTGAGCGCGCTGGACTTCTGATCTCTGATGGCGCACGAGCGGACGTACTCCGAGAAGGACCCGTACCTCAAGGACCTGCGGCGCGTCTGCCTGGCGCTGCCGGAGGCGGTCGAGATCGAGGCGTGGGGCCGGCCCACCTTCCGCGCCGGCGAGAAGGGGAAGATCTTCGCCTTCTTCATCGGGGGCTCGCAGCCCTACGGCGTGATCATCACGCCCGATCCCGCCGAGGCGCCCGCGCTGCGCGCCGATGAGCGGTTCTTCGTCGCCAAGTACCACCCGAAGCAGCTGGCGCTCGACTTCACGAAGGCGCCCGTCGACTGGGACGAGGTAGCTGAGCTGGTCGAGGCGTCGTACCGACAGGTGGCGACCAAGCGCCTCATCAAGGTCCTCGACGCACGTGGCTGACACGGACCGGGCACTGTTCGTCGCCGGCCTCGAGGCGGCCGTCGTCGACGTGTACCGCGTGCTGCTGCAGCGCGGGTCGCTGACCGCGGAGCAGACCGACATCGTCACCGTGCTGGCGCAGCACCACGACGAGCACTGCGTGGCGCTGGCCGCCGTCGGGTTGCAGCCGCGGTCGGCGATCGAGCGCAACGACACGCTGTACGCCGAGCTGAACCAGACCGTGCTCGGCGACGACCCGATGGGCGCCATCCATGCGGTCGAGGAGCACCTGACGGCCACGCACGTGGCGTCGCTCGCGCTGCTGGAGACGACGGACGCCGCCGCCGCGGTGGCGAGCATCCTCCCGGTCGAGGCCCGGCACGCGGTGGCGCTGGTGCCGACCGCGCTGCCGCCGCTGGAGTCGGACCAGGACGCCTACGACGAGGCGAGCTACGGGTGAATCGGCGCACGTTCCTGCTCGGCAGCGGTGCCGCCCTCCTGCTCGCCGCGTGCGGCGACGATGACGACGACGCCGGCCCGTCGACCACCATCACCACGATCCCCGGTCCCGGCGCCGGCTCGCCCGATGACGTGCTGCTGCGCACCGGCGCGGCGCTGGCGCTGTCGGCGGCGGCCAAGAACCCGGCGGCCGCGGCCGCGCACCGCAGCCACGCCGAGCTGCTGGATCCGACCGTGACCGAGTCGCATCCCCAGGCGGATGCCGCGTGGGCCACCGCGGCCGACGCCGAGCTGGCGCTGGCGGCGACGTGCCAGGCATGGGCCGCGGTGCTGTCGACGCCCGAGCTGCGGCAGACGATCATGCGCGTCGGCGGCGCGACGGCGCGGCTCTACGCGGTCGCGCTGTCGACGCCCCCCTCGCTCCCGGAGGCGTTCCAGCTCACCGATCCGGCGGCGCCGGACGACTGGCTGCTCAGGTAGCGATCGTCTGCGTGCTGCCGTCGCCGAGATCGACGACGTGCACACCGCCGGCGGACGTCTTCACGGTGACCACACCGGAGCCGGTGAGCGTCATGCTCGACGTCGTCACGTCGGTGAGCTCGAGCAGCTCCTCGACGTCGCGCTCGACGCTGACCTCGTAGCCCCAGATCGTGAAGTGCTCGCTGATGCTCTTGTACTGCCACCGGGCCGGCGTCTCGTCGGTGGCCACCGCCTGACGCGCCAGCAGGAACGGCAGGTGCACGTCACGCAGCCACGGCGTCCACCACCGCCACGCGTGCGCGCCCTCGCTGTCGCGGTAGACGTGGTCGGGGTGCCCGAGGTCGGTGAGCGTCTTGGCGAAGTTCATGTTGTCGTAGCGGAAGAACTGCTCGAAGGCCCACGCCGCGCACAGGTCGACGGTCGCATCGCCCAGGCACGGCTGGCCGCCCCACTCCTGGATGATCGGCGTGCCCAGCAGGTTCGACGCCAGCGGGGTCGGCTTGTTGCCCTTGCCGTACGCCGGGCGGTTCATCTCGTCGTACTCGTGGAGGTAGCCGCCGAGGTTGCCCGACATCGACGACGCC
>DASUCO010000166.1:0-8726 GCA_036275955.1 Acidimicrobiales bacterium
TCGGGTGGTGGCCAGCGGGGCCATCAGCGCGGCGACATCGGCGGTGGCGGCGTCGAGATCGATCTTCTGGTTGGCCCGGACGGCGCCGAGGTCGAAGACCGCCTTGACGATCCGGCTGTAGTCGCCGTGGACGAGCACAGCTGGCAACGCACTGCGGAGCACGCGGCGCGTGCGGTCGTCGAGGTGACCGGTGATGCCGAAGTCGAGGAACGCGAGACGGCCCTCGGGGGTGACGAAGAGGTTTCCGGCGTGCACGTCCCCGTGGAACAGGCCGTGTTCGAGCGCGCTCTCCAACCACGCCCGCACGCCGCTCCGCACGAGGGCCTCGAGATCGAAGCCCGCTGCACGCAGCCGGTCACCGTCGTCGACGGGAACGCCATCGACGAAGGTCATGGTCAGGACGCGCGTCGTGACCATCCCGTCGATCGCGTCGGGCACGACGATGTCGTCGTTGCCGCCGAACGCCCGGAGGTTGGCGGCGAAGGCAGCCATGTCTCGTGCCTCGCGGACGAAGTCGAGCTCGGAGCGGAGCGTGGTGGCGAGGTCCTCCACGATGGCGACCGGGTTCGCGAGCGCGCCGACCGATCCAGCGTGCTGCAGCACCTCGGCGAGGCCGAACAGGAGGCGAACGTCGCGCTCGATGCGGCGGCGCAGACCGGGCCGGCGGACCTTCACCGCCACGACGGTTCCGTCGTGCAGCACGGCGCGGTGGACCTGGGCGATGGACGCGGCGGCGAGCGGCCGGTCATCGAAGGCCGCGAACAGCGATTCGATCGGCGCGTCCAGCTCGCGCTCGATGATGCGGCGCACCACCCTGGCGGGCTCCGGCGGCACGTCGTCGAGCAGCAGCCGGAACTCCTCGGCGAGCACCTCGGGGAACAGCCCGGGGCTCGACGCCACGACCTGACCCAGCTTCACGAACGTCGGGCCCAGCTCGACGAAGCCCCGCCGCAGCGACGTCGCCAGCGCCCGAGGCACCTGGTGCTGGGGGCGCCGCGCGATCGACGGCGCCCGCCAGATGGCGGTGCGCACGCCGGATCGGCCGAGCGTCATCGCGATCTCGGCGAGCCGGGCCGCGTCGCGGGGTCGTGCATCGAGCAGCGCCGTCACGAGGTCACCTCCGGTGTCAGCGCCGGCACGAGCAGCTCGCCCAGGTGGTCGGCCAGCGGACCCTTGGGGGGCGCGAGCACGAGCGAGATCGCCAGTCGCACCAGCCAGTCGGCGACGACGTCTGGGTCGCGGCGAGCGAGCCAGCCGGCGTCCATGGCCGAGGACAGCAGCGGGGCGACCGCGCCGACGACGCGGCCGATGAGCTCGTCGAGGTCGGTGACGAGGAAGGGGCCGATCAGCTCGGGTTCGTCGCGCAGGACCTTCTCCAACACCGGGTGGTGCCGAGCGAAGGTCACGATCCCGGCGACGAGGTCGATGATCGTCTGCGGTCCGAGCGGTGGCGCGAGCACCGACGGCATCTCGGAGAGGAGGCGGTGCAGCTCGCGAGCGAGGAGCAGGCGCACTGCGGCCTCGACGTTGCCGATCTGCCGGTACACCGTCGCCCGGCTGACCTTGAGGTCGGCGGCGATGTCCTGCACCGAACACCGCGACACGCCGTGGCGGGCGAAGCAGCGGGCGGCGGCGTCGAGGTACGGGTCCAGCGACGGGTCAGGTGGTGCCGGGATCCCGGCGACGAGCGACGGGAGATCGAGCACGACGGCGTCGGCGGCAGCCCGCCGGTTGGACGTCACCCCGTCCACCCTGCCACGATGCGACAGAGATGTCTAGATGTTGCACTGTCGCGAGAGGAGCGGACTCGTGGGTGTGAAGCGCGCCGGGCGCACGGCCGTCGTCCTCACCCGGCACCTGGCGCCGGCGTTCGCCCGTCGGCGTGCGACGCGGCCTGGTGCCGTCGCCGTCGCGCTCCGACGGGCGTTCGGCGAGCTCGGCCCGACCTACGTGAAGCTCGGCCAGCTCGTCGCGTCGAGCCCGGGGCTGTTCCCGGACGTGCTCGCCGACGAGCTCCGCTCGCTCCTCGACGAGGTGCCGCCGATCAGCGCTGGCGACGTGGCGTCGGTGGTCACCGCCGAGCTCGGCGCACCGCCGGAGGAGCTGTTCGAGACCTTCGACTGGACGCCGCTGGCCTCGGCGTCGATCGCCCAGGTGCACGCCGCCACGCTGCCGGGCGGCGACGACGTCGTCGTCAAGGTGCAGCGGCCGGGCATCCGTCAGCAGATCGACGCCGACCTCCGGATCCTCCGCATGCTCGCCCGTCTCGTCGAGCGCGTCTCGTCGACCGGCCGAATGGCGAACCCCGTCGCCGTCGTCGACGACTTCGACATCACCATCCACGAAGAGCTGAGCTTCGTCGTCGAGGGCCGCTCGATGGAGCGCTTCGCCGACGTCCTCGCCCGCTCGCGGGCCAGCGCCGGTGTGCGCGTCCCATCGGTGCGGTGGCGGTACACGACGCCGCGCGTGCTCACGATGGAGCGCATCCACGGCTACAAGGTGGATGACCTCGCCGCGCTCGGCGCGACCGGCTGGGATCTGGCCGGCGCGCTCAAGCGCGGCGTGCGCGCCTGGATGGAAGCCGCGCTCCAGCACGGGTTCTTCCACGGCGATGTCCACGCCGGCAACCTCATGCTCGACACCGACGGCGACACCGTGTTCCTCGACTTCGGGATCATGGGACGCCTCGACGACAAGACGCGCGACATCATCCGCCGCGGCCTGCCGGCGCTGCTCATCGAGCGTGACTTCAAGTCCGTCGCCACCGCCATCTACGAGATGGGCGCCGTCCTGAAGCCGGCCGACCTCGAGCAGTCGTCCCAGGACATCGCCGAGATCGTCGGACCCATCCTCGACAAGCCGCTCTCGGAGATCTCCTACGGCGCAGTGCTGGTCGACATCGTCCGCATCGGCACGCGGTACGAGGTTCGACTGCCCCGCGAGCTCGTGCTCGTGGCGAAGCAGCTCCTCTACTTCGAGCGCTACGCCAAGCTCATGGCGCCCGACTGGAGCATCCTCGACGACCCCGACCTCATCGGGTTCCTCTTCGAAGGCGTCGTCGCGGACGATGTGCCGATCGACGCAGTCGACCGCTGACGACAGGTCCAGCACTTCGGGGTGAACGCGTGACCGAACCGTGACCTGACGGCTCGGAACCCCTCGTGACGTTCGGCCCTACGGCAACGCGATCCCCATCCGTACCGTCAGAGGGCGGGTGCTCGAACCACCCCGCGCGAGGAGATGACCGTGCTGCCCGATCATGAGGCCGGCTCCGTGGATCTGTACTGGATCCCGCTGGGCGCCGGCCACCACTCGGTGCGCTGCAACGGCATCGTCTACGAGGCGCTGCACGCCACGATCGAGCGGCGCGCTCGGTGCGACCTGTACCACTCGGTCCTCGCGATCGATCTCGAGCCGGATCGCTTCTGGGTGGAGATGACACCGGTCCCGGACGGTCACGGCGACTGGCGGGGCGTCGTCGCCGAGGGGCCGGTCGGTGTTCGGGCCTTCGGACGACTTCGCCTGTTCCGCTACGAGATCCGCCGCTGGCGCGACGGCGTCGTGCCCGACCTCGCGTACGCCGTCGCCAGCCCGATCCGGCTGACCGACGACGCGGTGGTCGCGCGGCGCGTCTTCGACGTGCTGCCGCGGGTGCCGACGCTCGTCTGGGGCCGGGATGAGCGCGCGACGGGTGACATGTGGAGCTGCAACTCGGTCATCTCCTGGACGCTGTCGACGGCCGGCATCGACGTCGCCGGCATTCCGCTTCCACCGCGCGCCCGCGCCCCGGGTTGGCATGCCGGGGTGGCCCTTGCCGAACGATCGGGAGGTCAGTCATGTTGCGACTCGCTGCAGGCGTCTTCGTCCTCGCCCATGCGCTCATCACCGGCGCGATCTGGATCCCACCGCAGCGGGGCGGCGACCTGAAGGGGTTCGGCGCGCAGGCGAGCTGGCTGTTCGCCGACAGCCGCACGGTCACGGTCTCGTTCGCCGTGCTCGCGGCGGCAGCCCTGGCGCTGTCGGGCGCGGGCATCCTCACCGACCAGGGCTGGTGGCCGGCGTTCGCTGTCGTCGGCGCGGTCGCGTCCCTCGCCCTCATCACCGCCACCTTCACCCCGTGGTGGAGCGCGGCCGTCGTGATCAACCTGGCGCTGCTGTACGCCGCCTTCCAGTCCATGTCGGCGCAGCAGAGCGGCGGGTTGCGCTGAGCTCGACCGGGTCGTCCTCATCCGGGCGGTTCGCCCGCCGATAACAGGCGCCGTGAGCTCCCTCGGGATGCAGGAGGCGCAGGCGCGCATCGCGGAGATCCGCGCCCAGATCGCCGCCCTCACCCCGGTGCGCCCGGCGGCGCCCAGCGGGCGTGAGTTCGGTCGGGTGCTGGCCTCGGTGATGGACGTCCCCGGCGCCGGGCCCTCGTCGCCGGCCACCGTCCGCGCCCCCGGCGAGTACGGGCCACTGGTCCCACCGGCCGAGCTCGTCCAGTACGGCAACGGCCGCATCCCGCCGGCGTCCCTGCTGCCGATCGGTGACGGGACGGAGCGCCTGCACGCGCCGGCGGCACAGGCGTTCCGCCGCATGGCGGCCGACGCCTGGCGCTCTGGCGTCGACCTCAAGGTCAACGACGGCTACCGCAGCCTCGACGCCCAGCACGAGGTGGCCGGCGAGCTCGGGCTCTACCGCGACGGCGGCGCCGCCGCCGTCCCCGGCACCAGCACCCACGGGTGGGGCCTCAGCGTCGACATCGACAGCGGGGTCGGCGCCCACGACTGGCTGCGGGCCAACGCCTCCCGCTACGGCTTCGTCGAGGACGTCCCCGGCGAGCCCTGGCACTGGACCTACCGCCCCGACTCGTAAGGTCGCCCGTCGTGGCGTCGACCGATCAGGACCTGCACGGCATCACCAAGTGGGTGGTCGACGTCATCGACTCCATCGGCGAGGTCGGCGTCGGCCTCCTGATCGCGGCGGAGAACATCTTCCCGCCCATCCCGTCGGAGGCCATCCTCCCCTTCGCCGGCTTCAGCGCGTCGCAGGGCGACATCAACGTCGTGGTGGCGTGGGTGGCGGCGACCATCGGCGCCCTCGTCGGAGCGTGGTTCCTCTACGGGGTCGGCGCCCTCATCGGCTACGACCGGCTGCGCACCCTCGCCGCCCAGCGCTGGTTCATCCTCTTCGGCGTCGCCGACCTCGACCGCGGCGAGCGCTTCTTCGAGCGCCACGGCACCCAGATCATCCTCATCGGCCGCTTCATCCCGCTCGTGCGCAGCATCGTGTCGGTGCCGGCCGGCGCCATCCGCATGCCGATCCTGACCTTCACCGTCCTCACCGCCGTCGGCGCCGGCATCTGGAACGCGGTGTTCATCGCCATCGGCTACCAGCTGGGCGAGCGGTGGGAGCGCGTCGAGGGCTGGGTGACGCCCATCGGCTACGCCGTGCTCGCCGTGCTCGCGCTGTGGCTCGTGTGGCTGGCCGTGCGCAAGGTCGTCGCCCTGCGCGAGGGCCGCATCCGTCCCTAGATCCTTAGCGGGGCGAGACGAACAGGGCCGACCCCACCGCGCGTTGACCGGACGCGTCCGAGGGACGGTTGGCCAGCATCCCGTCGACGGCCACTGCCGTCGAGCCGCCGCCGTCGAGGTTCAGCGCGTCGCGGCACCCGATCGAGATCAGGTAGTCGGCCAGCTCGCGCGGCGTCCACCCGACGGAGTAGCCGGGCTGGCGGCCGTCGACGGTGACGAGCAGCAGCGTCCCGTTGGCGGTGGTGCACACCGCCGTGCGCGGCGCGCGCTCGTCGAAGAACGGCCCGCTGTTCATCGTGACGTCGGTCGCGACGGTGCCGTCGACCACGAGGCGCACGTTGCCGCCGATGACGATCGTCGTCCCGTTGGCGTTCGGGTGCGCCGTCCACGTGAAGGTCACCTGGTCACCGGCCAGGCTCTCGATGAAGTCGCCCTCGGGTGAGCCCTCGAGGGCGACGGCGACGTCGGCGCCGCTGTCGTCGATCGGCGCGTCGCTGCAGGAGACGGCGGCGACGTCGTAGGTCTGCGTGATGTCGCCAGCGGCGTCGCGGCCGATGTCGCCGGCGGTGTCGAGCGAGGCCCGGCAGTAGGAGCCGGTCACGGCGATGGTCTTGTTGTACTCGCGGGTGAACAGGGCGATCTCGCCCGCCACCGGCAGCCCCGAGTTCACGCTGTCGACCGTCTCGCCACCGAGGGTCATCTCGAAGCTGGGCGTGTCGTAGAACGCGGCGTCGGGGTTGGTGGGGTCGAGGGCCAGCACCGTGCCGCGGGCGGCGGGGATCCCGCCCGGTGCCTTCTGGATGCGGCCGTCGACGGCGAGCGCGTACGACGGCTCGCCGCTCGAGGTGAAGAAGGTGCCGTTCACCGCCACCCGCGTGGCGAGCCGCCGAGCGATGTCGGTCGTGTGCAGGCGGCTGATGACGTTGCCGCTGGCGGTGGTGGCGCGCACGTCCCACCCGGCGCGTCGGGTGATGGCGACGATGCGGGCCACGGTCGGTCCCGCCAGCACGTGGGTGTCGAGCGTGAGTCCGGGCGCCAGCTCCCCGTCCGGGATGGGCGAGCACGGACGCGACAGGCCGAACTCGGGCACCGCCCCGGTCCCGCCGACGACGGTGACGTCGGCCCAGCCGTGCGCGCGCAGGAACGCGGTGGTGTCGGGCGGCTGGCAGCCGGCGGTGAGCAGGATCGGCGCTCCCAGGTGCCGGGCCAGCGGCGCGCCGGCCAGCGCGTCGGGGAACGACTCGCCGGTGGCGAGGATGGCCTGCGTGGCGCTCGGTGCGCGGTCGTTGGCGATGGCGGCGGCGGTGCCGTAGCGGTCCATGCCGGCCAGCCGGCGCACGCCGCCTGGCGAGCGCTCCTCGATCGACGCGACCACGGCGTCGGACACCGCGCTGGACCCGCCGAGCACCAGCACCTCGGGCGCGGCGAGGCGGGCCAGCTGGTCGCCGGCCGCCGGCGGCAGCGAGTCGGGCGGCGTCAGCAGCAGGGGCGCCTCGGCCAGCGCGGCGGCCGCGCCGCCGGCCAGCGCGTCGGGGAAGTCCATGCCGTTGGCCACGAACGCCACCGGCGCCGGCGTCGGGAACAGCGACGCCACCGCGGTCGCCGTCGAGTACCGGCTCTCTCCGGCGACGCGCGTCGGCCGCACGCCGGTGATGCCCTGGATCTCGCCCAGCACCGCGTCCTCCACCGCGGCAGGCCCGCCGACGACGACGACCCGCTCGGGGTCGAGGCGGTCGAGCTCGGTGCCGGTGATCGCCGGCAGCGACGCCGTCGCCGTCAGCAGCACCGGCGCGTCGTACAGCGCGGCGAGCGGACCGGCGGCCAGCCCGTCGGGGAACGACTCGCCGCTGGCGACCACGACGCTGGCCGCGCCACCGGCGAACGCGGCCGACGAGATGCGCACCGCTGTCTCGTACCGGTCGGCGCCGGCGATGCGGATCGGCCCGCGCGACCACGCGTCGGCGCGGCCGGGGACGAAGGCGAGCAGGGAGACGACGAGCGCCAGGAGCGCGACGAAGGTGGGGGGCCGCCGTGCCATGGCCGGCAACGCTAGAGCGATCCGGGAACGACGCGTTCCGTCGTAAGCGGGAACGTGGCTTCCGGTCGTAGCGTTGGTGGGGCTGCACCCCAGGAGGTCGCCGTGTCCCTGTTCTCCCGCAAGCCGCTCGACCTGCCCACCCCCGACACCGCGCTGCCCGGCCGCGCCGCCGAGATGCCGGTGCCGGCCCGCCACGACGTGCTGGGCACGCCGCTGAAGGGCCCGTTCCCCGACGGCTTCGAGCAGGCCGTGTTCGGGCTCGGCTGCTTCTGGGGCGCCGAGCGCAAGTTCTGGCAGCTCGACGGCGTGTACACGACGGCGGCCGGCTACGCCGGCGGCATCACGCCCAACCCCACCTACGAGGAGGTGTGCAGCGGGATGACCGGGCACACCGAGGTCGTCCTCGTCGTGTTCGACCCCGACAAGGTCACCTACAGCGACCTGCTGCGCACGTTCTGGGAGGCGCACGACCCGACGCAGGGCATGCGCCAGGGCAACGACGTCGGCACCCAGTACCGCTCGGCCATCTACACGTTCTCCGAGGACCAGCAGAAGCTGGCCGAGGAGTCGCTGGCGATCTACCAGGAGTCGCTCGCCGCCGCCGGCTACGACCCCATCACCACCGAGGTGCGCGAGGCCGGCCCGTTCTTCTACGCCGAGGACTACCACCAGCAGTACCTGTCGAAGAACCCGATGGGCTACTGCGGCATCGGTGGCACCGGGGTCAGCTGCGCGCTCTAGCGCGCGGCGATCGCCTCCAGCTCGACCAGCAGCTCCGGGTAGGCCAGTCGGCTCACGCCGATGAGCGTGAACGCCCTCGTGGGCAGGTCCCGCGGCGCCCGCAGGAACGCGTCCATGTCGGTGACGTACGCGGTGATGCGCACGAGGTCGTCGACGGTCATGTCCGCCGCCGCCAGCACCGTCTTCAGGTTCTCGACGGCCAGCGCCACCTGGCCGGCCATGTCGCCGGCGTGCTGCACGTTCCCGTCGCCGTCGATGGCGGTCTGCCCGGAGCAGACGAGCCACCGCGTCGGGCTCTCGACGAGCTCGGCCTGATCGAAGCCGAACGGGACGGACCACTGCCAGGGGTTCACCGGGGTGCGAGTCACGGCCGAACCGTACGTTGTCCTCGTGAAGGCTGACCGTCCGCACGCACCCGGCTACGGCTTCGTCGG
>DASUCO010000167.1:0-7472 GCA_036275955.1 Acidimicrobiales bacterium
ACGAGTCCATCGCGCTGCTCGACGCGCACCCCGGCGGAGGCCGGCTCGTTCCGAACGGCGAAGGCACCGATGCCGACCGCCGCGAGGGCGACGACGGCAGCGCCCGCGAGCCGTTGAGCAGCGCGTCGTCGCGTGCGGCGACGCGCCGTCACGCGCTCGAGGCCCGGCGCCAGCTGCGCCTCGAGCGTGTCGAAGAAGCCGGGTTCGGTCACGACGGCAGCACCGAGATCGAGAGCTGGGCCAGCGCCCGGGTCACGCGCACGCGTGCAGCGCCCTCGCTGCACCCGAGTCGGCGGGCGACCTCCTCGTAGGGCAGGTCGTCGGCGATGCGGAGGATGACGGCATCGCGCTGGCCGGGCGACAGCTGGGCCAGCGCGGCCGCGAGCGCGACGCGGAAGCGATCGGCGTCGGCCAGCTCCTCGACCCGCTCGAGCTCCTCGGGCAGGAACGGCACGATCTGGAGCCCAAGTCGGTTGGAGGCCTTCTTGGCGGCGTGGCCCTTGCGGATCCACTCCAGCAGCACCTTGTTGGCGATGCCGAACAGCCAGCCGGCGGCGGTGCCCTTGCGGGCGTCGAAGCGGTGCACGGCGCCGATGGCGCGGGCGACCGTCTCCGCTGTCAGCTCCGCCGTCGTGTCAGGACAGAACGTGCGCCGGTAGAAGAAGGCGGCGACCTTCGTGCTCTGCAACCGGTACAGCTCGCCGAAGGCGGTGGTGTCGCCGTTGGCGGCACGCGCCAGCAGCGCATCACCGTCAGGCCCCGGCTCGGCCGCCTCTCGCACCGTCACGATCGTGTCACGTGACGGTGCGAGATGGAGGCATCAGCTCGAGTACTGGACGGAGTTGGCCAGGTTGTTCAGGGAGCTCAGGTTGCCGCCACTGCCGAGGAGCGTCTGGCTGGCTCCGGTCTTGTCGCTCCCGTCGTAGTGGCGGATCCGGTAGCAGCCGTTCAACGTGGACGAGATGCGGTTGTCCCAGTCCGAGGACAGGTTGATGTAGCCGCCCAGGCAGTCGTCGCCCACGATCGTGATCGACGAGCCGGTCAGCCCGAACCCGTCGTAGTGGATGGCCAACGTGAACGACGCCTGCGCTGTGTAGCCGGTGCTGGACGAGGCGCCGATGGCCTCCATGGCCTCGGCTTGCGAGGACCGGCACCTGACCGGCCCGAGGACCATCTCGCCGGTCAGGCGCTTCTCCACCACGCGCGCCGCGCAGTGCTCCTCCCGGGGCGCCGCCGTGGCCCCGGGAGCGGCGGCCAGCGCCGATCCCACCAGCAGCAGCGCGACGAACGAACCCAGCTTGACCCGCAAGGTGCACCTCCAGTTGTGGCAGTTCCGTGGTCTGGCCACCGTCCTGTCGGCACCGGGTGCAGGGGCAAGGAGCGTCTCGGGTCAGGTCCGTGACCCAGTCGGGTCATCGCGTGTAACGCCGGGGATCACTCGCGCAAGGAACGGTCGTGGCAGCAGTGGCGTGGGACGTGCCGACCCCCCGGGCGGTCGTGCTCGACCTCACCGACGCGACCCGTTCCGCGGCGCTCTGCTTCACCGTGGGGCGGTCGGGCCGCCCGGTCGACGACCGCGGCCTCCCGGAGTCGCTGGTCGTCTCGGACCGGCTCGACCGCTCGCGGACGCTCGACGTCCTCGTCTGTGGGCCGACCGCGGTCGATGCCGCCGCCGCTGTGGCCGCGTTCGCGGCCGGTCAGGCTCGGGCCATCGTCGCCGCCGACGACCCCGAGCAGCTCGTCGCCGCGCTCGCCGCCCTCGAGCTCGGCCTGTCGCTGGTCCCGGCCGACCTCCTCGAGCGGGCCCGCGCCGTGCCGGCCCTGACCGATCGCCAGCGGGCGGTGCTGGGCGGCGTGCTCGCCGGCCAGTCCAACGCCGAGATGGCCAGGGCGCTGCAGGTCCGTCCGGTGACGGTGAAGCGGGAGGTCGCGGGGCTCTTCGGTGCCTTCGGCGCGTGCCGCCGCTTCGAGCTGATGAGCGTCGCGTTCGGGCTGGGGTTCCGGGCCGACGCGTTGCGCCCGTAACGGACACGGCCATGCGGTCAACGAAGAGGCATGGCGGATCGCCAGCTGGAACAACCGGCGATCCTCGCCCCGCGCGACACCAGCGCCGACTGTGCCGACGCGGTCGCCGCGCTCGTGGCCGGACGGGCCGGCGTCGTCGTGCGCGCCGACGAGCTGGAGCTGCTCCCGGAGGCGCTGCGGGCAGCGGCCGCCGGGTTCGCGGTGGTCTCCACGGCCGTCGTCGACCGGGCCCGCGCCGTCGCCGACCTGCCGGCGGGGGAGCGGGCGCTGCTGGCGCTCGTGGCCCGGGGTGAGGGGAACGACGCCATCGCCGCCGTGCTCGAGACCTCGCCGTCGTCGGTCAAGCGGGCGCTCGTCCGGCTGCGCCGCCACCTCGGCGTCGACGGCCGCCCGGCGCTGATCCGCGCCGCCCGCGAGCTCGGCTACGGAAAAGGTTCACCAGACTAATTAGATCGGTGAAACAATGGTGGGGTGCCCCGTCAGGACCCCGCCGTCGCCGATCTGGCCGATCGCCTGGGCATGGCGGCCGTCCGGCTGGCACGGCTGCTCCGCCAGCAGGACGAGGGGACCCTCACGCCGACCATGCGGGCGACGCTGGGGACGATCTCGCGGGACGGGCCGCTGACGCTGGGCGAGCTGGCCGTCATCGAGCGGGTCGCCCCGCCAACCATCACCAAGGTGGTTGGCAAGCTCGAGGACGCTGGACTCGTCGTGCGGACGGCCGACACCGAGGACCGTCGCGTCTGCCGCGTGTCGCTCAGCGACGAGGGCCGGAGCTGGATGGACGCCGACCGCCAGCGCCGTCGCGACTGGCTCACCGACCAGATCCGGCGGCTCCACGTCGACGACGTCGACCGCCTGTCGGCTGCGGTCGAGGTCATCGAGGGGCTGACGACGTCGTGAACCGCACGTTCCGCTCGCTCGAGTTCCGGAGCTTCCGGCTGTTCTTCAGCGGCCAGCTGATCTCACAGATCGGTTCGTGGATGCGCCAGATCGCCATGGCGCTCCTGGTCCTCAAGCTCACCGACGACGGGGTGGCGGTCGGGATCCTGGTCGCGTGCCAGTTCCTGCCCGTGCTGCTGCTCGGGCCGTGGGCCGGCCTCGTGGCCGACCGCTCCGACAAGCGCCGGCTGCTGCTGATCGTCCAGTCCTGCCTGATGGCGCAGTCGTTCGCGCTCGCCGCGCTGGCGTCCATGGGTGACCCGCCGGTGCTCGCGCTGTACGCGGTCGCGTTCCTGGGCGGCATCGCCACCGCCCTCGACAACCCGGCTCGCCGCTCGTTCGTGGTCGAGATGGTGCCCGAGGAGCACGTGCAGAACGCGGTGAGCCTGAACACCGCGGTGATGACGGGTTCGCGCATCGTCGGTCCGGCGATCGCCGGTCTGCTCGTCTCGACCGTCGGCTACACCTGGTGCTTCATCGGCGACGGGGTCTCCTACACCGCGGTGCTCTACGGGCTCTGGCGCATGCGCAGCGAGGAGCTGCGACCGGCGCCGCCGGCCCTGCGCGGTCGCGGGATGGTGCGTGCCGGGCTCCGGTACGTGCGCTCGATGCCCGACCTGTTCGTGCCGCTCGTGATGATGACGCTGGTCGGCACGCTGGCCTTCAACTTCTCGGTGGTGCTGCCGCTGTTCGTGAAGCGGTCGCTCGACGGCTCGGATGCCGAGTTCACGATCCTGTTCTCGGTCCTCAGCGTCGGCTCCATGTCCGCCGCGCTGTGGAGCGCACGGCGGACGGTCGTGCGGCTGCGCCACATCGTCGCTGCGACGTTCGCCTACGGGATCGCCATGCTGGTGCTGGCGGCCATGCCGAACCTCCTGACCGCCTACGTGGCGTCGGTGTTCGTCGGCGGTTCGAGCATCGTGTTCATGACGACGTCGACCACGATGATCCAGCTGCGCGCCGACCCGAGCATGCGGGGCCGGGTGCTGGCGCTGCAGTCGATGGTCTTCCTGGGGAGCACGCCCATCGGCGGCCCCATCGTCGGCGCGATCTGCGAGCGCTTCGGTGCCCGTGCTGGTCTCGCGGTCGGCGGCATCGCCTGTCTGGTGGCCGCCCTCTATGGGGGCATCGCCGGTCGGCGCCTGCTGCAACGCCGGGTCGAGGCAGACGAGTCGCTCGTGGCCAGCGGCGCCGACCTGCAGCCCGCGTAAGACTCGCCGGCATGGAGACGCGGAAGATCGGGAGCCTCGAGGTCTCCCTCGTCGGACTCGGGTGCAACAACTTCGGCGGGCGCATCGACGCGGATGCCACGCAGCTGGTCGTCGATGCCGCCATCGACGCCGGCATCACGCTCTTCGACACGGCCGACGTCTACGGCGGCAACGGGAAGAGCGAGGAGCTGCTGGGGCGCGCCCTCGGCGGGCGGCGCGACCAGGTGATCATCGCCACCAAGTTCGGCATGCCGATGGGCGACGGCAAGGCCGGCGCCGCCCCCGACTACGTGCGTGCCGCGTGCGACGACAGCCTGCGCCGCCTGGGCACCGACGTCATCGATCTGTACCAGCAGCACGCGCCCGATCCCGCCGTACCCATCGAGGACACCTTGGGTGCCCTGCGCGAGCTGGTCGACGCCGGCAAGGTGCGCGAGATCGGTTGCTCCAACTTCACGCCCGAGATGCTCGATGCCGCCAGCGGCTGGGTGTCCGTGCAGAACGAGCTGAGCCTCCTGCGCCGGAAGGGCGAGGCCGAGCTGCTCGCCGCCTGCGAGCGCAACGCGCTCGCCCTCCTCCCGTACTTCCCGCTCGCCTCCGGCGTGCTCACCGGCAAGTACCGCCGAGGCGAGGAGCCGCCGGCCGGCACCCGGCTGGCGTCGGCGCCCGAGGATCGCCGCGCGCGCGCCTTGAGCGACCGTGCCTTCGACGTCGTCGAGCAGCTGGAGGCGTTCGCCGCGGGGCGCGGGCACACGGTGCTCGAGCTGGCGATGTCGTGGCTGGCCGGCCTGCCCAGCATGGGCTCGGTCATCGCCGGGGCCACGAAGCCGGAGCAGGTGCGGGCCAACGTGGCCGCCGTCGGCTGGACGCTGACCCCCGACGAGCGTGCCGAGGTGGACCACATCACGTCCGCCTGAGGCCGAACCGTTCGGCCGCACAGCGTGCGGACTCAGCACGCTCCGTGATGTCCGCGCGCATCGTCACATTTCCCCTACGAATCGCCGTCACAAATCGGTACGTTCCGGGTCAATAGCCACACAAGGAACAACAGGCTCAGGAGCGACCGACGGCGGCCCGGTCACTTCATGGCGAGGAGCCGGGAGTGATGGACCGGGGAGGTCGTGATGGGACAGGGAGATCGGCGCGCGGTGACGCGCGTTCGAGCAGGAGTCCGGTGGGCGCTGGCCGGCGCCGGGATCGTGCTGCTGGCACTGGTGGTGGTCGCTCCATCGGCCGGCGCGCAGGTCTGTGGCTTCGACGGACGGACCGGCTGCCCGGGCTCACCCCACCCGCGGCCAGAACCGCGACGACCGGAGCGACCGGAGCGACCGGAGCAGCCGGGGCGGCCACCCGGCCGGCCGCCGCAGGCGCCGCCGACGACGAGCACGACCAGGCCCGCTCCTCCGCCGTCGACGTCGACGTCGTCGACCTCGACCACGCTCCGAACGCTGGCGCCGGCGGAGGCGGCCGCCCGCCTGCTCGTCCTGCTGAACCACGAGCGCGAGCGCGCCGGCCTGGCGCGACTCGCGCTGCGCGATGACGTGGCTGCGATCGCAAGCGGCTGGACCCGGTCGATGGCGCGCGTCGGCCGTCTGTCCCACAACGACGAGTACTTCACCAAGCGCACACGTGGTCGCCTCGACGCTCGCCGACTCGGCGAGAACGTGGCCTACGGCGGCGACGTCGACAGGGTGCATCGTGCGCTCATGGCGAGCACGCCCCACCGGGCGAACATCCTCGACAGCCGCTTCGGCATCATCGGCATCGGCGCCGAGCTGCATGACGGCACCTGGTGGGTCACCGAGGACTTCGTCCAGTCGAACGCGTCGCAGCCGACCGAGTCGCGGCGTGCATGGGCTCGGCGACCGTCCGCAGGACCGGCGTCCGCTGCTGTCGCTCCGATCGAGACGGCGCCGAGAGGCCGAGATCGCGATGTGCTCGCGTCCGCTGGAGCGGAGCCGGTCGCCGCCGTGCTCGGTGGCGCCTCGCGTCCTGCCGGGCGCTCGTCGACGCTGGTCGGGGAGCGCACGCTCGACCCCGTGCTGCCGCTGTCTCTCCTCGCCGCCGGTGCAGGAGGAGGCGCCTGCGTCCTCGTCGCGCGCCGTCGCCGAGCCGACGCCGACAACGCCATCCAGGGGAGCACCGACGTGGACCTCGAACCGGAAGACGCCGTCCCGGTCTCCGACGTCTACGACCAGCTCGCTGTCATCGGTGCGTGGGCGAGGACGCTCGATGATCGCTGGGCGACCCTGTCGGAGTGCGATCGACGCATCGCCACGCAGATCATTCGCCGCACCACCGATGCCACGTTGCACGAGCTGCAGCTCGCGTCGACGTGAGCTCGTCCCGAAGCGGTGCCGAGGTCCTGAGATCCCTCTCAAGCGGATCCCGCGTCTGTCCGATCAGGAATCGGACAGACGTGACAAAGGGGACGTCAGATGCGACAGACCGCCGTGCTGTTGGCTGGGTTGATCATCGGTGGGCTGCTCTTGGCACCCGCCGCGACAGCAATGCCGTGCGGCGTGGTGGTCACGTGCGCCGAACCGGAGCCGGGACCGGAGACGCCCCCGCCGACGGTGGCGCCGACGACGACGTCGACCACCGTCCGCGAGCTGACGCCGGCCGAGGCCGCCGCCCGTCTGCTCACCCTGCTCAACGGCGAGCGGGCCGCCGCCGGGCTGGCGCCGTTCACGATGCGAGCCGACGTCACCGAGATCGCGGTTGGCTGGACGTCGGCCATGGCCGACTCGGCCCACCTCGCGCACAACGACGCGTACTTCACCCGGGAGACGCGCACGCGCCTGGGCGCCCGGCTGCTGGGTGAGAACGTGGCCTACGACGGCTCGATCGACGCCGCCCACCGAGCGCTCATGGCGAGCCCGCCGCACCGGGCGAACATCCTCGATGGCCGCTTCACCGTCATCGGGATCGGTGCCGAGCAGCGCGACCGCACGTGGTGGGTGACGGAGGACTTCGTCCAGCCCGTCGCCGCGGCACCCGCTCCAGCCTCGACGCCGGCGACGGTGACGGCGGCCCCCGCGACGGCGCGGACGGCGGCCTCGACGCCGACGACGAGCGGTGCCCCGGTCGCACCTGCGGTCGAGGACGAGGCGCCGGCCGGTGCGGTGCTGTCCGCCTCCTCGGCCGCGCCGGAGGTGGTCGCCGGGCCGACGATCGCCACGACGAACGGTCCGTCGTCTACGAGCACGACGCGTTCGCCGATGCTCGTCGCGCTGGCAGCCGTGGCGCTGCTCGTCGCCTACGCGGTCAGCTGGGCTTCGGCGTCGGCCAGGA
>DASUCO010000168.1:0-2138 GCA_036275955.1 Acidimicrobiales bacterium
CGGGTGGCGCTGGCCAACGACGAGATCGTGGAGCAGCTGCGCGCCATCGGCTGCGTGATCTGCGCGGCGAGCCCGTCGCTGGCGCCGGCCGACCGCAAGCTCTACGCGCTCCGCGACGTCACCGCCACCGTCGAGTCGATCCCGTTGATCGCGTCGTCGATCATGTCGAAGAAGATCGCCGAGGGCACGAGTGCGCTGGTGCTCGACGTGAAGTTCGGCGCCGGCGCGTTCATGCGCGACGTGTCGATGGCGCGGCAGCTGGCCGAGACGATGGTCGGCATCGGCGAGGACAACGGCGTGCGCACGACGGCGTTCCTCACCGCGATGGAGTCGCCCCTGGGGCGGTCGGCCGGCAACGCATTGGAGATCGAGGAGACGCTGGAGGTGCTGGGCGGGGGCGGGCCGGCCGACGTCGTCGAGCTCACGCTGACGTTCGCCCGGGAGATGCTGGCGCTGGCCGGCGTCGACGCCGACCCCGCCGCCGCCCTGCAGGACGGCACCGCATTGGCGCGGTGGGACGACATGGTGCGGGCCCAGGGCGGCGATCCCGAGGCACCGCTGCCGGCTGCCGCCCACGACCGCGTCATCGAGGCCCCGGCGTCGGGCTACGTGACCCGCCTCGACGCCATGGCCATCGGCGTCGCCGCGTGGCGGCTCGGCGCGGGACGAGAGCGCCAGCAGGACGCGGTGAGCATGACCGCCGGCGTGACGTGGTCGGCCGGCGTCGGCGACGCGGTCGAGAAGGGCCAGCCACTCGTGACGCTGCACGCCGACGACGTCGAGCGCCTCGACGCCGTCGAGTCGCTGGCGCGCGAGTCGTTCACGATCGACTCGGAGCCGCCCGAGCGGACGCCGCTGGTGCTGGAGCGCATCGGGCGTTGAGGCCACCGCTGGTCCTCGTCACGGGGATGCCCGGCACCGGGAAGACCACGCTGTCGCAGGTGCTCGCGGGGCGGCTGTTCCTGCCGCTCGTGGCCAAGGACGCGGTGAAGGAGTCGCTGTGGCGGGTGGGAGCGACGGCCCAGACGTTCAGCGCGCTCCACGCGCTGACGGCGGCCCACCTCGACGCCGGCGTCGGGCTCGTGCTCGAGGCCGCCTTCCACCGAGGCATCTCCGAGCCAGAGGTGCGGCCGCACCTGGCGCGCTCGGTGGCGGTCGACGTCCACTGCACGGCCGACCTCGACGTCGTGCGCCGGCGCTTCGAGGAGCGAGCCGGATCGGAGGGTCGCCACGTGTGCCACCCCGATCTCGAGATCCTCGCCTCGACCGGCATCGAGACGTGGCCCGAGCGATACGGCAGGATGGAGCTCGGCATCCCGGTGCTGGAGGTCGACACCACCGACGGCCTCGTGCCGTCGATCGATGCGATCGTGGCGTGGGTGGAGGACCAGATCTGATGTTGAGCTCGCAGCAGCTGGAGGCGTGGGAGCGTGACGGGTTCCTCGTGCTCGAGGGCTTCGTGCCGGCGGCGCGCTGCGACGAGCTCAAGGCGCGGGCCGAGGAGCTGATCGCCGGGTTCGACCCCGACGAGGTGCAGTCGATCTTCTCGACCCACGAGCAGACCCGCACGTCGGACGAGTACTTCCTGACGTCGGGCGACAAGGTGCGGTTCTTCGTCGAGGAGGCCGACACCAGGACCGTCAACAAGATCGGTCACGCGCTGCACGACCTCGATCCGGTGTTCGACGCGTTCTCCCGTCAACCCGGTCTCGGTGAGATCGCCAAGGACATCGGCATCGACGACCCGCTGCTGCTGCAGTCGATGTACATCCTCAAGGCGCCCCACGTCGGGGGCGAGGTGACGTCGCACACCGACCACACGTTCCTGTGGACCGAGCCGGCCAGCGCCATCGGCTTCTGGTTCGCCATCGAGGATGCCACGCTCGAGAACGGCTGCATGTGGGCGCTGCCCGGCGGTCACCGCCTGGCGGTGCGCAAGCGGTTCCGTCGTGCGGGCGACGGCACCGTGTTCGACACCTTCGACGACGAGCCCTATCCCACCGAGGGAGAGGTGCCGCTGCCGGCGCCCAAGGGGACGCTGATCCTGCTGCACGGGCTCCTGCCGCACCGCAGCAACCCGAACACGTCCGACAAGCCACGTGACGCGTACACCGTGCACGTCATCGACGGCGCCGCCG
>DASUCO010000169.1:0-7629 GCA_036275955.1 Acidimicrobiales bacterium
GACTCGATCGTCGTCGTCGGCGGCGACGGCATCTGGAACTGCCACATCCACACCGACGACATCGGCGCGTCGATCGAGGCCGCGCTCGACGTCGGCCGCCCGTCGAAGATCCGCGTCACCGACCTCCTCGAGCAGGTCGAGGAGGAGCGCTGGGTCCGCGAGGCGCAGCCGGAGGCACCGGCTGCGCGGCCGGCTGTCACGACCGCCGTGGTCGCCGTCGCCACCGGTGACGGCATCCGGCGCATCTTCCACTCGCTCGGCGTGCAGGCCGTCGTCACCGGCGGCCAGTCGATGAACCCGTCGACGGCGCAGCTGCTGGAGGCGTGCGACTCGGTCAACGCCGACCAGGTGATCATCCTCCCGAACAACAAGAACATCATCCCGGTGGCGGAGCAGGTGGACGAGCTGGCGTCGAAGTCGGTGCGCGTCGTCAAGACGCGCGGCATCGCCGAGGGCTTCGCCGCGCTGCTCGAGTACGACCCGGACGCCGACGCCGACGACAACCTGGCGTCGATGACCGAGGCGGCATCGGCGGTCGTCGCCGGCGAGGTCACCCGCGCCGTGCGGGCCACGACGTGCGACGCCGGTCCCATCGCCGAGGGCGACTGGATCGGGATCGCCCGCGACGGCATCCGCTCGATCGACCAGTCCCTGGCCGGCGCCGCGACCGGGCTGCTCGACGAGCTCGTCACCGACGACCACGAGATCGTCACCCTCATCGAGGGCGAGGGGTCGGGCGCAGCCGAGACGCGGCGCATCACCGAGTGGCTGGCCGAGCATCGCCCCGACGTGCAGGTCGAGGTGCACCACGGCGGCCAGCCGCTGTACCCCTACCTCATCGGGATCGAGTAGCCAGCAGCTCCTCGATCACCTGCGCGACCCCGTCGTCCTCGTTCGACGCGCACACGTCGTCGGCGATGGCGACGACGTCGGGGTGGGCGTTGCCGACGGCCACGCCGCGCCCGGCCCAGCTCAGCATCGGGATGTCGTTGGGCATGTCGCCGAAGGCGACGACGTCGGCGGCGTCGATGCCGCGCTCGGTCGCCAGGTGCTCGAGCCCGAACGCCTTGGTCACGCCGGCGGCGGAGATCTCGATGATCGATCCGCTCGAGTAGGTCGTCTCCGCCAGGTCGGCGAGCTCGGCCACCGCGTCGTGGGCGGCGGCGTGCAGCTCGGCCGACGTCATGCCCGGGTGCTTGGCGATCAGCTTCACCATCGGCTCGGTCAGCAGATCCTCGAACGCCGCCTCGGTGTGACCGGTCGGCGCGATCGGGACGTACGACGGCTCGCGCCACATGCCGTCGACGCGCTCGACCGCCATCTGCGCGTCGGGGAGCGCCGTCTTGAGGGCCACCGCCAGTCGACGCCCGACCTCGACGTCGATGGGGAAGTGCTCGACGACGGTCTCGGTGTGGAGGTCGTAGACGATCGCGCCGTTGGCGCAGATGGCCAGCCCGCGATGGCCGGTCGTCTCGGCGATCGGGTGCATCCACCGCGGCGGCCGACCGGTGCAGAGCACGACGACGATGCCGGCGTCCTCGGCCGCCGCCAGGGCGGCGACGGTGCGGTCGGACATGGTGCCGTCGTCCCGCAGCAGCGTCCCGTCGATGTCGCTGGCGATCAACCGGACGGTCACACCCTCACCGTACGGTTGCGGAGATGAGCCGAGCGCTGATCGAGCTGCGCGACGTGGCTGTCACGCGCCTGGCCGGCGTCGGCCCGGCCAAGGCCGAGGGCCTGGCCGAGCTCGGCATCGAGAGCGTGCTCGACCTGCTCATGCACTACCCGCGCCGGTACGTCGACCGGACCAAGCAGGCGACGATCCGCGACATGGCGATCGGCGAGGAGGCGACGATCCTCGCCACCGTCCGGCGGGCCGAGTCGCGCCGCACCCGCAACAAGCGCTCGATGGTGACGATCGACCTGAGCGACGACACCGGCTACCTGAGGTGCACGTTCTTCAACCAGCCGTGGCGCGAGAAGCAGCTGTCGCCGGGGACGCAGGTCGTGGTGTTCGGCAAGCTCGAGCAGTTCCAGGGGCGAAAGCAGATGACGAACCCGGTCGTCGACCTCGTCGGCGATCGCACCGGTCGCGTCATCCCCATCTACCCGCAGTCCGAGAAGGCGCGGCTGAACACGTGGGATCTGGCGAAGTGGATAGAGGAGTCGCTGCGGCGCGCCGGCGACATCACCGACCCGGTCCCGACCGAGGTGCTCGACCGCTTCGACCTCGTCTCGCGCGACTGGGCCGTGCACCACATCCACGTGCCGGAGTCGCTGGAGGAGGTGGCCGCCGCCCGCAAGCGACTCGTGTTCGACGAGCTGCTGCGCATCCAGCTGGTGCTCGTGCGTCGCAAGCGCGAGTACGAGCGAACGTCCCACGGGTTCCAGCACGAGGTCGGCGGCGCGCTCGTGCGGCGGTTCGTCGAGCAGCTGCCGTTCCCGCTGACCGGCGCCCAGCAGCGCGCCATCCGCGAGATCGAGAACGACCTGGCCAAGCCGGTGCCCATGCATCGCCTGCTGCAGGGTGATGTCGGTTCCGGGAAGACGATCGTCGCCGTCGCCGCCATGCTCGCCGCCGTGCAGGGCGGTCACCAGGCTGCGCTGATGGCGCCGACCGAGGTGCTCGCCGAGCAGCACGGCTTCGGCATCCGTCGCCTGCTCGAGGGCTTCACGGTGCCGGCGGGGGAGGGCTCGCTGTTCGACGACCGCTCGCTCAACGTCGCGCTGCTGACCAATCGCACCACGCCCAAGGAGCGCACGCGCATCTTCGACGGGCTGGCGTCGGGAGACGTCGACATCGTGATCGGCACCCACGCGCTCATCGAGGACAAGGTGCAGCTCCGCTCGCTGGGCGTCGTCGTCATCGACGAGCAGCACCGCTTCGGCGTCGAGCAGCGCGCCGCGCTGCGGTCGAAGGGCGAGCTCGTGCCCGACGTGCTGGTGATGACGGCGACGCCGATCCCGCGCACGGCGGCGATGACCGTCTACGGCGACCTCGACGTGAGCGTGCTCGACGAGCTGCCGCCCGGGCGCACGCCGATCAAGACGGTGTGGGCGCAGGGGCCGCTGGCCGAGGCCGAGGCGTGGCAGCGCGTGCGCGACGAGGTGGCGGCCGGCCACCAGGCATACGTCGTGACGCCGCTCATCGACGAGTCGGAGAAGCTCGAGGTGGCGTCGGCGATGGAGACGTTCGAGTCGCTCTCCTACGGCGAGCTGCACGGGCTGCGTCTCGGGCTGCTGCACGGCAAGGTCAAGGCGGCGGACAAGGAGGCGACGATGGACGCCTTCCGCGCCGGCGAGCTCGACGTGCTGGTGGCCACGACGGTGATCGAGGTGGGCGTCGACGTCCCCAACGCGACGGTGATGGTGATCATCGACGCCGACCGCTTCGGCATCGCCCAGCTGCACCAGCTGCGCGGCCGCGTCGGCCGCGGCGCCGCCGTGTCGTACTGCTACCTGCTCGGTGCCGGCGCCACCGCCGATGGCGAGCGCCGGCTCAACGCGATCCAGTCGAGCACCGACGGCTTCTTCCTGGCCGAGGAGGACCTCGAGATCCGCGGCGAGGGCACGCTCATGGATACGCGCCAGAAGGGGCGCTCGGACCTGAAGCTGGCGTCGCTGCGGCGGGACCGCGCCGTCGTCGAGCAGGCGCGCGAGGTGGCGTTCGAGCTGGTCGACGCCGGCCTCGAGCGCTGCCCCGACCTGCAGGCCGAGGTCGACGCGCTGCTGCCCGAGGGCGACGACGCCGCCGAGACGGCCACGGAGTTCCTCTTCAAGTCGTGAACCCGCGGTTTGTGCGGTCGCTCGGCGCGGCGTTCGCGTCGGGAGACCGCACAAACGAGGGGGTCAGGCGCTGCGGACCTGGAACGTGCGGCGGTAGGTGAGGGGGTTGGTGCCGGTGATGCGGGTGAAGTGCTCGCGCAGGACGGCGGCCGAGGAGAACCCGCAGCGGCTGGCGATGCGCTCCACTGGCTCCTGGGTCGTCTCCAGCAGGCGCTGCGCGTGCAGCACGCGCTGGCGAAGCAGCCACTGGTGCGGGGTGGTACCGGTGACGTCGCGGAAGCGGCGGGCGAACGTGCGCGGTGACATCGCCGCGTGGCGCGCGAGCTGCGCGACCGACAGTGGCTCGTCGAGGTGCTCGATGGCCCAGTCGAGCGCGCCGGCGATCGGATCGTCGTCGGCGCACGTCGGGACCGGCGCCTGCACGAACTGGGCCTGGCCGCCATCGCGATGGGGCGGCACGACCATGCGGCGGGCGACGATGTTCACGGCCTCGGCGCCGAGGTCCTTGCGGATGATGTGCAGGCACAGGTCGATCGCTGCCGCGGTGCCGGCCGAGGTGTACAGCTCGTCGCCGGCCTCGACGTAGAGCACCTGGCGGTCGACGTTGACGTCCGGGAACCGCGCCGCGAACGAGTCCGCGTGCATCCAGTGCGTCGCCGCCCGCCGACCCTCGAGCAGGCCGGCGTAGCCGAGGACGAACGCGCCGGTGCAGAAGGACAGGATGCGGGCGCCGCGGGCGTGGGCGTCGCGCAGGGCGTCGACGACCTCGCACGACGGCGCCTGGTCGGGGTTGGGCCATGCCGGCACGACGATGGTGTCGGCGCGCTCGAGGTCGGCCAGGCCGTAGGGCGTGACGATGTCGAAGCCGTTGCCGCTGCGGACGGTGCCGGTCGGCTCGATCGACGTCACGATCAGCTCGTACGGCCAGGGGTGACAGACCTCGGGGCGCTCGATGCCGAACACCTCGCACGGGACGCTCATCTCGAACGGATGCACGCCGTCCATCACCAGCACGGCGACGACGTGGCGCTTGGGCCTGGCGGTCGGTGGCACGGCCATCACTCTGCCACGCACACTGGCAGGAATCAAGCGACCATGGGCAAAGAAGTCAGTGGCGGGGGAATCCTGCCAGCGGGAGGATGGACCCATGTTCAGCGTCCACTGCGAGGGCCACGGCAGCCGCGTCATCCTCACCAACCGTCAGATCACCCAGCTGGTCAACACCGACCACGGCATCGAGCTCCACTGGCGCTGCAGCTGTGGCACCGAGGGCGTCGAGGTCATGGGCCTCCTGGCCCAACCCCGCGTCGCCTAGGAGCTAGCGCCAGGCCTTCGTCGCGCTGGTGTGACTGGGACCCGCCAGCGCGACGAACAGGCCCCCCACCGACGACAGCAGCGCGAGGACGAACAGCGCCCACGCCAGCCGGTCGACGGTGGCGGCCCAGGCGCCGGCGTCCTGCAGCCGGTTCAGGTGCTCGGGGCCGAGGATCGTCGCCCAGTCGTGCTTGCCGCCGATGAGCGGAAGCGCCTCGTGCGGTGCATCGGCGATGTAGCGGGCCACGTCGGCGGCCGACGTCGCCGCCCACGCCAGGCACACGCCGGCGCCGCGGTGGTCGCGGCGAGCGGCCAGGAAGTACAGGGCCAGCGCCAGGGGCACCGCGACCTGGAAGATCGAGCCGGCGGCGGCGGTCAGGACCTCGGGCCACGGAAAGACGCCGTCGAGCACGTAGGCGACGAGGTGTCCCAGCTCGTGGAAGCCGAGGTCGGCGCCGGCCAGCAGCGGGACCCGCGCACCGCGCAGGCCGAGCCAGCCGAGGGCGAGGCAGGCCGCCAGCGCGACCAGGTCCCGGCGCCACGAGGGCCACATGGCGTAGTCATCGGCCGCCCTGACGACCACCTTGAGGTGGTCATCTCGGACTACTCGGTGCCCAGTGCCCCGCGCAGCAGGCCTGCGGCCTCGTCGAGCTCGGCGTCGGTGCCCTTGTGGCGCTGGAACTCGACGTGGAAGCCGTCGCCGACGTAGCGGGGGAGCACGTGGACGTGCAGGTGGAACACCGTCTGCATGGCGGCCGCCCCGTTGGTCTGCAGGAGGTTGAGGCCGTCGGGCTCGTAGGCGCGCATGGCCGCCTGCGCCACCAGCTGCGCGGTGCGCATGACGGCGGCCGCGTCCTCGGGGTCGGCGTCGAGCAGCGAGTCGCAGTGCGCCTTCGGGATCACGAGCGCGTGGCCACGCGTGAGGGGGAACAGGTCCATGAAGGCCAGCGTCCGCTCGTCGTCGTGGACGATGCGCGCCGGCGCCTCGCCCGACGCGATCGCACAGAAGATGCAGCTACTGCTCATCGAGGTCCTCCGGGATGATCAGGTCCCACCGGTCGTTGCAGTCCTCGCAGCGGTAGACGACGAGGTCGCCGGCCTGCCAGCCGAGGTCGTCGGGCTTGGTCAGCAGGTGGCAGCGGCCACCGCAGTCGATGCAGTCGATCGTCTCTTCCGGTGTCACCGGCCCGGGTGCGGGTGTCCCGCTCTGTTCGTGAACCGCTCGACGCCGGCGGCGAAGCCCGGATCGAAGATGACCTCGCGACCGCGCCGGTCCTCGTTCTCCAGCGCGTCGGCCAGCGGGACGCCGAGACCCTCGTAGACGCACATCCGGTCGCTCTCGACGCACTTCCACGGGAACGACGCGATCTGCCGGCCCAGGTCGACCGCGGTCGCCAGCGCGGTGCCGTCGTCGACGACGCGGTTGACCAGGCCCATGGCGAACGCTTCGTCCGCACCGATCTGCCGTCCGGTCAGCACGAGGTCGAGGGCGCGACCGAGGCCGACGATGCGCGGCAGCCGCTGGGTGCCGCCGTCGATGAGCGGCACGCCCCAGCGCCGTTCCAGACAGCCGATCTGCGCCGAGCGACCGGCGACGCGCAGGTCGCACCACACGGCGAGCTCGACGCCACCGGCGACGCACCAGCCCTCGATGGCGGCGATCACCGGCTTCGACAGCTGCAGGCGCGTCGGCCCCAGCGGCCCGCTCGGCCGCAGACGAGGCAGGTCCTTCAGGTCGGCGCCGGCGCAGAACGCGGTCTCGTCGCCGGTGAGGATCGCCACCTTCTCGTCCGCCGCGGCTTCGAACGCCAGGAACGCGTCGAGCAGCGCCTCAGCCGTCGCGCTGTTCACGCAGTTGCGCTTCTCGGGCCTGGCGATCCGGACGATTCGGACGTCGCCGTCGAGCTCGGTCTCCACCACGAGGCCCGACGTTACGGTGACGGTGTGCGGGTCGTTGCGGGGACGGCCAAGGGCCGGCGGCTGGTGACCCCGCCGGGGCTCGACACCCGGCCGACGTCGGACCGGGTGCGAGAGGCGATCTTCAACGCGCTCGGCAGCATCGACGCCGTCGCCGGTGCCCGTGTCCTCGACCTGTTCGCCGGCTCGGGGGCCCTCGGCATCGAGGCGCTGTCCCGGGGCGCGGCGTCCGCCGTGTTCGTGGATGTGAGCCAGCCGGCGCTCGACGCGGTGCGCGCCAACCTCGACACGACGGGCCTGCACGGCACGGCCATCCGGATCGACGCCCACAAGTACGACGACGGCCCGTTCGACCTCGCGCTGCTCGACCCGCCCTACGCGACGACCGACGATCAGTGGCGCGCGCTGCTCGGGCACCTCGACGCGCACGTGATCGTCGTCGAGTCCGACCGGGAGATCGACCTCGGCGACCGCTGGGTGTTGCTGAGGTCGAAGCGGTACGGCAGTACGGTGGTGCAGATCGCCCGACGGAAAGGCTCCCCGTGACGAGGGTCCTCTATCCCGGCTCGTTCGACCCGTTCCACAACGGGCACCGCGAGCTCGTCGAGACCG
>DASUCO010000170.1:0-9627 GCA_036275955.1 Acidimicrobiales bacterium
GTCGAGATCGTCCGCGAGGTCCTCGCGTGAGTGTTCGGCACCTCCTTGAGATCGACGACCTCACAGCGGACGAGGTCGGTGCCGTGCTGCACCTGGCCGGCCACACCAACCCGCCCAAGATCCTCGACGGCTGCGGCGTGGCGCTCGTCTTCGAGAAGCCGTCGCTGCGCACGCGCAACTCGACGGAGATGGCGGTCGTGCAGCTCGGCGGTCACCCCATCTCGCTGCAGGCCAACGAGGTCGGCCTCGGAACCCGGGAGACCGAGGAGGACGTGGCGCGCACGCTGGAGCGCTACCACCGCGTGATCTGCGCCCGCGTGTTCGAGCACCAGAAGCTCGAGCGCATGGCGGCCGTGAGTCGCGTGCCGATCGTGAACCTGCTGTCCGACCAGTCGCACCCGCTGCAGGCGCTGGCCGACCTCCTGACCGTCCAGCAGCACTTCGGGTCGTTCGAGGGACGCACGGTGGCGTACATCGGCGACTCGAACAACGTGTCCCGCTCGCTCGCCCTGGCGTGCGCCCGCACCGGCATGACGTTCCGGTACGGGTGCCCGCCCGGCTACGGCCCGAGCGACGTCGAGCTCGACCTCGTCACCTCCCTCGGTGGCACCGCCTCGGTCCACGACCGGGCGGTGGACGCGGCCGACGGTGCCGACGTCGTCTACACCGACGTCTGGGCGTCGATGGGCAAGGAGGAGGAGGCCGAGGCGCGTCGCCGCGCCTTCGAGGGCTTCACCATCGGCGCGGAGGTGATGGAGGCGGCGGCGCCGACCGGCGTCTTCCTGCACTGTTTGCCCGCCCACCGCGGCGAGGAGGTCAGCGCGGACGTGATCGAGAGCGGTCGCAGCCTGGTGTGGCAGCAGGCCGAGAACCGGATGCACACCGCGCGGGCCGTCCTGATGTTCCTGGTGGAGCTCTCATGACCGTGTTTCCCGGCGAAGCCCGTGCCGTCGTCCCCCGCCCCGGCCCTCGGTCGAGGCCTTCGGCGTACCCCGAGGACCTGTCGTGACTGATACGACCCAGGTGAACAAGCCGCAGCGGCAGCATCGGATCGCGGTGTTGCTCACCGACCACGCCGTGTCGTCGCAGCCGCAGCTGGTGGAGCTGCTGGAGGGCGAGGGCATCAAGGCCACGCAGGCCACGGTCTCGCGCGACCTCGAGGAGCTGGGTGCGGTCAAGGTGCGGGTGCCCGGTGGCGACACCGTCTACGCCATCCCCGAGCCGCACGAGCGCCCGGTGGCCGAAGACCACCTGCGGCGCGTGCTCAGCGAGTGGGTGGTCGACGCCGCGTCCTCGGGCAACCTCGTCGTGCTGCGCACCCCACCCGGCTCGGCGCACGTCGTCGCGTCGGCACTCGACCGCTCCACCGTCCCGCTGCCCGGCGTGCTCGGCACCGTCGCCGGTGACGACACGCTGCTCGTCATCGCCGAGGAGGGCACCACCGGCGCCGAGCTCGCCGACCGCCTCCGCTCCGTCGCCGGCCTCCCCAACCCAAAGGATCACTAGTGGCAAAGAGAGTGGTGCTCGCCTACAGCGGCGGGCTCGACACGTCCGTCGCGGTCAGATGGCTGCAGGAGAACGAGAACGCCGAGGTCATCGCGTGTGCGGTCGACGTCGGCCAGGAGGGCGGCGACCTGGAGGCCGTCCGCCAGCGTGCGCTCGACACCGGCGCCATCGAGTCGGTGGTCATCGACGCCAAGGAGGAGTTCGCCGACGACTTCCTGGTGCCGGCGCTCAAGGCGAACGCGCTCTACGAGGGTCGCTACCCGCTCGTCTCGGCGCTGTCGCGTCCGGTGATCGTGAAGCACCTGGTGCAGACGGCGCGCTACCACGGCGCCACCGCCGTGGCCCACGGCTGCACCGGCAAGGGCAACGACCAGGTCCGCTTCGAGGTGTCGACGCGAGCGCTGGCGCCCGACCTCGACATCCTCGCCCCCGCACGCGTGTGGGGCATGACCCGCGAGGACGCCATCCTCTACGCGTACGACCACGGCGTGCCGATCACGGCGACGAAGGAGAAGGTCTATTCGATCGACGACAACCTCTGGGGTCGTGCGATCGAGTGCGGCGAGATGGAAGACCCGTGGGCGGTCCCGCCCACGGGCGTGTGGTCGCTGACCAAGCAGACGGCCACCGAGCCGCGTGACGTCGTCGTGGGCTTCGAGCGGGGTGTGCCCGTCTCCCTCGACGGTGAGATGAAGTCGATGTTCGAGCTCGTCACCGAGATGAACGCCATCGTCGGCAGCTACGGCTGGGGCCGCATCGACATGGTCGAGAACCGCCGCGTCGGCATCAAGAGCCGGGAGACCTACGAGTGCCCGGGCTCGCTGGCGTTGATCATGGCGCACGCCGACCTGGAGTCGATCACCCTCGAGCGCGACCTGGCGCGAGAGAAGCAGCGGCTCGAGCCCCGCTACGCCGAGCTCGTGTACGACGGCCTGTGGTTCTCGCCGCTGAAGCAGGCGCTCGACGCGTTCGTCGACTCGAGCCAGCGTCACGTGACGGGGGAGGTGCGACTGCACCTGGAGCCGGGCTCGTGCCAGGTCACCGGTCGGCGCAGCGAGTCGAGCCTCTACGACTACGACCTCGCCACGTACGACAAGGACGACGCGTTCCGCCACGAGGACTCCGCCGGCTTCGTGCGGCTGTGGGGCCTCGGCATCGAGACCTGGGCGCAACGGCAGGGCTGGGAAAGCTGACGTGAGCTGCGCGGCACAGATTCGAGCGACGAGGCGCCACTTGCACGACCGATGCGAGCGAGTGAGCGCCAGCGCGCGAGCGGCCGACGACGGCCTCCGTGGCCGGGGAACGAAGTCGTCGCCTGCGTGGCCGGGGAACGCAGCAACATGACCTTGTGGCATGGCCGGTTCGAGGGGGGGCCGGCCGAGGAGCTGCTGGCGTTCACGGTCAGCCTGCCGTTCGACCGCCGGCTGTGGGCCGTCGACATCGCCGGCTCGCGTGCGCACGTGCGCGGGCTGGTGCGCGGCGGCCTGCTGACCGAGGACGAGGCGGCCGCCATCCAGACCGCACTCGACACCGTCACCCACGAGCTGGCCAGCGGTACGTTCGCGTTCGAGGCGAGCGACGAGGACATCCACACCGCCATCGAGCGACGGGTGACGGCGCTGACGCCCGCGGGCGGCAAGCTGCACACCGGTCGCAGCCGCAACGACCAGGTCGCCACCGACGTGCGGCTCTGGACCAAGGCGGCGCTGGCCGACGTCGTCTCGCGCATCATCGACCTGCAGGAGACGCTGCTGCGCGTGGCCGAGGCGGCGGGTGACGCGTACCTGCCCGGCTACACGCACGTGCAGCGGGCCCAGCCCGTGCTCCTCGCGCATCACCTCCTGGCCCACGGCTGGGCGCTGGCGCGCGACGTCGACCGGCTGCTCGACACCCGACGTCGCACCGACGTGAGCCCGCTCGGCGCCGGGGCCCTGGCCGGCTCGTCGCTGCCTCTCGACCCCGACGCCGTCGCCGCTGACCTCGGCTTCGCGGCGCGCTTCGAGAACAGCCTCGACGCGGTGGGCGACCGCGACTTCGTGGCCGAGACGCTGTTCGACATCGCCCTGCTCGGCGTGCACCTGTCGCGCATCGGCGAGGAGTGGGTGCTGTGGTCGAGCGACGAGTTCGGCTTCGTCACCCTGGACGACGGCTTCGCCACGGGCTCGTCGATGATGCCGAACAAGAAGAACGCCGACATCGCCGAGCTCGCCCGCGGGAAGACGGGTCGCCTCGTCGGCCACGTCGCCGGCTTCCTCACCACGCTCAAGGGCCTGCCGCTGGCGTACAACCGCGACCTCCAGGAGGACAAGGAGCCGCTGTTCGACGCCGTCGACCAGGTGTCCCTCGCACTCGCCGCCCTCAACGGCATGGTGGCCACGACGACGTTCCGGACCGACCGCATGGCTGCTGCCGCCGACTCGTCGACCGCGGGCGCCACCGATCTCGCCGAGCACCTCGTGACGAAGGGCATGCCGTTCCGTGACGCCCATGCCGTCGTCGGCGACGTCGTGCGCCGCTCACTTGCAGGGGAGGGAGCGCTGGTCGACCTCGTGCGCAGCCACCCGGACCTCGGCGACGACGCGGCCGCGCTGCTGGCCCCCGGCATCTCCGTCACGCGGCGCACGACGGCGGGTGGAGCGGGGCCCGACGCGGTGGCGTCACAGCTGGAGCGCTACCGGGAGCGGGTGGGGCAGGAGCGAGCGTGGCTGGAGGCACTGACATGATCCCGTGGACGCACTCGATCCGCGTCCGGTACGGCGAGTGCGACATGCAGCGCGTCGTCTTCAACGCCAACTACCTGGCGTACTGCGACGATGCGGTCGAGCAGTGGCTCGCAGCCAAGGGCGTCCGCGTGAACGACGTCGGCTGGGACTTCATGCTCAAGAAGTCGACGATCGAGTGGCAGGGCGCGGCCACGGTGCACGAGACGATCGACATCTCGGTCGAGGTGACGCGCTGGGGCACCACCAGCTTCGACGTGCTGTTCACCGGCGCCGTCGAGGGTCGACCGGTGTTCACGAACACGATCACGTACGTGGGCGTGAAGCTCGGGACCAAGGAGACGATGGCGCCGCCCGAGGACGTGAAGCGCACCCTGTCTGCATGAAGACGCTCCCTCGGCGGTTCTACGGGCGCGACCCCCGGGAGGTGGCACCCGACCTGCTGAACAAGGTCCTGCGGGTGAACGGGCGCAGCGGTCGCATCGTGGAGACCGAGGCGTACTGCGGTTCGATCGATCCCGGCGCGCACTCCTACCGCGGGGTCACGCCCCGCACGGAGGTGATGTTCGGCCCGCCCGGTCACCTCTACGTCTACCTCTCCTATGGCATGCACTGGTGCTGCAACCCGGTGTGCGGTGACGAGGGCGAGGGGCTCGCCGTGCTCATCCGCGCCGTGGAGCCCATCGACGGCATCGACGAGATGCGACCGCTCCGTCCCAAGGCCAAGCGCGACGTCGATCTCACCAACGGCCCCGGCAAGCTGTCCCAGGCGCTCGGCATCGTCGGCACCCACAACGGCGCCGACCTCGTCACCGGCGACGTCGGCATCGTGATCGCCGATGACGGCACCCCACCGCCGGCCGACCCCGTCGTCACGTGGCGCATCGGGTTCGGGCAGAACCCGGCGCGTGATCTCCCGTGGCGTTGGTTCGTCCCCGGCAACCGCTACGTCTCGCGGCCCGAAGGCGCCCGCTAGTCCTGCACCACCGTCGTGGTCGTGGCCTCGACGGTCGTCGTGGTCGTCGTCGTGGAGGTCGTGGTCGTCTCGACCGGGGGGCCGACCCAGATCTGCACCGTCGAGCCGGCGACGGCGGCACCGTCGGGCGGCGACTGCGCCCACACCCGCCCGGCGTCCCCGCCGACCTGGTACAGCACCTGCACGACGAAGCCGGCGCCCTCGAGCGCGGCCCGGGCCTCGGCCTCGGTGAGGCCCAGCGTGCTCACCACCTCGACGAGCGCGGCGCCGCCGGCGACGTCCAGGACCACCACCTCTCCGAGTGCCAGCCGCGAGCCACCTCGCGGACGCTGGGCGACGACGGTGGACGGCGCCACCACGAGGTTCTCGACGGGTCGCTCCTGCACGAGGTAGCCACGCGCCTCGAGCGCGGCTCGCGCCGCACCGATCGCCATCCCGCTGACGTCCGGGACCCTGGGCAGGAGCAGGTCGTCGAGCTCGATCTCGCCGCTCGGGCGCCTCGTCAGCTCGACGTCGGGGAACGTCGCCACCGGGGTCCCTGCGAGTGCCGGCTCCATGTAGCTGCGCCAGATGGTGGCCGGCCACGTCCCGCCGCTCACCCGCAGCGGGGTGGCCGGCGGCTTCATCGACCGGCGGCCCTCGTCGGCGAAGCCCATCCACACCGACGTCACGACGTCGGGTGTGAAGCCGACGAACCACGCGTCGCGCCACTCCTGGCCGGTGCCCGTCTTGCCGGCGACGGCGCGGTCGGCGAGGCGGGCGCGCGTCCCGGTGCCGCGCTGCACCGCCTGCTGCAGGACGGCGGCGACCTCGTCGGCCACCTGCTCGCTGATGGCGCGCTCCTGACGGTGCTGGTGCTCGTACAGCACCCTCCCGTCGACCGTGCTGATCTCGGTCACGAACACGGGGTCGACGCGGATGCCGCGGTTGGCCAGCGTCGCGTACGCGGTGGCCATGTCGATGGGGTGCACGTCGTTGGTGCCGAGCACCGAGGACGGGTACGGGAACAGCGGCGCTCGGACGCCGAGGCGCCGGGCGGTGTCCATCGCCACCTCGGGGCCGACGTCCATGATCAGCTGCGCGTACACGGTGTTGTAGGAGCGGACGGTGGCCTCGAACAGGGTGGCGGAGCCGCCGGCCGTCCCCTCGTAGTTCTCGACCTCCCAGTCGCCGGTGGGGAGCGGGATCGTCAGGCGCGAGGGGGCCTTGTAGACGCGGTCGAGCGTGATGCCGTTCTCGAGCGCGGCCGCCAGCACCAGCGGCTTGAACGACGAGCCCGCCGGCCGGCCCGGCCCGCCGGTGACGAGGTCGAGCTTGGCTCGCTCACCACCGCTGAAGAAGTCGCGTCCACCGACCAGGGCGCGCACGTAGCCGGTCTTGGCCTCCATCGACACGAGCGCGGCGTCGGGTCCGGGCGCCGGCGGCCGCACCGACGCCACCGCCATCTCGGCCTCGGCCTGGCGGTCGAGGTCGAGCGTGGTCGTGATGCGCAGACCGCCGCCGAACAGCAGCTGCCGGCGCTCGGCCGGCGTGGCACCGAAGCGGGGGTCGTCGAGCACGAAGCGCTTCACCTGCTCCACGAAGTGCGCAGCCGGATAGCGCTCGTGCTCCGGCCTCGTGCGAACGAGCAGCTCGCCGTGGCTGGCGAAGTCAGCGGCCTCGTCATCGATGTAGCCCAGCTGCGCCATTCGCTCGAGCACGATGTCGCGACGCTCCCGGGCGGCCTCGGGATCGTCGTAGGGATCGGTGCGGCTGGGCGACTGGATCAGCCCGGCGAGCAGGGCGGCCTGGGCGAGGCTGATCTCCGACGCCGGCGTGCCGAAGTACTCCTCCGACGCTGCCTGCACCCCGTACGCGCCGTTCCCGAAGTAGATCGTGTTCAGGTAGAGCTCGAGGATGCGCTCCTTCGTCGACGCCCGCTCGAGCTGGACGGCGAGGATGGCCTCCTTCACCTTGCGGTTGATCGTCTTCTCGTCACCGAGCAGTGCGTTCTTCACGTACTGCTGGGTGATCGTCGAGCCGCCCTGCGCGACCTCGCCCTCCTGGGTGTTGGTGACGGCGGCACGCAGGATGGCCTTCACGTCGACGCCCTTGTGCTCCCAGAAGCGGTCGTCCTCGATGGCGATCACGGCGTCGAGCAGGTGCTCGGGCAGCTCGGAGAGCCGGACGTTCTCTCGGTTCTCCTCGGCCTCCAAGCGGGTGATCAGCCGGCCCTGGGCGTCGAAGATCTGCGTGGACTGGTTCAGCGTGGGCGGGGCGAGCGCGGCGCGGGGCGGCGTGTAGGAGCACCCGGACACGACGATCGCGGCCAGTGCGATGGCGGCGGACCATCGAGGCACCGCGAAATGGTCACACGGGGTTGGCCGCAGCGGGTGTCACCATGTCCCCGTGCCTGTTCCTCCCGGTGAAGATGCAGGTCTGTTGGCCGACCTGGAGGCTCGCGGCCTCCTGCAGGACTCGACCGACCGCGAACAGCTGCGCGCTCGGCTCGCCGACGGACCGATCACCCTGTACTACGGCTGCGATCCCACCGACGACAGCCTCCAGATGGGCAACCTCATCGGGCTGCTGGTGCTGCGCCGGTTCGCCGACGCCGGCCACCGCCCGATCGCGCTGGCCGGCGGCGCCACCGGGATGATCGGCGATCCGGGCGGCAAGTCGGAGGAGCGCAACCTGCTCGACGCCGACTCGCTGGCCACCAACCTGGCCGGCATCAAGCGCCAGATCGCCCGGATCGTGGGCGAGGACGTGCCCCTGGTCGACAACGGCACCTGGACCAACGAGCTGCCGCTGCTGGCGTTCCTCCGCGACGTCGGCAAGCACGTCACCGTGAACCACATGGTGGCCAAGGAGTCGGTCAAGACCCGGATGGCGTCCGAGCACGGCATCTCCTACACCGAGTTCAGCTACATGCTCCTGCAGGCCAACGACTACCACTGGCTGCACGTCAACGAGGGCTGCGATCTGCAGATCGGCGGGTCGGACCAGTGGGGGAACATCGTCCTCGGCGTCGACCTGATCCGCCGGCGCACCGGGGACCACGTGCACGCGTTCTCCTGGCCGCTGCTGCTGCGGGCGGACGGGCAGAAGTTCGGCAAGAGCGCCGGGGGCGAGACCCTCTGGCTCGACCCGGCCCGCACCTCGCCCTACGAGCTGTTCCAGTACTGGATGCGGGTGCCCGACGCCGACGTGCGCCGCTTCCTGCTCCAGCTCACCCTGCTGTCGGTGGAGGAGGCCAACGCCGTGGCCGACGCCCACGACCAGGCGCCCGAGCGCCGGGAGGGCCAGCGCCGCCTGGCCCGGGAGAACGTGACGATCGTGCACGGGGCGGCGGCGGCCGCCGCTGCCGAGGGCGCCTCGGCACTCCTGTTCGGCGGCGACCCCTACCAGGCCGGCCCGGACGCCCTCGCCCTGCTGGCCGCGGAGGTCCCCACCGTGGTGGGCGACCCGGTGGGCCGGCTCCTGGTCGACCTCCTGGCCGAGTCGGGGACGGTGAAGTCGAAGAGCGAGGCCCGCCGCCTGGGCTCGGTGGCGGTCAACGGCGCCAGCCGCCCGGTCGAGGACCCGGTGGTCGCCGATGACCTGCTCCACGACCGCTGGGTCGTGCTGCGCAAGGGCAAGAGCAGCTACGTGCTGCTCGATCGCGAGAAGTAGCCGGGTGAGTTGACGTTCCGGAGAGGCGCCGATACAGTCGTCCTCCGCCCCGCACGGCCACTGCGACCTCCGGTCCGACGCCTCGAGCGGGATGACAACACCGGCACCAACGCTCCTAGGAGCAGTGTGCCCCGCGCAAGATCGCACTTTGAAAACGGAACAGAGGAAGGTTCAAAAGCCAATGCGGGCTGCCGCATCGTGGCTCCCAGCCCCTCGCGGGCTGGATGCGATGTGAGCGGTTAGCAAGTCAATGCTTTGAACGGACAACAACCATTGTCCGTCCGAGGCCAGTTGGGAAGGTCTAGCCAGACCGACCCGGCTCTTCGATCGCCGGCGCCTTCGGGTGCCGTCACGATCTCGATGGAGAGTTTGATCCTGGCTCAGGACGAACGCTGGCGGCGTGCTTAAAACATGCAAGTCGAACGAGGTCCATGGGTTCGCAAGAACCCGGAAGACCTAGTGGCGAACGGGTGCGTAACACGTGAGGAACCTGCCCCAGAGACCGGGATAACCCCTCGAAAGAGGAGCTAATACCGGATGTGCTCATCGGATCACCTGGTCTGATGAGGAAATGGATTCCGCTCTGGGATGGCCTCGCGGCCTATCAGCTTGTTGGTGGGGTAACGGCCTACCAAGGCGACGACGGGTAGCTGGTCTGAGAGGACGATCAGCCACACTGGGACTGAGACACGGCCCAGACTCCTACGGGAGGCAGCAGTTAGGAATCTTGCGCAATGGGCGAAAGCCTGACGCAGCAACGCCGCGTGGGGG
>DASUCO010000171.1:0-2399 GCA_036275955.1 Acidimicrobiales bacterium
CTCGATCGGCATGCTGGACCGGTCGACCTTGGCCACCGTCGACGCCTTCACACCCTCGAACAGCTGCAGCAGCTTCTGCAGCGGGTCGTAGTCGTCGGTGCGGCGGTCGTAGATCAGGTCGAGGCAGACCTGCTTGGCCTCCTCGTCGATCTTGTTCATGGGGAGGATGCGGGCGGGGTCGACCATGGCCGCGTCGAGGCCCGCCTGGTGGCACTCGTGGAGGAACACGGAGTTCAGGACGTGGCGGGCCGCCGGGTTGAGGCCGAAGCTCACGTTGGAGATGCCGAGCGACGTGTGCACGTCGGGCAGCTCGGTCTTGATGCGGCGGATGCCCTCGATGGTCTCGACGCCGTCGCGGCGGCTCTCCTCCATGCCGGTGGAGACGGGCAGCGTGTTGGTGTCGAAGAAGAGATCCTCGGGGCGGAGCCCGTAGCGCTCGATGGCCAGCTGGCGGATGCGCTTGGCGATCTCGAACTTGTGCTCGGCGGTGCGGGCCTGGCCGGTCTCGTCGATGCACATGACGACGACGGCGCAGCCGTACTCGGCGGCCAGCTTCATGACGCGGTCGAAGCGCTTGCCCTCGGCCTCACCCTCCTCGAGGTTGGCCGAGTTGAGGATCGACTTGCCGCCGATGAACTGCAGCGCCGCCTCGATCACGTTGGGCTCCGTCGAGTCGAGCATCACCGGCACGGTGAGCTCGGTGGCGTAGCGGAGGGCGAGAGACCGCATGTCGGCCTCGCCGTCGCGCCCCACGTAGTCGACGCACAGGTCGAGTGCATGGGCGCCCTTGCCGACCTGGTCCTGGCCGACCTTCACACAGCCGTCCCAGTCGCCGGCCAGCATCGCCTCGCGGAACGGCTTCGAGCCGTTCGAGTTCGAGCGCTCGCCGACCGAGAGGTACGACGGCGTCTGGTCGTACGGGACGTGGCTGTAGACCGAGGCGAGTCCGGGGTCGTGCACCGGCTGGCGCTCGGCCGGCGTGAGGTCCTTGCACCGCTCGACGACGGCGGCGATGTGCTCGGGCGTCGAGCCGCAGCAGCCGCCGACGACGCTGACGCCGTACTCGGTGATGAACCGGGCGTGGGCCTCGGCCAGCTGCGCGGGGTCGACGTCGTAGTGCATCTTCCCCTCCTTCACCGACGGCAGGCCGGCGTTGGGGAGGCAGGAGATGGGCAACGTCGAGTGACGGCTCAGATGCCGCAGGTGCTCGTGCATCTCCGTCGGGCCGGTGGCGCAGTTGATGCCGAAGATGTCGGGCCGCATGGCCTCGAGCGCGGTGAGCGCAGCGCCGATCTCGGTGCCGATGAGCATGCGCCCGGTGTTCTCCATCGTCACCTGGAGCTGGATGGGCACCTCGATGCCGGTCGCCTTCATGGCGCGCCGGCAGGCGATCATCCCGGCCTTGGCCCCGAGCAGGTCGTACTGCGTCTCGACCAGGAGGATGTCGACGCCGCCCTCGAGCAGGCCGCGCGCCTGCACCTCGTACGCGTCGCGCAGCTCGGCGAACGTGATGTGGCCGAGCGTCGGCATCTTCGTGCCTGGCCCCATGGAGCCCGACACCCAGCGGCCCGGATAGCCGGACGCCACCTCCTTGGCGATGCGCGCCGCGGCGACGTTGATCTCGTGCGTCCGCTCGGCGATGCCGTACTCGGCCAGCGGGACGGCGAACGCGCCGAACGTCGCCGTCTCGACGACGTCGCAGCCGACCTGGAAGAACGCGTCGTGCATGCCGGCCACCAGGTCGGGCCGGGTGAGCACGAGCATCTCGTTGCAGCCCTCGAGCGCCGGGCCACCGAAGTCGTCGGCCGACAGGTCGAAGCCCTGCATGTAGGTCCCGAAGGCTCCGTCGTAGATCACGACTCGCTCGCGCGCGGCCTTCAGGAGCTCTGACATCCCGCCAAGGCTACGGGGGGCTGCTCCCGGGTCCTGAATCTTTGGCGTGGTCGTCGACGGGCCCGCCTGACTCGAGGTTGCCCTTGCGCAGCTCGACGATGACGGCCTTGGCCGCCCCCAGCAGCGGGACGGCCACCAGAGCCCCGACCACGCCGGCGGCGGACACGCCGACCAGCGCGGCGGTCATGGTGGCGGGCGGCGACAGGTCGACCGACTTCCCGACGACGAGCGGCGACAGGATGTTGTTCTCGAACTGCAGGTACAGCACGAAGAACACGGCACAGATGATCCCGGTCGTGGCGCTGTGGGTGAAGCCCAGCAGCACGAACGGGATGCCGCCGACGGCGCCGCCGATCTGGGGCACGAGGTCGAACACCGCCACCCACGCGCCGGCCAGCGGCGCCAGCGGCACGCGCAGGATCAGCCCGACCGACGTCACCACCACGCCGGCGATGACGGCGACCAGCACCGACCCGGCGAAGTACTGGCCGATCGAGCGGTAGGCC
>DASUCO010000172.1:0-9895 GCA_036275955.1 Acidimicrobiales bacterium
GTAGTACGCGTAGTCGAGGTTGCGCATCAGCCGGACGGTCTGGATCGTGCTGAGCACCGCGAACGCACCCATGCCAATGGGGACGCCGAACCCACCCCACCGGTAGGTGACCGTCCGGCTCAGCACGTAGCCGACGACGACGCCGAGCGCGAGGCCGGTGCCGATGGCCCGGATCATCGGCCAGGGCCGAGACAGGACGAAGAAGAACGACGCGTTCATCAGGGCCAGCGCCAGGAACGCGTAGCCGATGGCGCCCAGCACGAAGACCTGGAAGGTCACCGCGCTGGCGAAGAAGTCACGAGCCTGCTCGTTCTCCGAGAAGCGCCGGGTCCACGTGACGAGCGCGTACACCCCGATGCAGCTGAACACGGCGATCAGGCCGAGGAAGACGACCTGGCGGACGTAGAAGCGCAGGAACCACCGGTTGTGGCGCTCTGCGTTGAGCCCGCTCGTCGAGCGCTGGGTGGGGAGTGACGCGTCGGCGAACTCGTGCACGACGTGCTCCAGCAGCGCCAGCGTGAGCACCAGGGTGAGCAGTGCCCAGTCGAGTCCGAGCTCGTAGGGGGTGCGGAACCAGATGACGATCGGCAGGTGGAAGTCGGCGGTCGACCAGGCGACCACTCGGTCGGCGAAGAGCAACGAGAAGTAGAGGGTCCCGTACAGGAAGTACGGCGCCACGGAGTAGATGAGGATCGAGGTCCGCGGCAGCTCGGCCAGCCGCAGGTCGCCCTCGACGAGGTCGGCACGCGCCCGGAGCACGCGCCGGCCCCACACCCATGCCAGCGCGTTCGACGCCAGCAGCCCGACCCAGTGGGCGAAGTAGATCGACACCGGCACCGCGCTGCGGAGCAGCCAGATGACGGCGATGCCGACGACGACGGTGAGCATGATGGGCAGCCGGCGCTCGACGGTGTAGAGGATGGCGGTGGACAGCCACAGCACGGCGAGCAAGCCGTAGTAGACGAGCGCGACACCGAGCACCCACCACTCGAAGGAGCGGGTGATGAGGTTGAGCACGATCCAGCCGAGCGCGACGGCGACGGCGGTGACCATCCCGTGCCGGACGAGTCGCCGGCACACGCGCTCGGCGAGCACGTCGTTGCCGTGCGACGAGTAGCTGAGCCCGAGACGACCGATCGCCTGCACGTGGCCGCCGGTGACGACGAAGCTGAGGATCGTGCCGACGGCGACGGCCGTTGCCTGCGACTCGTCGAAGCGCAGGTAGGCCCAGAGCGCGTAGCCGAGCGTGAGGATGGCGACGATCTGCACCGCCATCGGGAGCGCCGCGAAGGAGCCGCTGATGTAGCGGGTCACGAACCGTCGGATCCAACCGTGCTTCGGCCGGTCGTCGGCTCGCACCGGCGGCAGGCGCTCGGCGAGTGAGAGCGCCTCGGCGTACACCGTCTCGGCCAGGTGGAAGATGTCCCGGTGGCCGTAGCGCTCCACGGCGTCGAGGTCGCGCAGACCCTCCGACTCGAGCAGGGCGGCGACCGCCCACCGGTCCACCGGCCTGCCGCCGCGCTCGACGACGACCTCGATGAGGTCCTCGAGGGTGACGACCGCGGTCACGCGCACAGCTCCGCGTAGATCTCGCGGTACGCATCCGTCGACGTCGAGGTCCGGAATCGCAACAGCACCTCGTCACGCGACCGACGTGCCAGCGACGTACGCAGGTCGCGATCGAGCAGGAGCGTCGCCATCCCTCGGCCGAGGGCTTCATGATCGCGTGGCGGCACGACGATCCCGCAGCCCTCCAGCGCCTCGCGGACGCCACCGACGTCGGTGGCCACCACCGGCCGACCGCACGACATCGACTCGATCACGGTGTACGGGAAGCCCTCGCTGATGCTGGAGAGCACGCTGATGTCGCCGTCGAGGTAGAGCTCGGCCGGCCGGGCGTGGGGACCGCCGAGCTCGAACGTGGTGCCGAGGTCGAGCGACTCGGCCAGCGCCAGGCACCGCGCGGTGTAGGGCAGGTCGACGTCGTCGTTGCCGTACACGAGCACGTGCGCGTCGGGCACGAGGTCGCGGAGCACGGCACTGGCGCGCACGAGGTTCTCGATGTCCTTGAGCGGCATGATGCGGGCGGCGGCGACGACGGTCGGCCGGGTTCGATGAGCAGGCTTCGGTCCCGGCACGAACACGCCGGGGTCGATCCCGTTGTGAACGGTGCGGACGCGCTCCTCGCGCACGCCGTGGCGGAGCTCCCAGCGGCGGTTGTAGTCCGCCACCGGCGCCACGACGGCGGCCGTCCGGTACACGGTGCGGCTGACGAGCCCGGAGAGCTCGAGCAGGAAGCGCTTGCAGAACGGCGTCATCTCGGCCGCGGACACGGCGATGTACCGCTCGCGGAGGAACACGCCGTGATCGGTGACGATCAGGGGCGTCCCGTGCTCGTGGAACGCGACGATGCCCGGAAGGCCGGGGAAGCCGGCCAGCGTGGCGTGCACGATGTCCGTGCGGGGAACCCGCACGTCGAGGGGCGAGAGGAACGAGTGCATCCAGCGCAGGCACGTCGTGAGATCGAACAGCGACGGCGCGTCGGGATGCCCCGGACGATCGACATAGGGCTTCGTCGCCTCGTCGACGAACGCTCGCCACGTGACCTCGGACTTCCAGGTCCGGCTGTAGTCGTAGCGGCCGAAGAACCGCCACATCGCGTGGAACAGCCGTCCGGCGGCCGAGCGCTCCGTGCGCATCGCCTGCAAGAGCTGCCGAAGGAGCGGCGCGAACGAGGTCTCGACCATGCTGTCGGTCGTCACCCCGCGTCGCCGGAACGTCGCGGAGAACCGCTCGGCGGGGCGCGAGTGCTCGCTGACCTCGATCGTCCCGAAGAGCGGCACCTGGTGGACGGCCGACACGTTGGGCGGGAGGTCGTAGCGCGTGCGGGGCTGCGGCGAACCCGTCAGCGCCAGCACCTGGAACTCGATGTCGGTCAGCGTCGAGCACAGGATGTCGCACCACACGCTCACGCCACCACCCGCGTACGGGTACGTGCCCTCGGTGCACAGGAGCACCGAGGGCCCCGGTCGAGCGGTCATGCAGACAGGCGCTCGTACAGCCCTCGATAGGCGGACACGAGCTGCTCCGGTGAGCGGCGGGCGGCCATCGCGCGCGCCCGCGACGAGCGGTCGTGCCACGTGCTCGCGCTGCCGGTCAGCCGGAGGATCGCGGCGGCGGTGGCCTCCGGGTCGGCCACGGGGGTCAGCGCGCCGCCGTCGCCGACGACCTCGCGGCAGCCACCCACGTCGCTGGCGACCACGGGCGTGCCGGCAGCCATGGCCTCGAGGAGCGCGAACGGGGCGCCTTCGCTGCGGCTCGTGAGCACGACGACGTCGAGGTCGGCGGCGAGCGCAGTGGCGTCGACCGTTCCGGTGAACGTCAGCACGTCCGCGAGACCGAGCTCCCGCGCCAGCTGCTGGCACGCCGACGCGTACTCGGGGTCGTGGTCGAGCGGGCCAGCGACGACGAACGTTGCGTTCGGGGCAGCGTCTCGGACGAGCGCGCACGCGCGCAGGAAGGTCACGACGTCCTTGATCGGCACCACGCGTCCGATGAACCCGACACGGGGGGCGTCCGGCGTCGGCGCGACGCGTGGGACCTCGGGCGGCAGCGGCACGGCGTTGGGGATGACGCTGATGCGCCCCTCCGGGACGCCGCTCGCCTCCTGCAGGCGAGCGTTGGCTCGGCACACGGTCGTCACGTGCGTCGCGCCGCGGTAGGAACGTCGCGCCAGATCGGTGATCGCCGCGGCCCAGTCGATCCCTGCGATCGGTGTGCGCCCGGTCTCGAGCTCCGTCGTCCACGTGCGTGCTTCACGCCATGCGATGCCGTGCTCCGTCAGGAGCATCGGTGCGGACCGTCGTGCGGCGACGTCGGCTGCGAGTGCGCCGGACCACGCACTCGAGAGGGCGTGGTACACCGCCGCCTCCGGCACGAGGGCGCCGACGGCGGCGTCCAGGTCGGGCCGCGTCGGATCGATGGCGACGTCGACGATGCGCCGGACGGACGCGGGGGGCGTGAACCCTCGCCGGGAGGAGGGGGTCTCGTCGGCGCGCAGGTGGACGACGGACACGTCGACGCCATCCAAGCCCTCGAGGAGGCACTGCACCCACGTCGACACGCCACCGGTCACTGACGGCCACGTGCCCTCGAGGATCACACACACGTCAGCCATCAGAGATCCTCTTCTCCAGCGTGAGGCGGTTCCCGGACGGATCGAGCGGACGGTGCTCGACGCGATCCATGACCTCCTCGATCAACTGCACACCGTATCCACCGCTGCCGTCGGCCCTGGGTGTGGTGACCGTCCCGTCCCAGGGCGGCCCGTCGTCGGTGATCACGACCCGAACCTGCTCCGCATCGATGTCGATCGTGATCTCGATCGCGCCGGTGGTCCCGGCAAAGGTGTGGCGGACCACGTTGGCGAGGGCCTCGGTGATGACGAGCTCGACGTCGATCGACACCGCCGGCCCGATCCCGGCCCGCTGCAGGTGCTCCACGATCCAGGAGCGGACGCGCGCCAGCTGCGCGAGATCCGCATCGATCGTGAGGCGTTCGCTCAAGACCCGAGCGCCCCCAGCGCGTCGTCGAGCGTCTCGTGGATCGTGAGGATGCGGTCGGTCCGAGTGAGCTGGAGCGTGCGTCGCACGGCATCTCCCGGTGCGGCGAGCGCGAACCCGCGGCCGTCCTCGCCGGCGCGTCGGTGACTGGTCACGAAGAGGCCCACGCCCGAGGAGTCGAGGAAGCGCACGCCGGCCAGGTCGATCACGATCGGGCCCGGCGGCCCACTGAGCAGCTCGCCCAGGAGGTCACGCAGCCCCAGTCCCTGCGCGACGTCGACGTCGCCGGTGAGGGCGACGATCGTCACCCCGCGCTCGGTGCGGATGTCGTGGTCCACGTCATGCCTCCTGGGTCGGGCGAAGGGGAAGGTCGGGGAGGAGCCGCAGCGCGACGTCCACCACATCGGGATCGAGCTGGCTGCCGCGCCGCACCTCGAGCGCATCGGCGAGCTGCTCGATGGTCGCCGGTGGCCGCACCGGGTCGCCGGCGGCCAGCTCTGCGAGCAGCACCGCGACGGCGAGGACGCGTCCACCGATCGGGATCCCCTGGCCGCGCAGGCCATCGGGAAAGCCCCAGCCGTCGTACCACTCGTGGTGCGCGCGGATGGCGCGCACGACCTCGGGGTGCAGCGGCAGGTGCTCGACGAGCCCGGCGCTGACCGACGGATGGTCGAGATCGCCTGCCGCGAGGTCGTCGTCCTGCAGCGCGGCCATCCCGACGTCGTGCACGGTGCCGGCGATGCGGATGGCGTCCACGACGTCGGGGGCCAGTCCGAGCCCCTCGGCGAGCAGGGCGGCCGATGCGGCGACGACGGCATGGCGCCCGCGGGTGTGCGGTCGACGGGCGTCGAGCGAGAGGGCGAGGCCCTGCACGGTGGCGAGGTACTCGGTGACGAAGGACGAGAACAGCCGGGCGTTTCCGAGCATGAGCCGCGCCTGGTCGGCGTACGTCGACAGCAGGTCGAGGCCGTCGGTGTCGAACCCGATGCCCGACCCGAGGCTCACGAGGGCGATGATCCCCAACGCCCGCTGGTCGTCCTGCACGGGGACGGCGAGCACCGACGACCAACCGAGGTCGATCGCCGCCTCGAGGTCCCGCAGGATGAGTGCGCCGCCGAGGTCGGCCGCGGCCCAGTCGAACATGCCGGTCTCCGGCGCGAGGTCGAGCCGGGCCAGCGCGGACTCCGTGAGACCGGTCGACGCTCGGACCGTCAGCCGGCCGGTGTCATCGACCACGGCGACGAAGCCGCCGTCTGCGCGCGTCGCCGAGCGAGCGAGCTCGAGGAGCAGCCCGACGAACCGGTCGATCTCGAGCGCCGAGCTCTGCAGGTCTCGTGATGCCTGTAGCTCCGATGTCGCCGCCGCCAGCTGGCGCCGGAGGTGCTCGCGGTCTCGTGCCACGTCCACGGCGAGCGACAGCGGCCACCGCAGTGCATCGATGGCGTCGCCGGCATCGGGCGGGGGCGCGTCCCCGACTGGTCCGACGAGCACCAGTCCGCTGATGCTCTCGGCGACGCCCAGCGGCACACCCCAGAAGCGGCCCATCGGCGTCGCTACGACGCGCGAGGACCGATCGTCGCCACCTCGCAAGAGCTCCGAGGGAGGTGAGGACGTCATCGACTCTGCGCCGCCCTCGTTGTCCGACGCGTGGCTGGCACTGAGCGTCGCCCGCTCGAGGTGGAAGCGCTGACCGTCGGGATCGGCGAGGTACAGGTGGACGAGTGGCAGGCCGGTGGCCCGGCGCACGGCGTCGAGCAGCGCGTCGAGCTGCTCCTCGTAGGGGCGACCGTCGTCGACCGGCGCCAGCACCGACCGCCAGTCAGGCGCGGACCGCTCCCGACTGCGCCGGATCACGATCCGGCCAGGAGCTCGCGCACGCGGGCCACGACACCCGACGGGCTGAACGGCTTCGTCATGAACTCGTCGACCCCGGCGGCCTCGGCGCGCACGCGGTCGGTGTCGTGCCCGCTCGCGGTCAGCATGATGAGGTGCGGGCGACAACCGGCAGGGGGCTCCTCGCGCAGCAGCCGCACGACCTCGTAGCCGTCCATCCCGGGCATCTGCGCGTCGATGAACGCGATCGGCGGTGACACCTCGCGCACCAGGACGAGCGCCTCCTCGCCCGAGCCGGCGACGCGAACATCGACGCCCGCTCGTTCGAGCGTGATCCGCAGCGTGCGGGTGACGATCGGGTCGTCGTCGACCACGACGAGCGTCGTCACGAGCGCACCTCGAGGACCAGCACGGTGAGGTCGTCCTGCAGCCCGGCGTCGCCGCTGAAGGCCATGGCGGCGCCGACGATCGCATCAGCTGCCTCCTCCGCAGAGGTGGTGCAGAGATCGGCGACCAGCGCGTGGAGCCGCGCCTCGCCGAAGAGCTCACCGTCGCCGTCCCTCGCCTCGGTCACGCCGTCGGTGTACAGCACCACGAGGTCGCCGGGGGCGAGCGTCCGCACGCCCTCGTCGTACGGCCAGCCGTCGACCATGCCCAGGGCCATCCCGTCCGCGTCGAGCTCCTCGACCGTGCCGTCCGAGCGCCGGAGGAGCGCCGGGTTGTGCGCGCCGTTGGCGAAGCGGAGCTCACCGGTGGAGGGCGCCAGCTGGGCGCAGAAGACGGTGACGAAGAGGCCCGCCCCGGCCAGGTCCTCGTAGAGCGATCCGCCCGCGGCGGCGAGCGCCTCGGCCGGTCCACGGCCCTCCTGGATCTCCCGCCGCAGCAGGCTCCGAGTCGTCGCCATGAGCAGCGCGGACGAGATGCTGTGCCCGGCGACGTCGGCGACGACGACGGTCAGCCGGCCGTCGTCGCCGACGAGGTGGTCGAAGAGGTCGCCGCCGACCTGCGCGGCGGCGATGCACCGGCCGGCCACCTCGATCCCCGGCACCTCCGGAGGGTGGCGGGGGAGCAGGCCCCGCTGGATGGACGCCGCGATCTCCAGCTCCTGCTGCATGCGCGCCACCTCTTGCAACGAGACCAGGAGCCGCGAGGCGTGCAGGGCGACGCCGAGCTGCGACGCGACCGCCGCCGCCAGCTTCATCGACCGGGCATCGAAGCGCCGGTCCGCGTCGTCACCGGCCAGCACGAGCGCGCCCAGCGGGGTGCCGTCCGGCCCCGGTACCGGCGTGACGAGTGCGGCCTGTGGTGACAGCGCGCCGCCTGGCGCGTGGTCGCCCCGGGTGCTGCCTGGGTCGAACAGCATCGGTCCCTCGACGCCGAGCGCGACGCGCCCGATCGCCGCTCTCGGATCGAGGTCGTGCCCCGTCCCCGACATCACCACTCGCGTGCCGTCGACCAGCGCCACCAGACCGCTGGCGGCGCCCGTCGCCTTCGTCGCGTGCTCGATGGCGATGCTCGCCAGCGCGTCCTCCTCGAAGACGTTGGCGAGCGCGGCCGAGAGCCCGTAGAGGATCGTGAGCTCCTCGTAGCAGTCGAGGAGCTCGCCGGCGAGGGCGTCGAGCTCGGCTTCGTGCTCGCTCGTCATCGTTCCTGCTCGATGGCGTCCGCCAGGGCCTCGGCGAGGACAGCGACGTCGCGCCGACGGCCGTCGTCGAGGGCGTCGCCGCTGACCAGCGCGTCGAGCTCCTTTGCCAGCGCGCTCGCGTCGACGAGCCCGAACATCCCGACCGTCCCGGCCAGCTTGTGCGAGTCCGATCGTGCCACCGCGTCCAGCTCGATGTCTGCCTCCGGCGCCGTGGCCGCGTCTCGCACTGAGGCACAGCGCTGCAACAGCCGCGGCTTGGCGTCGCGCCAGATCTCGCGGAGCTCGTCGTCGATCACGGCGCCTCACGTCGGGGGATGGTGAGTTGCAGCGTGCTGCCGCGACCGAGCTCGCTCTCGACGCTGACGTCGCCTCCGTGCTGGCGAGCGATGCTGCGAGTGATCGGCAGCCCGAGGCCGGTGCCGCCCTTCTCGCGACGATCGCCGATGTCGACCTGCTGGAAGCGCTCGAAGATCGATTCGAGCTTGTCCGGCGGGATCCCGCGGCCGTGGTCGCACACGCAGAACGTGACCGCGTCAGCGGTCGCCTCGATCCTGACCTCGACAGTGCTGCCAGCCGCACTGAACTTCACGGCGTTGCCGATGAGGTTCGTCAGGGCCTGGATGATGCGATCGGCGTCGGCGAGCATCGGCGTGCTGGGCGCATCCAGCTCGATCCGCACGCCGGCAGCGTCGGCGGCACCGGCGGTGGACCCGACGGCGGCGTGCACCAGGTCGGCGCCATCGCAGGCCTCGATGACCAGGTCGAGGTGGCCGGTGGCGATGCGCTCGAGGTCGAGGATGTCGTTCACCAGGCGGGCCAGCCGCGTCGTGTTGGCGAGCGCCACGTCGATCATCTCCTTGGGCTCGGGCGGGATCTCGCCCAGCACCCCGCCGGCGACGAGACCGAGCGAGCCCTGGATCGACGTGAGCGGCGTGCGCAGCTCGTGGCTGACGATCGACACGAACTGGTCCTTCAGGCGCTCGACCTCGCGCCGGCTGGAGATGTCGCTGAAGACGACGACGGCGCCGGTCACGCGACCGTCGTCGACGGTCGGTGCGCTCGTGTACTCGATGCCGAACGGCGTGCCGTCGGCCCGGTAGTAGGTCTCGGTGTCCGATCTGGCGATCTCGTTGTCGCGCATCGACCGGTACGTCGGGCACTCCTCCCACGGATAGGGCGTGCCGTCCGGCCGCATGTGGTGTGCGGCGTCGTGGAGGTGCGCGCCAACGATCGCGTGGGGTTCGACGCGCAGCATCTCCGCGGCCGCCGGGTTCACGAACGTCACCAGGCCGTCGAGGTCGAGGAGCACGATCCCGTCCCCGGCCGACTGCAGGATGAGGTCGGTGCGACGGCGGAGCGCGCTGATGTCGCTGACGTCGCGGGCCACGGCGATGAACACCTGGCCGTCCGAGCCCAGCAGCTCGCTGGCCGACACCTCCATCTCGAAGTGGGTCGCGTCGCGTCGGAGGCCGCGCACCGTGACGTGGACCTCCTCGCCCGTCTCACTGGCGGCGCGCTCGGCGAGCAGGTCGAGGACGACCGGGACGTCATCGGGGTGCACGATGTCGGTGATGGGCCGGCCGACGATCTCAGCCTCGGACCACCCGAACATCACCTCGGCCGCCGGGTTGAAGGAGAGCACGGTGCTGTCGAGCGCGAACGTGGCGACGCCCTCGGCCACGGAGCTGAGGATGCCGGCGACGCGCGCCTCGCTCTCCGCCAGCGCGGCGGTGGCCCGGGCCAGCTCGACGGAGCCCAGCTCCTGCTCCACGAGGTGGGCGAGGTCAGCCAGCAGGGCGCGCTCGCGCTCGTCGAGCTGGCGCGGCACCCGGTCGATGATGCAGAGCGTGCCCAC
>DASUCO010000173.1:0-5359 GCA_036275955.1 Acidimicrobiales bacterium
CTCCCGGCTCTCGGCCAGTCCGCGCCGGACGAGCTCGAGGTCGAGCCGCCTCCTAGCCAGCGGCCTTCTTGGCGGGCGCCCGCTTGGCCGCCGGCGCCTTCTTGGCCGCCGTCTTCTTGGCCGCCGGCGCCGATCCCGAACCGCGCTTGAGCGACGCGATCTCCTTGCGGAGCGCGGTGATGTCGCTCTGCGTCGCCAGGCCCAGCGACTTCACCTGGTCGCGGACCTCCTTGCGGATGGTCGACAGCAGCGCCTCGGTGTTCTTGCGGCTGCGCTCGAGCAGCTCGTTGCGCCGCTGCGTGGCCTGCTCGGCTTGGACCTCACCCGCCTTCACGAGGTCCTTCACGATCGCCTCGGCACGCTGCTGCGTCAGCTGCGTGAACGCGAGGCCGGCGTCGAGGTACTTCTTGAGCAGGTCGGTCTGAGCCATGAGGGCCAACGCTACCGTTCCCGCGTGATCCCCCTGCGAGACGAGAACCCGACGCGTCGTCGGGCCGTCGTCACCCTGGTGCTCATCGCGCTCAACGTGGCGATCTACTTCGGCGTGCAGCCCTCGGTGCACGACCCGGCGATCAACGACTTCGTCTACGAGTTCGCCGCCGTCCCGTGCGAGGTGACGACCAACGAGCCGATCTCGGAGGTCGAGTACGCCACCGGGACCTGCAACGAGCTGCCCGAGCGGGAACCGATCTTCCCCGCGAAGAGCGTCTTCCTCGCCGTGCTCATCTCGATGTTCCTGCACGGCTCGTTCATGCACCTGGCCGGGAACATGCTGTTCCTCTGGGTCTTCGGCAACAACATCGAGGACCACCTCGGCGGGACGGCGTACCTCGCCTTCTACCTGTTCGGCGGGATCCTGGCGACGGTGGCCCACGTCGCCGTCGACCCGAGCAGCACCATCCCCGTCGTCGGGGCGTCTGGTGCCATCGCCGCGGTGATGGGCGCGTACCTGTCGTGGTTCCCCAACGTGCGCATCCGGGGCCTGTTCATGCTCTTCTTCCCGATCGCGCTCACGGCGAAGTGGTTCCTCGGCTGGTGGTTCTTCAGCCAGTTCTCCGACGCGTTCAACCCGAACAGCGGCGTGGCGTGGGGCGCGCACGTCGGCGGCTTCGTGTTCGGCTTCGTGGCCGGTCTGGTCCTCAGAGCGACGCGAGGTGACCGTCGACCAGCGCGGCGAGGTCTGGTGTGACCCACGCCGGCTCCGGCGTGACCGGCAGGTCGGCCGCGGTGGTGACGCCGGAGAGCACGAGGGCGAACGGGGCACCGAGGGTCACTGCGAACAGCCCGTCGGTCGAGGGACGGTCGCCGACGACGACGTGCGGTCCGTCGCCGGCCAGCTCGCGCACCAGCGCCGCCATCGGCGCGTAGGGCTTGCCCGCCACCACCGGCTGCACGCCGGTCGCCGCCACCACCGCGGCGAGGATGGCGCCGCCACCCGGGATGAGCCCCTCGGGTGTGGGATACGTCGTGTCGTCGTTGGTGCCGATCAGCTGGGCGCCGTTGCGCACGGCGGCGTGCGCTGCCTTCAGCCGCCCGTAGTCGAAGTCGAGGTGGAAGCCGACGACGACGGCGTCGGCGTCGCCCTCGCGGATCGTGTGCACGCCGCGGGCCTCGAGCGCCTCGTCGACGCCGGGCCCGGCGCACACCAGCGCCGTCTGGCCCGGCTGCAGCAGCAGGGCGGCTGCCATGGCCGACGTGAGCACGTCGCCCTCGGCGGGGACGCCGAGGGCGGCGAGCTTGGCCTCCTGGTCGCCCACCCGGAGCGAGGCGTTGTTGGTGGCGAAGCACACCCGCTCGCCGCCCGCTCGGAGCCGGGCGATGGCGTCCACCGCGCCCGGGATCGGCACGTTCGCCAGCCAGACGACGCCGTCCAGGTCGAGGATCCAGGCCACGTGGTGATCCTGCACCATCATGGGCGGGTGCCTCGCTTCGAACCCTTCGCCGGCATCCGGTACGCCCCCGCGGTCGACCTCGACCAGGTCAGTGCCCCGCCCTACGACGTGATGGACGAGGCCGAGCGGGCCGCGTACGCGGCCAGGCACCGCGCCAACGCCGTGCGCTTCGACGCCCCCGTCGGCGAGCGGGCGTACGAGGAGGCGGCCGAGGTCCTGCAGGGCCTGCTGGGCGACGGCACCCTCGTCGTCGACGACTCGCCGTCGCTGTACCTGTACCGGATGACGAACGGCGACCGCCGCACCACCGGCGTGATCGGCGCCCTCGGGATCGAGCCGCCCGGCGAGGGCGACGTGCTCCCCCACGAGCACACGACGAAGAAGGCCAAGAGCGACCGCCTCGACCTGCTGCGCTCGACGCACTTCAACCTCTCCCCCATCTGGGGCCTGTCGCTGGCCAAGGGCCTGGCCGAGCTGACGACGCCCGAGGGCGAGCCCGACGCCCGGGCGACGGACGACGCCGGCGTCGTGCACGAGCTGTGGCGGATCGCCGACCCGGTCCGCATCGGCGCCATCGTCGAGCGCGTGACGTCGGAGCCGGTCGTGATCGCCGACGGCCACCACCGCTACGAGACGTGCTCGCAGTACAAGGCCGAGCGGGGGCCCGAGCCCGGTGACTACGACCTGACGATGACCTACGTGGTCGAGCTGACCGAGGACGAGCTCGACGTGCAGCCCATCCACCGGCTCCTCCACGGCGTTCCGGCTGCGGTCATCGCCTCGCGCATCCGCCTCCCCGAGGGGGACGCCATGACGCTGGTCGGGCCCGACCGCACGTGGTCGTTCGGTCGCGACCCCAACGGCCCCGAGCTCGACACCGAGCAGCTGGCCGTCGCCCTCGAGGGCATCGAGGGTCTGGAGGTGGCGTACCAGCACGGCGACGTCGCCGCCCGCGTGCGCGCCGGCGAGGCGGCAGCCGCCGTCGTGATGAAGCCGGTGTCGGTCGCCACCATCCGCGCCGTCGCCGACCGCCGCGACCGCATGCCGCCGAAGACGACGTTCTTCTACCCGAAGCCCCGCACCGGCTTCGTCCTCCGCGACCTGGGCTAGCGCCGCACGTACGGGGTCAGCTGCTGGACTCTCCGGCGATGGCCGACCGAAGCGAGCGAACTTCTTCCCGCAGTGCTGCCACATCCGCTCTCGTCGCGGGTTCGTCCTCCGGCTTCCCGCCAACGAGCCACTTCGCGAGCAGGGCAGTCGTCAGGCCGAACAGCGCGATCCCGATGATCATCACGAACACCGCGATCACGCGTCCCAGTGCGGTGGTCGGTGCGAGATCGCCGTATCCCACCGTTGTCATGGTCGCCGTCGCCCACCAGAGTGCGTCGGGAACGGTGGTGAACTTCGAATCTGGCTGTCCAGCCTCCGCCTCCAGGATGAGCAGTGCCCCGATCACCGTCGTGAAGAGGGCGCTTGTCGCCACGAGCAGCGAACCTCGGTCGACCACGCGCTCGCGCAAGCCGCGCAGCGATCGTCCGCCGATCAGCGGCAGCCGCAGGAGCCGCAGGAGGCGCAGCGGCCCGGCGCGACTTGCGAGCGGTAGGGCAGCGACCAGCAGCAGCACCTCCAAGGACTTCCCCACCGTCGAAATCTTCTGCCAGGCGCCGATGCGTACACGCAGGCCAGCGAGAAGGAGCAACGCGACGAACAACACCCAGTTGATGAGCACGAGCCATCCCGGCTGAGAGTCGTGCGTCGCCTCGTAGGCCAGTATCGGGATGAGCGCAACGGTGACGATCGCGTCAGCGACCTCGATCGTCAGCGTCCGACTCGATCGCTCGGTCACACCGGGATGATGCATCCGAGCGGCCGCCAGAGCGTGCATGCCCGGCAACGCACTGGTGCCGCCGAAGCGGTGTGATCAAGCGCCTTGGAGGCCGATTCACACCGCTTCGGACGATCCAGTCGCGTCTAGCGGTGCACGTACGCGACGTCGCGAGCGATCGGTGTGAAACCGATCGACCAGTAGAGGCGCCGCGGGACGGGATAGTGGTCGTCGCCGCGGCAGCCGACGATCGCCGACGTGGCGCCCGCCGCCCTGGCCTGAAGCAGCGCGAACAGGTTGCAGGCGCGGCCCAGGCCTCGCTGGCGATGCGCGGCGTCGGTGCCGACCGGCTCCAGCTCGACGGTGCGGTTGGCCTCGTCCAGCCACGCCGTGGCCCGGGAGACGATCGTCCCGTCCGGAGCGCGGATGCCGACGTCGAGGTCCGCGCGGTAGGGCCACGTCGCCATCACCGTCTCGTAGCGCTCGGCCGTCAGTGAGGAGCCCTCCCACGCTCGGCGGTGACCGTCGACGAACGCCTCGACGTCATCGATGGTGACGAGCTCGTAGCCGTCGGGCACAACCGGCGGCTCGATCGCGTCGAGCGATCGGGTGTTGAGGTGGTGCCACGGCTCGTCGGGCGCGGGCCCGAAGCCGCACCGCTCAAGGGCCGCGATGGCGTCCTCGTCACACGTGCGCACGTGGGTGAGCCCGAAGGCGAAGGCGGCGAACACCTCGTCGAGCAGGTCGGGACGATGCGGATGGACCTGCCACACCAGCGATGGCGGCGACACCTCGCGGCGGTCCTCGCTGACGATCAGCTCCTGCGGCGGGTATCGCCACGCCCACGCGACGACGTCGTCACCGTCCCGCCAGATGCGGGCGTCGAACGAGTCAGCCTCGTGCGCGCTGGTCCCCCACACCCACGCCAGCTCGCCGACGGTGGCGTCCACGTTCACGATCTCCGGGCGCAGTCGCCACACCGTCGCCGCCAGCGACTGCATCGCCCGCACGTCGTCGGCGTCCACCGGTGCAGTCTGTGCGGCGCGTCTGCGTGCTGCTCGGTATTCCCACCCCACCTAAGCACTGAGGAGGCGAGGTCGAGGAAGTACTCGGTGGGGTGATCGAGTCGCGAGGCCCCAGCACCGATCGGCACGTGGGAGTGCGCCGAGTCTTCCGCGGAAGACAACTCCTGCAACATGAGCATCAGATCGGCGCGAGCCGACCGCCCAGGCACACGGACACATCGACTGGATGCTCCGGCTCGTCAGAGCCGCACGCCGAGCGCCTGCCGGTTCGCGAGCGGTCCGTGCAGCGCGATCGACGTGGTCCGACATCGATCGTGTCGCGATCACGTCGATCGCTCTGCTGTCGCCAGCTGCGGGTGCGCGCGAGGGACGCGTCGCCGCTCGGGCTAGGCGACGAGCTCGGCCATCGCCTCGAGGGCTTCCGGCTGGCCGGAGCCGACGATGAGCGTGGTGACCGGCGACTCCTCCCACATGCCGAGCAGGTCGCGGATGCGCTCCTTGGGGCCGCACAGCGCGACCTCGTCCACGAGCGCGTCCGGCACGGCAGCGATCGCGTCTGCCCGCTTGCCGTCGAGGTAGAGGTCCTGGATCTTGGCAGCGTCGGCCTCGAAGCCGTA
>DASUCO010000174.1:0-3302 GCA_036275955.1 Acidimicrobiales bacterium
GGTCCGGCGCCCTCGAGCCACAGCGGCAGGTCCTGCTCGTGCACACCCAGCGACACGCCGCGCTCGCCCAGCTGCGCCGGCGTGCCGTCGAACAGCACGCGCTGCTTGAGGACGATCACGCGGTCGAGGGCGTCGGCCACCGCGCCGAGCTCGTGCGAGACGAGCAGCACGGTGCCGTCGTGGTGGTGCACGAGGTCGAGCAGCGAGTCGCGGAACAGCCGCTGCGACTCGGCGTCGACGCCGGCCACCGGCTCGTCGAGCACCAGCAGCTCGGGCTCGCCGGCCATGGCGCGGGCGATGAACGCGCGCTGCTGCTGCCCGCCGGACAGGTCCGCCACCTTCGCCCGCCGCAGACCGGACAGCCCGACGGCCTCGAGGGCGTGGTCGATGATGGGACCGTCGGCCGCTCGGCGTCGGCGGAACCAGCCAGACCGCGCCAGACGCCCGGACGCGACGACGTCCTCGACGGTGGCGGCGATGCCGGCGGCCAGCGTCGGCCGCTGCGGCACGTAGCCCAGCCGCCAGCGCTCGCGCAGGTGCCGGGGATCGCTCCCGAACAGCCGGATGTGCCCGGCGTCGGGCTCCAGCGAGCCGACGAGGGCACGCAGCAACGTCGACTTGCCCGACCCGTTCGGTCCCACGAGCGCGACGAACTCGCCGGCGCACAGCTCGAGCGAGACGCCGGTGAGGACCGGATCGCCGCCGTAGCCGACCCACACGTCGTCGAGGGTGACGACCGGCTGCGGCGTCATGCGCCGCACCGCAATCCCTCGACCAGCCGTTCGAGGTTGCCGGCCATCGCCTCCACGTACGACGTGCCCGGGTCGGACTCCAGGGGATCGAGCGTCGAGATCTCGGCCCCCGTCTCCCGGGCCAGCGTGTCGGCGACCCGCGGCGGGAGCAGCGGCTCGCTGAAGACCGTCGTCACCGCCTCGCGCTCGACCAGGCGGGCCAGCTCGTCGAGCCGGGCCGGATCGGGTTCGGTCTCGGGCACGAGGCCGCTGACCGACTCCTCCCGCAGTCCGTAGCGCCCGAGGAGATGACCGAACGCGGCGTGCGCGGAGACGACGACGTCGCTCTCGCACGACGCGAGGGCGCGCTCGTAGCTGCCGTCGAGCCGCTCGAGCTCGGCCACGAAGTCGGTGGCGTCGCCGTCGAGCGCATCGGCCACGACCTCGGCGATGCGCGCCATCGTCGTGGGGTCGAGCCAGACGTGGGGATCGTCGGTGTCGAGCTCCAGGGCGTCGAGGACGACGACAGTGGGGCCGTCACGGTCGTCGGCCACGTCCTCGACCGCGGGCTGGAACCCCCCGCCGAGGACGATGGCGACGTCGGCGTCCAGGATGCGATCGACCTGGTCAGGGGTCAGCTCCAGCTCGTGGGGCTCGACGCCGGGCGGCGTCAGGTCGGTCACGTCGACGTCGGGCCCGCCCACCACGCGGGCCGCCTCGGCCAGCGGGAAGAAGGCGGCGACCACCTCGGTCCGCCCGTCGCCGGACGCGTCGCTGCCGCCGGCACAGCCGGCGGCAGCCAACGAGACCAGCAGCGCCGGAACGAGAACGATTCTCATTCCGACAATGTAGCGGGCTACTTGCCCTTCAGCGCCTCCAGCAGCGCGGGTAGCACCTTGTGCACGTCGCCGACGATGCCGAGGTCGGCGATGCCGAAGATCGGTGCCTCCGGGTCCTTGTTGATGGCGATGATGTTCTTGGACCCCTTCATGCCGACCATGTGCTGGGTGGCACCGGAGATGCCGGCGGCGATGTAGAGGTTGGGCTTCACGACCTTGCCGGTCTGGCCCACCTGGTACGAGTACGGCACCCAGCCCGCATCGACGATGGCCCGGGAGGCACCCGGAGCGCCCTTGAGCGCCTTGGCCAGGTCCTCGATCATCGAGTACTTCTCGGCGCTGCCCAGGCCGCGACCGCCGGACACGACGATGGGCGCCTCGTCCAGGACCGGACCGCTGCGCTCCTCGACGTGACGCTCGACGAGCCGGACCTTTCCCTTCTCGGGCGCGTCGACCGACTCGACCGCGGCCGTCGTGCTGTTGCCCGGCTCGGCCGCGAACGACTTGGGCCGGAAGTTGGCGAGGTGGGGTGCTTCCGACTTGAACGCCGTCTCGACGACGGTCTGGCCGCCGAAGATCTGCGTCGTGCACTTCACCGTGCCGCCGTCCTCGGCCACGTCGATGTTGTTGGTGAGCACCGGCCTGTCGAGCTTGACCGACAGGCGGGCGAGCACGTCGCGGCCGTCGTAGGTCGAGCCGAACATGACGAGGCCAGGAGCGTTGCCGCTCTCGATCTGCGCCGCCATCGCCGACGCGATCGCGGGACCGGCGAGCGAGTCGCCGATGTCGACCGAGTACACCTTCGAGACGCCGTACTCACCGAGCGCGCCGGCGAGCATCTCGGCGTTGCCGGCCTCGGCGAACGCCTCGACCGTGCCACCGAGCGATCGCGCCTTGGTGGCGAGCTCGAGCGTGATCGTCGCCGGCTTGTCGCCGTTGACCTCTGCGTGGATCCAGATCTTGTCCATCTCAGATGACCTTCAGCTTCTCGAGGTAGGCGACGATCTTCTCGTGACCGGTGCCGTCGTCCTCGACGACCTCTCCGGCCTGGCGCTCGGGCGCCGCGGTGACGGTGACGATCTCCTGGCGGGCACCGGCGATGCCGACCGCGCCGGCGTCGACGCCGAGGTCGGCGACCTTCACCTCGTCGAGCGGCTTCGACTTGGCCGCCATGATCCCCTTGAAGGAGGGGTAGCGGGGCTCGACCACGCCGGCGGTCACCGTGACGAGCACCGGGAGGTCGGCCTCGACCTCGTCGTAGCCGGCCTCGGTCTGGCGCTGGACCTTGACCTTCCCGTCGGCCACCTCGATGTGCTTGGCGAAGGTGATCGACGGCAGGTCGAGGAGCGCGGCGATCTGCTCCGGGACGGTGCCGGTGTAGCCGTCGCTCGCCTCGGTGGCGGCGATGATCAGGTCAGCGCCCTCCACCCGCTTGATGGCGGCGGCCAGGACCTTGGCGGTGCCCAGCGCGTCCGACCCGGCGAGGGTGTCGTCGCTGACGAGGATCGCCTTGGCGGCGCCCATGGCCAGCGCCGTGCGCAGGCCGCTGGTCTCGCTGTTGGGCGCCATCGACACGAGGGTGACCTCGCCACCGCCGGCCTTGTCGGCCAGCTGCAGCGCCATCTCGACGCCGTAGGCGTCGGACTCGTCGAGGATCAGCTTCCCGTCGCGCTTGAGGAAGTTGGTTGAGGGATCCAGGGCTCCTGGGTTGGCAGGGTCCGGGATCTGCTTG
>DASUCO010000175.1:0-14459 GCA_036275955.1 Acidimicrobiales bacterium
TCCATGGGTTGGAGGCTAGGCCCGCATGCACTTTTCGGACGAACCCTCAACGTACGCTCTGCGTCGTGGACGACGACGCCGCGCGCGCGCTGGCCGAGGCCGAGGAGCAGATCGAGGCCTGGCTGTGCGAGCTCGACGCGACGTGGACGCGCCTGCTCGCCGACGCCCGGAGCGAGGCGCACGAGATCGTCGCCCGCGGCCGGGCCGACGCCGCCAGCCTCGTCGCCAACGGCCATGCCGAGGCGGGCCGGGTGCTGGCGGACGCCGAGCGCCGCGCCGCCGAGCTCCTGGCCGCGGCCGAGGCGGAGTCCCGATCGCTGCTCTCGGGGTCGGCACGGCTGGCGGCGATGCAGCTGAACGAGGCGCAGCACGAGGTGACCCGCGCCCGCACGCTGGCCGCCGAATCGAGCGCGGCGGCCGCCGCGCTGGCCCACGCCGCCGACGCCGCCGCCTCCGGCCGCGTGCGGGTCGACGATCTCGCCGCGCTGGGCGCGTCGGTCATCCGCCTGCGCACCGAGCTCTCGCGCGTGGTGGACGCCGCCTTCGACGCGCTCCCCGCGGTGGAGGCCACCGCCGCCGCCCTGCACCTGGAGCCGACACCCGAGCCGACCCCGCCGCCCACCCCTCGCCGCAAGCAGGGCTTCGTCCGGCGCCTCCTCCGCATCTAGCCCGCGCTACCCGAGCCGGATCTCCCGCGTCGTCTCGACCGCGTCGAGGAGGCGGCGGTCGTGGGTGACGAGCAGCATCGTGCCGTCCCAGGTGCCGAGCGCGACCTCGAGCTGCTCGATGGCCGGCAGGTCGAGGTGGTTCGTCGGCTCGTCGAGCACGAGGCAGTTCACGCCGCGCGCCATGAGCAGAGCGAGCTCAGCGCGGGTCCGCTCGCCCGGCGAGAGCGTGGCCGCGGAGCGGCCGACGTGATCGGCCGTGAGCCCGAACTTGGCCAGCAGCGATCGCGCCGGCTGCGGGAGCACACCGGCCTCCAGCGTGAACGCGTCGAGCAGCGGCCGCTCTTCGAAGAACCGGTGGCGGCGCTGGTCGAGCTCGCCGACGACGACGCTGGGGCCGAACCACCGTTCACCGGCGTCGAGCGGGATGCGGCCGAGGATGGCGTCGAGCAGCGTCGTCTTGCCTGACCCGTTCGGACCCAGGATCGCCACCCGCTCGCCCCACACGATCTCGAGGTCGATCGGACCCAGCGTGAAGTCGCCGCGGCGGGCCACCGCGCGCTGCAGGCGGACGACGTCGCCGCTGCGGCCGGCGGACGAGATCGAGAAGCTCAGCTCCCACCTCTCGAACGGCTTGTCCACCACCTCGAGGCGCTCCATGGCCTTCTCGGTGGCGGCCGCCTTGCCGGCCAGCTTCTCGGTCTGCACCTTCTTGAAGTGGCGGATGAACTTGTCGCTCTCGTCGCTCTTCTTGACCTTGCTCTGCCCCTGCACGGCCCACTCCCGCTGCTGCTGGGCGCGCTGCTTCAACGAGTCGCGCTGGTCGACGTACGTCGCGTACGCCTCCTCGGCGTGGCGACGTGCCGTCGCCCGCATCTCCAGGTACGCGCTCCAGCCGCCGTTGTAGCGAGTCGCGGTGTGCGACACGTCGTCGAGCTCGAGCACGGACGTGATCGTCCGCTCCAGGAACGCCCGATCGTGTGACACGACGACGAACCCCGCTTCGAGGCCGGCGACCCACTGCTCGAGGCGGGACAGCCCGTCGAGGTCGAGGTCGTTCGTCGGCTCGTCCAGCAGGAAGACGTCGAAGCGCGACAGCAAGAGCGACGCGAGCGAGGCGCGCGCCGCCTGGCCGCCCGAGAGCGTCCTCATCTCCTGGTCGAGGACGCTGACGGGGAGGCGCAGCTCGTCGCACACCGCACCCATGCGCGCGTCGAGGTCGGGCCCGCCCAGCGACAGGAACCGATCGAGGGCGTGGCTGTACGCGTCGTCGGCCGCCTGGTCGGTGCCCAGCGCAGCCGCCGTCCGCTCGAGCTCGCGCTCGGCCGCGCCGACACCGGTGCGCCGGAGGAGGAACGCGCGCACCGTCTCCGAGGTCCGCTCCGGCTCCTGGGGCAGGTAGCCGACCGTGGCCGCCGGCGGCGTGCGGGTCACGACACCGCCGTCGAGCTCGTCGATGCCGGCGAGGGCGCGCAGCAGGGTCGTCTTGCCGGCACCGTTGGGCCCGACCAGGCCGATGCGGTCACCGGGCGCGACGAGCAGGTCGATGTGGTCGAGCACCACGGCCGGACCGTGGCTGCGGCACAGGCCGCGGGCGTGCAGGGATGCAGCAGGCATGGCTCACCTCGGGAGACGTCGGACGGACGAGGAGAGACCGGGCGCTACATCGCCCTGGAGGTTAGGAGATCAGACGGGCGTCGCCACGTTCAGACAGCCCGACCGGGCGCCGAGCTGGGCGAGACCAGCGAGGTCGCCGGCGGCGAAGCCGTTCGGCGACGACTGGTGGATCGACGCGTACAGCAGCTGGGAGCGGTCGCCGACGTGGTCGAGGCCGACCACGTGACCGAGCTCGTGCAGGACGAGGTTGCCGCGGGTCAGACCAGCGCCGAAGCCGGGCGTGAGTGCCGTCTGGTCGGTGTCGAAGACGACCTCGCCGCTGACGTACGCCTCGTCGGTGTCACCACGCCAGTACGACGTGGAGCCGCCGTACCCGAGCGTCCCGCCGGCCAGCAGCGGCTCGACCGCAGCCGAGGTCCACGACACGAGGATCGGCGCCCAGCGGTCGCCGTACCGGGCCTGGGTGATGTCGCGCTCGCCGAAGGCGCTGTGGGTCTCGGTGGTCGTGCCGTCGTCCACGAACCGGATGCCGGTGGCCGCCGACAGGCGGGCGAAGGCGGTGCGCACCTCGTCGACCGCGCCGGCCGGGGCCTGCAGCGGGTTGATGACGTAGTGCTGGTCCTGGCACGGGTCGTACCGGACGGGGACGCCGTCCTTGCCGATGCGGAGGAAGGCATAGGACCCGCTCGGGACCGCCGGGGCCGCCGAGGTGAGGACCCCACCCTCGGCCGTCACCAGCCAGTAGCCGAGACCGGTCGGCGTCGACGCGATGCCGACGACGGGCGAGAGCGTGCTGGCGGCGCCGAACGACGCGGCTTCGCCGAAGGCGAACACCGCCCCGTCGGTGGTGCCCAGCCAGTAGCCGTCGCCGTCGGCCGCCGTCGCCATGCCGACGACGGGCTGCCCGGCGCGGCCGGCGGCAGAGCCGCGGCTGACGGCATCGCCGAAGGCGAACACGCCGCCGTCGCGCGAGACGAGCCAGTAGCCCTTGCCGGTGGGCGACGACGCCATGCCGGAGATGGGCTGGTTCAGCCGCAGGCCGCCGGTCGAGCCGTGGAACCCGGCGTCGCCGAAGGCGAAGATGCCGCCGTCGCTGGCGACGAGCCAGTACCCCTTGCCGGTCGGCGTCGACGCCATCCCGACGATGGGCTGGTTGAGGCGGATGGCCCCGGTCGACCCCTTGAACTGCGCGTCGCCGAAGCTGAAGACGCCGCCGTCGGCCGCGACGAACCAGTAGCCCTTGCCCGTCGGGGTGGCGGTGATGCCGACGATCGGCTGGTTGAGGCGCATGGCGCCGGTGGAGCCGTAGAAGGTGGCGTCGCCGAAGGAGAAGATGCCGCCGTCGCGGGCGACCAGCCAGTACCCCTTGCCGGTGTGGGTGCCGTCGATGCCCACGACCGGCTGGGCCAGCGGCTTGCCCTGCATCGAGCCGTAGCTGGTGGCATCGCCGAAGCTGTCGCCCGTCGCCGGGGCGGCGGTCGTGGCGCCGGCGGGGGCGGCGGTCTGGTGCTGGGTGGTCGAGGCGAGGGGCGCGGTCGCCGCCACCCCGACGGCGAGGTCGATGGCCACCACTGCCGCGATGCGACGCAGCCCCCGGAACCGACGCATCCCGTTCAATCGGGCCGTCGGGCCGCCACCTTGAGCGTTCAGCGTGAGTTGTCCGAGATGCGTGCCTTCGGACGGTGACGGTCACTGGTCACCGCGACCGGGCCCGGGAGTACCGTCGGAGGCGCTCGGGGGTCTAGCTCAGCTGGCAGAGCAGCGGCCTTTTAAGCCGACGCGCGCGGGTTCGATCCCCGCGGCCCCCACCACCGACGCCCACGTTTCCTGCGCTCCGTGCCCGGGCACATGCAGCGGGTCCCCGCCGGCCTCGACCCCGCCGCCCCAGATGGAGTCATTCACGCTTCGCGACAGCAGCTCCGACGACCGGTCCCCCCGGAGGGTCCGGATCCCCGTGCGCCCCGACGCCATCGCGCGCGCCCGGGCCGCGGTCAGAGCGGCGGCAGCAGCGGCTGGGGTGCACCGTGACCGGATCGACGACCTGCTCGTCGCGGTGTCCGAGGCGTGCACCAACGCCATGGAGGCCCAGGTGCGAGCCGGCACCGCGTCACCGATCGACGTGACGTGGGCGGCCGACGAGTCGGTCTTCGAGGTGCAGGTCACCGATCACGGCGATGGCTTCGAGCCGACCGAGCTACCGGAGCGTCCGCCCGTCAGCGATCCTCGCCACCTCGAGGTGGAGCGAGGGTGGGGCATCCAGCTGATGCGTCAGCTGGTCGACGAGCTCGTGTTCGACGTGACCGGCGATGGCATGTGCGTGCGCCTTCGCCTGTCCCTGTAGATCCGGCTAGTCGTCCGACCGATCGAACCGGATCACGAGATCGACCGCCGTGCCCGCATCCGTCTGCCGAAAGGTGACCTCGTCGACGAGGGCCTCGATGAGCTGCAGGCCCCAGCCGCGCTCGGCCGACGTCGGCAGCGTCTCCGGCGCCGGCGGCGTGGGCACGTTCGAGGGGACGAAGCCATCGCCAGTGTCCTCGATGCACACGGACAGCTGGTCCTCGGTGGTGGTGCAGCGCACGACGACTCGATCGTCCACGGCATCGCGCCGGTGCGACTCGACGGCGTTGGTGCACGCCTCGGACACCGCCACGCGCAGATCTTCGAGCCGATCGTCGTCGATGCCGTCGAGCGCAGACGCCACCGCGGCCACGACCGAGCGGGCGACCCCCACGAACGCGGGTTGGGCCGGGATCTCGAGGCGAACGAGCTCGCCGGTCTTCGTCAACCCAGGCATGCAGCCCCCGATGGCACGAGAAGGGAACCTAGTGCCTCTCCGAAGGACCTCCGTTCAGAGCACCACTTCCTCGACCGATAGGTTCGGGCGTCCATGACCGACATGCACGGCGAAGAGGTCAAGCTGACGATGCCGGCCGTGCCCCAGCTGTTGCGCGTGGCACGCCTCACCGCCGCTGGTCTCGCAGGTCGTCTCGGGTTCAACTTCGACGAGATCGAGGACGTGAAGATCGCGGTCGACGAGCTCTGCTTCGCGCTGGTCGGCACCAAGGGTCGCGACGGCGACCTCACGGTGACCTACCGCCTGCTCGCAGACGCGCTCGAGATCGAGGGGACCGGGGCGTTCGGCAGCGCGACGCCCAACCCGGCACCCAGCGAGCTGTCTGCCCAGATCCTCGACGCGGTCGTCGACGAGCACGAGCTCACGCGCGACGGAGACCAGCTTCGCTTCCGTCTCCGCAAGCAGCGCGTGACGGGCTGACCTCCATGGCGCTCGACCGCTCCGACAAGGACGAGCTGATGCGGGCGTTCCAGGAGTTCGCGGACACCCGCGATCCCCAGGTGCGTGACCGCCTCATCGAAGCCCACCTCGGCCTGGCCGAGTACCTGGCGCGTCGCTTCGCGAACCGGGGCGAGCCGCTCGATGACCTCGTGCAGGTCGCGTCGCTCGGCCTGGTGAAGGCGGTCGAGCGCTTCGATCCCTCACGCGGCCTCGAGTTCACGACGTTCGCCACGCCGACGATCGTCGGCGAGCTCAAACGGCACTTCCGCGACAAGGGCTGGGCCGTGCGCGTGCCGCGCCGCGTGCAGGAGCTCCACCTGCGGGTGACCAAGGTCATCGACGACCTGTCGCTCGAGATGGGTCGCTCGCCGCTCATCCCCGAGATCGCCCAGCGCGCAGGCATCAGCGAGGACGAGGTGATCGAGGCGATCGACGCCGGCTCGGCGTACCGTTCGACGTCGCTCGACGCCGGCCGCAGCGACGACGAGGAGGCGCCCGGCCTGCTCGGCCAGCTCGGCTCGCTCGATCCGGAGATGGCGAGCGCGGAACGTCGCGCCGCGCTCGGCCCGCTGATCGGCTCGCTGCCCGAGCGCGAGCAGGTGATGCTCTATCTGCGCTTCTACGAGGGCATGACGCAGTCGGAGATCGCGAAGCACCTCGGCATCAGCCAGATGCACGTGTCTCGACTGCTGGCTCGCTCGCTGCAGCAGCTGCGCGAGCTGGCCGAGGACGGGAACTAGTCGACGGACGCGACGGCGCCGGCCCCGAAGGGCCGGCGCACACGTACTGCTCAGCTGTCGCCGCTAGTCCTTGTTGACGACGTCCTTGACCTTGTCGGCGATGTCACCGACGGTCTCCTTCACCTTGGAGCTGGCCTGATCGACCTTGCCCTCTCGCTTCAGGTCGTCGTTGTTGGTGAGGTCGCCAGCGGCTTCCTTGGCACGTCCCTTGAGGTCTTCCATCTTCTCGTTGGCCATGGAGTCGCGGTACCCGTGCCCGTCGAGGGGTACTCCCCCATCGAGGGTGGCTTCCGTCACCGCACGCGTGCGGCAGGCTTGGCAGCGTGGCCGAGCCGCACTCGCACGATCCCCACGACGTCGTCGTGCCGGAGTCGACCAGGCGACTGCTCATCCTGATGATGGCGCCACTGCTGGTGGCGATCGTCGTGGGTCTCGTCGCGCTGTGGCCGGGCGAGCTGCGAACCAGCGGGCTGACGGATGCCGTGGCCGCCGAGGACCTCTTCCGAGCCGAGGTCGATCGCGTGACGCGAGGACCGTGCGAGGGGACCGAGGCGAGCGCCGGCATCGAGTGCTCGATCGCCGAGGTCACGCTGCAGGAGGGTCCCGACGACGGCGAGACGATCACGCTGGCCGAGGAGTCAGTCGAAGGCGGGGCCGACCTCCACATCGGTGACGTGATCGTGCTGGCGTACTACCCGGACGCCGGCGAGGGCTTCGAGTACTCGTTTGCCGACCGGGAGCGACGGCCGCCGCTGCTGCTGCTGGTCGCGGTGTTCGCCGTCGCCGTGATCGCACTCGGCCGGTGGAAGGGCGCTCGCGCGCTGGCCGGCGTCGGGGTGAGCCTCGCCATCCTCGCCACGTTCATCCTCCCGGCCCTGCTCGACGGCAGCGACCCGGTGCTCGTGGCGCTGGTCGGCGCCGGCGCCATCGCCGTGATCGCGCTGTACCTGGCGCACGGCGTCAACGTGGGCAGCACGATCGCGCTCATCGGCGCGTTCGCCAGCCTCGCCCTCGTGGCGCTGCTGGCGTGGGGCTTCGTCGAGCTGACGGAGCTGTCGGGACGGGCAGCCGAGGAGGCCGGCTTCCTGCAGATCACCGCGTCGCAGGTGCGCCTCCAGGGCCTCATCCTCGCCGGCGTCGTCATCGGCACCCTCGGCGTGCTCGACGACGTCACCGTCCTGCAGGTCTCCGCCGTGTGGGAGCTGCACCACGCCAACCCGGAGATGCCGCGGCGCGACATCTACCGCGCCGCCATCAGGATCGGTCGCGACCACATCGCGTCGACGGTGAACACGCTCGTGCTCGCGTACGCGGGCGCGTCGCTGCCGCTGTTCCTCCTGCTGACCCAGGCGCACCAGGGCCTGTCGGACATCGCCAACTCCGAGCTGGTGGCGACCGAGATCGTCCGCACGCTGGTGGGGTCCATCGGGCTCGTGGCGTCCGTGCCCATCACCACGTTGCTGGCCACGTGGGTGGTCGGCGAGCACCAGAGGGGCGGCACCGCCGCGCCCGACGATCCCCGTCGCTACCGCAGCCGCACCGAGCGGCAGCTGTGGGAGCAGGCTGCCGCCGCGCCCGTGGTGACGCCCGAGCCGGCGCGGCCGCCGGCGCCGCCCGACCGCGCGCTGTAGCCCGCTACCGACCGGTCGAGCCGAACCCGGTCTTCCCGCGCGACGACGCGCCCAGGTCGTCGACCACGACGAACGTGGCGTGCTCGACGCGCTGGAGCACGAGCTGGGCGATGCGATCGCCTCGGTGCACCTGGTAGTCGTGCTCGCCGTCGGTGTTCACGAGGATCACCTTCAGCTCGTCCCGGTAGCCGGCGTCGATGAGGCCGGGCGTGTTGAGGCACGTCACCCCGTGCTTGAGCGCCAGGCCGCTGCGTGGCTGCACGAAGCCGGCGTGTCCCTCGGGGATCGCCACCGCGATGCCGGTCGGCACCAGTGCGCGACCGCCACCGGCGCGCAGCAGCACGTCGACGCGCGCGTGCAGGTCCAATCCCGCGTCGCCGGGGTTCGCGTATGCCGGCATCGGCAGGTCGGGATCGAGTCGCACCACCGGGAGCTCCACGGCAGGAACCTACGATGAACGGATGCTCGTCTGGATGGACCTCGAGATGACGGGGCTCGACCCGGCGCGCAACACGATCGTGGAGATCGCCACGTTGGTCACCGACGACGACCTCGAGGTCATCGCCGAGGGACCCGACCTCGTCGTGCACCAGGACGCCGATGCGCTGGCGCTGATGGAGCCGGTCGTGCGCGACATGCACACCCGCAGCGGGCTGCTCGCTGCCATCGAGGCGTCGACGGTCACCCTGGAGGACGCCGGCGCGCAGACCCTCGCCTTCATCAAGGAGCACGTCCCCGACCCCCGCTCCGTACCCCTGGCCGGCAACTCCATCGGCACCGACCGACGGTTCCTCGCGGCACACCTGCCGGAGATCGAGGACTGGCTGCACTACCGGTGCATCGACGTGTCGACGATCAAGGAGCTGGCCAAGCGGTGGTATCCCGACGTGCTGGCGTCCGCGCCGGACAAGCGCGGCGGCCACCGCGCCCTCGACGACATCCGCGAGAGCGTCGCCGAGCTGCAGCACTACCGAAGCACCGTCTTCCGGGCTACTTGACCGAGCGGTCAAGTAGCGTCGCCGGCATGAGCGAGCCGGGGGCACGACCGAAGAAGCAGGAGCAGGAGCTCGCCAGCGACGAGGTGACCGAGGTCGCGCCGAACGTCCTCCGGATGATGCTCCCGATCAACTTCACCGGTCTCGGCCACGTCAACATGTACGGGCTGCTCGACGACCGCGGCGTCGCCATCATCGACCCCGGTCTGCCCGGGCCGAAGTCGTACAAGGTCGTGGAGAGGCGGCTCAAGGACGCCGGCATCCCGCTGAAGCGCATCCACTCGGTCATCGTCACCCACTCGCACCCCGACCACTTCGGCGGGGCCGGGCGCCTGGCCAAGGACGCCGACGCCGAGCTGATCACCCACGCCGGCTTCCAGACGTTCTGGGCCAACGCCCACCGCTGCCTCGACCCGACGCACGGGCACGACGAGGGCGGCGACGAGCACTGCGAGGAGCGAGCCGCCAACGACGCACCGTGGAGCAAGCCGACGCCGTGGGGCACCGACTTCCACCGCCCACCCATGGGCCGGCGCCTGCAGATGACGATGTTCCGCAGCGTGATGCGGAAGCGCTTCGCGGCGCCGGAGCCGACGAAGCGGGTCAAGGGCGGTGACCTGCTGCAGCTCGCCGGCCGCGACATGTTCGCCGTGTACACCCCGGGCCACACCACCGACCACCTGTGCATCCACGACCCGGAGGAGGGGCTCCTGTTCTCCGGCGACCACATCCTGCCGACGATCACGCCCCACATCTCCGGGCTCGGTCAGGACCCCGATCCGTTGGCGTCGTTCTTCCGGTCGCTCGACCGCTGTGCCGAGCTCGAGAACGTCACCAACGTGCTGCCCGCACACGGCCACCCGTTCGAGGACGTCGCCGGGCGCGTCAAGTCGATCAAGCAGCACCACGACGAGCGCATCGTGCAGCTGCGCGAGGCGTCGGCCGAGCTGGGCTGGACGTCCGTCGTCGAGCTGTCGAAGAAGATCTTCCAGCCCCGCGTGTGGGGCTCGATGGCCGAGAGCGAGACCTACGCCCACCTCGAGCACCTCGTCACCCTCGGCGAAGCCACCAAGCGCGGCGAAGACGCGACGCTCGAGTACCTCGTCAACTCCTGACGCCGTTCTCCTACAGGAGCGGCACTGACGCGCTTCTCGGTACCGGAACCGACCACATCTGGTCGGCTGAGGTGCCGAGAACGGGGTCAGGGCAGGAGCTGGACCTTGATGGCGCCCTGGTCGCGGGCGTTGGCGACGGACAGCGCGTGGCGGACGTCGTCGAGCGGGAAGGTGTGGGTGACGACGAGGTCGCTCGGGAACGCGCCGGCGGCGAGCAGCTCGAGCGCGAGGTCGAAGGTGTGCACCCGCTCGCCGCGCAGGTCGTGCATGGCGTAGCCGAAGCTGCCGACCACGTCGACGTTCTTGAACCACAGCGGGCCGAGGTCGACGGTGGCGTTGGCGATCGCCCCGAGCAGCAGCAGCGTGCCCAGCTGGCCGGTGATCTTGAGCGAGAGGTTCATCGACGCCGGCGAGCCGACGGCGTCCACGACGTACGGGAAGCCGCCCCACACCATCGACGCCCGGCCGGTGCCGGTGATGCGACCGCCACCGACGTCGACGAGCGCAGCGAGATCCTCGGCTGGCTCGCCGGACGCCACCACGTGGTGGGCACCGAGCGCCCGCGCCGCCTCGATCTGGTGCGCGTGACGGGCGAGGACGGTCACCTCGCTGGTCGGTGCCAGGTGGCGCAGCGCGGCGACGGCGGCGAGGCCGATGGTGCCGGCACCGATGACGAGGCACGGCGCACCGTGCTCCGGCTCCTTGCGCAGCACGCCGTGCAGCGCGATCGACAGCGGCTCGACCAGCGCCATGGCCCGGTCGTCCACCGCGTCCGGTGCCGGGTGCAGCTGCGACCGGTGGGCGACGACGGCGTCGGACCAGCCACCGCCGATCCCCGACGCGAAGCCGTGCCCGAAGCCCGACGGCTCTCCCACGTTCAGCGCCTGACACGACGAGTACCGCCCGACGCGGCACGACGCGCACGGCTCGAGCCCCCGCGCCACGCACCCGACGAGCGGGTCCACCGCCACCCGGGTCCCGACCGGGAGCGGGCAGTCGGGCCCGACGTCGCGGAGCACGCCGCCCAGCTCGTGGCCCATCTCCATGGGGAAGCCGACCAGGGGCAGGAACGTGGGCGTGCCGCTGCCGTCCGGGAAGATGGCGTGCAGGTCGCTGCCGCAGATGCCGCCCGCCGTCACCTGCACCAGCGCCCAGTCGCCGCGGGGCAGGGCGGGCTCGTCGACCTCGACGAGGCTGATGGGGTGCTCGGGATCGACGAAGTCCAACCGGGCGCTGCGCACGACCGCGTTGCTATCGAACCAGGGCGCTGCCGCGCACGGTCCCGTCGACGACCAGCCACACGGCATCACCGGCGGTGAGGAGCTGCACCTCGTCGCCCGGGTCGATGCCGCCCGCGTACTCGACCTCGGCGAAGGTCGGCACCAGGCCGCGCTGGTGGCACACCTCTTCCACCGCCTCCCAGTAGGCGGCGTTGTTCACGTGGCCGATGACGTCCAGGTCGGCCCACCGGATCGGCCACGGCTGCGACACGGCGTCGGCCGGCGGTGCGCCGTGGTTGAGCCGCGCCGTGATCTTCCGGCCCTCGGCGGCCGACGCGTACGTGTCGTGGAACCACTGCGGCAGGCGCTGCGGCCTCCCCGTCACCTCGTCCACGTGCACCCACGTGGCCGCCGCCTCGATCGTCCCCGACGGGGCGCGCAGCGTCGTGCGCCGCTCGGCGAAGTGGCTGCCGATGCCGCCGCACCACGTCGTCACCTCGAGGCGCTCGCCGATGCGCGGCCACGCGTCGACGGTGATCGTCGTGCGCCGCGTCACCCACGGCGTCGCCGCGTCGTGGCCGGCGTCGGCGGTGTCGTCGTTGCCGATGTCCTGCAGGAAGCGCGCCAGCGCGTCGAGGCGCAGCCGACCGGTCGGGTCGGCGTCGGCCAGCCGCACGCGGCGCGACGTCTCGAAGCGACGAGGGCCCGGGGTGCGGGGTGTCCCCGCGGTCACCGTCACACCGTCACGAACGAGCGGAGGTCGCGCGACGAGCGCCCGACGTGCAGCACCACCGGTCCCGGCTCGTCGACCCAGTCGCCCTTCACCCAGGACTGCCGGTGGCGGCGGTGCAGGTCGACGCGGGCGGTGACCGTCGCACCCGGCGCGACGTCGACCTTGCGGAACCCGGCCAGCTGGCGCACGGGCCGCCGGCGGTCGGCCTCGGGCAGCTGCACGTACACCTGGACGGTCTCAGCCGTCGCCCGCTCGCCGTCGTTGGTGACGTCCACCTCGACGGCGCCGTCGACGAACCGGGCCTCGCCGTAGGAGACGTCGCCGTAGCCGAGGCCGTGACCGAAGGGGAACAGCACCTCGATGTCGCGCGCGTCGTACCACCGGTGCCCGAAGAACAGCCCCTCGGCGTAGGGCGCCCGGCCGTCGTCGCCCGGGTGGGTCAGGTACGCCGGGGTGTCCTCCAGCCGCCTCGGGAACGTGACCGGCAACCGACCTGACGGCTCGGCGTCGCCGGTGAGCACGTCGGCCAGGCCCTCACCCAGCTCCTGGCCGCCGAACCACACCTGCACCACGGCGGCGACATCGTCGAGCCACGGCATCGGCACCGGGCTCCCGGTGTTCAGCACCACCACCGTGCGCGGGTTGACGGCGGCGACGGCCCGCACGAGGTCGTCCTGGTCGAGCGGCAGGTCCATGCGCGACCGGTCGTTGCCCTCGGTCTCCCACTCGTCGTTGGTGCCGACGACGACGATGGCCACCTCGGCGTCGCGCGCGGCGTCGACGGCGCGCTCGAACGCGTCGTCAGCCAGCGGCGAGCGGGCACCGATGAGCAGGCCGGCCACGCCGATGCTGGTGTGCTTGTGCTGCTCGACGACGAGCGCGTACGTGCGACCGGCCTCGAGCGCGATCGTCCCGGTCACCTCGGCGCTGGCCGCGCCGTAGAACGCGGTGCCCCGCTCCGTCGCCGGGTTGTCGACCACCAGCCGCTCGTCGACGTAGAGGCGGCTGGGCCCGGTCGTGATCAGCGAGAACGTCCAGTCGCCGCTGACCTCGGGGGCGATCGTGGCGCTGGTGCGGACCCGGTAGCGCTCGGGCACCTCGGGCGTCGGCGTGCCCAACCAGAAGAACCGAAGCCGGTCGGCGGTCGTCGTGGCGACCGTCTCGCCCTCCTCGGTCTGGAACTCGAGCACCGCGCTCTCGGTCAGCAGCGGCGTGGCGATGGGCGGCACCCCCTTGTAGATCGACGTCCCCGGCTCGTGGCGCACGTCGGCGAAGCGGTCGCGCAGCGCGTCGATGGGGCGCACGATGCGGTACGGCCGCACCGCCGCACTGCCACCACCGTGCGCCGCCGGCGTCGCCGCGTTCGGTCCGACGACTGCCACCGATGCCGGCTTCGCCAGCGGCAGGATGCCGTCGTTCTTCAACAGCACCGCACTGGCGGCCACGGCGCGCCGGAGGATCCCGCGGGCGGCGGCGTCCTCGGGGCTGTCGTCAGGCGGGAGGTCGCCGGCGTCGAGCCGGCCCGACCACTCGGCCAGCTGCAGCACCCGTCGCACAGCACGGTCGACGTCGGCCTCGGTCGCCTCTCCGCCTTGCACCGCGGCCAGCAGCTTCTCGCCGCGGTGCGCGGGCGGGCCCGGCATCTCCACGTCGAGTCCGGCGGCCAGCGCCTCGGCCGTCGAGTGGGTCCCCAGCCAGTCGGACACGACGACGCCGTCGAAGTCCCACTCGTCGCGCAGCACGGTCGTCAGCAGCCACGGGTGCTCGCCGGCGTAGGTCCCGTTGAGCCGGTTGTAGGACGACATCACCGCGCGCACGTCGGCGTGATCGATGGCGTCCTCGAACGGCAGCAGGTACGCCTCGCGCAGCGTGCGCTCGTCGACCTCGGAGGAGATCGTGTTCCGCTCGAACTCGGTGTCGTTGGCGATGAGGTGCTTGATGCACGACGCCACGCGATGGGCCTGCACGCCGCGCACGTACGCGACGGCGAGGGTGGCGGTCACCACCGGATCCTCCGAGAAGCACTCGAAGTTGCGGCCACCGATCGGCGTGCGGTGCAGGTTGACCGTCGGCGCCAGGTGGATCTGCACGCCGCGAGCGGCCGCCTCCTTGCCGAGCACGCCGGCGACCTCGGTGACGAGCCCGGGGTCCCAGGTGGCGCCGAGCGCCGAGCCGCACGGGATGCACGCCGACCGGGGACCGGACCACGAGATGCCGCGCACGCCGTTGGGCCCGTCGCTCATCCGGATGCTGCCAATGCCCGCCGACTGCACCGCCGGGATGTGCCAGAGGTCCACACCAGCGAGGAGGGAGACCTTCTCCTCCAGGCTGAGCCCGGCGAGCCGTTCGTCGATGTCCATCGGGCCGGACACTACGAAAACTACGGTCGGGGCGGTGACGAGCGAGCCCGGCCCGAGCGACCGCCTGAGCGGGGACCACGAGCAC
>DASUCO010000176.1:0-7241 GCA_036275955.1 Acidimicrobiales bacterium
GCGTCGCTTGTCGATGCGGTCGGCAAACGACCCGACGACGAGGCGAGCCACGATGCTCCCGAAGGCGGTGACGCTGAGCGCGAGCGCGGCGGTGCTGCGGCTCCCGACCCGCTCCTCCAGGAACGAGATCTGGTGGATCACGAAGCCGGTCTGTGCGGTGAGCACGACGGCGAAGGCCACGAGGATGGCCCAGAACTCGCGCGTCCTCGCGGCGTCCCGCCTGGTCCAGATCCGATGCTGCACCTCGTCGCTGAGAGTCGGCCGGACCGCTGCTGCGGCGGCACCGGCCCGATGTCCGTCCGGTTCGAGACCCATCTCACGGGGGTCGGCCACGATCACGAAGAGGATCACCGGCAGGGCGCCGGCGAGGACCAGCAGACCCATCAGCGGGGTGGCCAGCTCCAGGCCACCGATGTCGATCAGCTTCGACCCGAGCGGGGCGAGCACCACGCCACCGACGGAGATGCCGGTTGAGGAGATGCTCATCGCCTTGGCCCGCTTGGCGACGAACCACCGCGTCATCACCGCGTTCACCGACACCGACGTCGCCAAGCCGAACGCCACGGCTAGCACCGCGTAGACGGCGTAGAGCTGCCACACCGCGTGCACGTAGCCGATGAGGGAGATGCTGGCTGCGAGCAAGACGCTGCCGACCAGCATGAACGGTCGGGGCCCGATGCGGTCGACCCGGGGGCCGACCACGAAGCCGGTGATGCCGCTCAGGCTGAAGTACAGACCGGTGGCGCCGCTCACCACGCTGTTCGACCAGCCGTGCTCGTCCTGGAGCGGACCGAGGAACACCGCGAGTCCGTAGTAGCCGACCCCGACGCCGACCATCATCAGCAGCGAGCACGCCACGGCGACGTACCAGCCGTAGAACACGCGACTTGGGAGCAGCCGCGTCCCCAACGGCAGTCTCACCGGGCGTTGGTCGAGCACCCTCGGCTGTCTACCGAACGGATCGGCCCGTTGCTGACGCAACCGCCCGAGGCGATTCCGCGGAATCGCTTTCGCGGGGAGATCGAACTGGCGCGCCGGGAGGGATTCGAACCCCCAACCTTCTGATCCGTAGTCAGATGCTCTATCCGTTGAGCTACCGGCGCTTCTTGCGAGCGGGCAATCGTACCGGAGGGCCTCGGCGGGACCGCAACGGCGATCTCACGCCCGGGGGTCGGCCGGCGTTCATCGGGCATGGACTTCACGATCTCCGGTGTGACCAGCGCCGTGGCCGACGGGCTGCGGGCCGACATCGAGGCCGGGCGGGTGCCGGCCGAGCGGCGGGTGCACGAGGACCGGGGTGCGCCGTGCCGGCAGTGCCTGCGGGTGAACGAGCCGGGTGAGACGATGCTGCTCTTCACCTTCCAGCCGTTCCGGGGCGAGAGCCCCTACGCGGTGCCGAGCCCCGTGTTCCTCCACGCCGAGCCGTGCTCGACCTACGTGGGCCGGGAGCTGCCGGCGTTCGTGCGGGAGGGCGGGCTGCGGGCGATCCGGTCCTACGACGCCGCCCACGCCATCCACGACGGCGAGGTGGTGCCAGCCGAGAAGGTGGCGTCGACGATCGAGCGGCTGCTCGACGACGAGCGTGCCGCGTACGTGCACGTGCACTGCGCGGTGAACGGCTGCTTCACCTTCCGCGCCGACCGGGCCTGAGAAGCGGCTACCGCTTGATGGCGTCGCGGACCTTGTCGACCATGGCGACGAAGGGGCCGATGACGAGGTTGCCGAGGGCCGACTCGGGACCGTGCGGGTGGGGGTGGGTGGGTGCCATCTGCTCGAGCACCTCGAAGGTGTCGGCCATCGTCCGCTGGTCCTCGTCCCTGAGGCCCTGGTCGAGGAAGGGGAACACCTCGTCCTCCTCGGCCTCGGCGTGCTCGAGCACCGACGCCTGGAAGTCGGCGAACAGGTCGTCGAAGCCCTCGGCGTCGACGCCCATGCGCTCGAGGGTCGACAGCATCCGCTTCGCCGCGCGCTCCTCCTCCAGCCGGGCCTCGATCGCCGCCGCCGCGTCCTTGCCCATGCGCCTGACCGCCGGGTGGACCAGCTCCTCCTCGGCCGTCTCGTGCACGGCCAGCGTCGCCCGCAGGCAGTCGAACACCTCGACCCGCTGGTCGCCGGTCGACATGCCCACCTGGTCGAACAGGTCGCTGATCAGCTCGTGCTGCTCCCGGAGGACCTGGGTGATCGTCCGTGTCATCTGCTCCGCCATGGTTCGCACCATTCCCCCTCAGGTCGGAGACGGAACTGGTCGACACCACGGGCGTGGGTGGGGAGGTTCGACGGCCGGACGATCCGTTGCCGCGCCCGGTCCCGGTGCGTCCGCGACCGGTGCGACGAGGCACGATCGTGCGCCTCGTGGTGACGGCCCTGGCCGTCGGCCTCCTCGTCGACTCCTGGCTGTGGCTCCACCGGGACGGGGGTCCCGAGCGGGCATTCCTGTTCCTCTACGCCGCGCTGGCCGGCGGCTTCGCCATCACTGCGCTGGCGTGGGCGTGGAAGCGCCACCCGTACTGACCTCGGCCATGCTGGGCGGGTGAAGCGGCTCCTCGTGCTCGTCGCACTCGTGCTCGCCCTCCCGACTGCGGCCCTGGCCCACGTCGACCGCGTCGCGGCTGCCGAACCCGTCCTGCAGGTGGCGACGACCACCACCGAAGCGCCCAACGTGGCCGACGAGCCGCTGCCCGACCCCGACGAGGTCGGGGGCAGCTCGTCGTGGCTCCTGGTGCTGATGGCGATCATCATCGTGGCCATGGTCGTGCTCGCCGTCGCGTTCGTCCGGGGTCGGCGGCCGCCGGGATGAGACGGTGGGCGGCGCTGATCGTGGTGGTGCTGGCCGCCGCCTGCACCGACGAGCCGGAGGCCCTCTTCGACGAGGCCGACCCCGGTCCGTGCATCGGCACGCCCCACGAGGTGCCCGACGGCGGCTGGCTCAGCGACGACGGCGAGATGGCGCCGCTCGAGGGGCACGGCATCCGCGGCACCGACGGCCTGACCACGCTGCTCGACGCGCTGCCGCCCGGCTTCGAGGTGACCAGGGCCGAGGAGCTGGCCACCACGGCCAGCTGCACCATCCAGCGCGTCGTCGAGGCCGCCGACCGCAACGGCGGGTCGCTCTTCATCGAGCAGCGCCAGCTGGAGGACACCGGCAGCCTGTTCAACGTGCCGCTCAGCGGTCGTCAGTCCCAGGATCAGTACGGGAGCCGGGGTGAGCTGGTGACCGACGACTTCAACGGCGACGGCAACCGGCTGACCGCACTGCTCATCACCGACACCGGCGGGTGGACGCTCGTCGTCGCCCGCGGCGCCAACGGACCCAACCTGTCGGGCTGGCCCACGACGATGCCGCCCACCTCGGCACCGGGCGAGCCGGTGCCGGCCCCGCTCACGCTCGACGAGGTCGTCGAGCTGGCCGAGACGATCAGCGCGGCGACTTCCACCCGTCCCAGTAGGTGATCTCCTCCACCGGGCGCCGCCGGCCGGGCTTGAAGTCGGTGCCGGTGAAGCGAGCGACCGGCAGCAGCGCCACCTGGTGCACGGTGGCGGGGATGCCGAGCAGCTCGGCCGCCTCCTTCTCGAACGGCAGGTGCAGGGTCGTCAGCGTGGTGCCGTAGCCGCGGGTGTGCAGCGCCAGGTTCAGGTTCCACACCGCCGGGAAGATGCGGCCGTACCAGCTGGCCAGCGAGAACGTGTCCTGGCCCTCGGGCCGCCCGAGGATGCAGGGGATGATGTGCACCGGCACCCGGTGCAGCACCTCGGCCAGGTGCTCGGCCGAGCTGAGGATGGCGTCCATGTCGGTGATGCCGCGCGCCTCGATGTTCTCGTGGTTGGCCTTGAAGTACGGGCCGGCGGCCCGGTTGTAGAGCTCGGCCAGGGCGGCGCGCTTGGCCTCGTCGGTGACGACGATCCAGCGCCAGTCCTGCACGTTGCCGCCCGTCGGCGCCTGGCAGGCGATCCCGATGCACTCCTGGATCTCGTCGAGATCGACGGGGGCGTCGAGGTCGAGGCGCTTGCGCACCGAGCGCGTGGTGGTGAGGAGCCGGTCGGTCTCGCTGCGATCGAACATCACCCCTTGCTAGTGCGCGGCGGGCACGCGCACCACGACGACAGCGATGTCGTCGCTGGGCAGGCCGTCCTGGAACCCGAGCGCGGCGTTGACGACGGCGGCCGCGATCTCGTCGGCCGGCGCGCCGCCCATCGTCTCCAGCAGCGAGTGGATGGCCTCCGGACCGAGCTCGGCCCCGTCGCGCCGGGCCTCGACCACGCCGTCGGTGAAGAACACCACGGCGTCGCCCGGCGCCAGCTCCATGGTGACGTCGTCGAGGCCGGGATCGTCCACGATGCCGAGGACGGTCCCGTGGCGGCCGATCTCGGTCACCTCGCCATCGGCGGTGATGCGCAGCGGCAGCCAGTGCCCGCCGGAGCCGACCGTGATGCGGGTCCGACCGGGCTCCATGCGCAGCCGGGCGTAGACGACGGTGGCGAAGCGCTCGGTGCCCTGGCGCAGCAGCGCCGCGTTCAGCGCGCCGAGGATCGTGCGCGGCCGGCGGCTGCGGACGGCGGCGGCCCGCACCGTGTAGCGCACGAGCGCGGTGACCGTCGCCGCCTCCACGCCCTTGCCGCACACGTCGCCGAGCACCACGCCCCAGTCGCCGCGGCCGTTCTCGAACACGTCGTAGAAGTCGCCGCCGACCTCGTCACCGGCACCGGCCGGCCGGTAGGCGGCGGCGACGTCGAGCCCGTCGATCACCGGCGGGTCCGGTGGGATCAGGCTGGCCTGCAGGGTGGCGGCCAGGTCGCGCGCCCGCGCCTCGGACGCCTGCGCCGCGTCCCGCGCCAGCAGCAGCTCGCGCTCGTAGCCGCGCCGCTCGGTGGCGTCGAACACGGCGGCGCGGATGGCGACGGGGCCGCCGTCGGCGTCGGCCTTCAGCACCGCGTTGACCAACACCGGCACCCGGCGCCCGTCGGCGGCGACGATGTCGACCGCGATCTCGCGCACGTTGCCCTGCATGCGCAGCAGCGGGGCGAAGTGGGTCTCGTGGTAGATCCGACCGCCCGGGGTGAGCAGCTGCTCGAACCGGCGCACGCCGACGAGGTCCTCCCGCGACAGGCCGGTCATGCGCAGGAACGTCTCGTTGACCTTGCTGATGGTGCCGTCGGGCAGCATCGACAGGTAGCCGCACGGGGCGTTCTCGTACAGGTCGACGACGTCGTCGTCGACCAGCGCGTCGAGGAAGGCGTCGGCCACGCCTACAGGAACCGGCGGATGGCGTCGATCGTCTCGGCCGGCGCGCTCAGGTTGGGGCAGTGCCCCGTGGCGCGCATGCGCACCAGCGTGCTGCCCGGGATCTGCGCGGCCACGAACTCGCCGACGGCATCGGGCGCGATGACGTCATCCGCGCACTGCAGCACGAGCGTGGGGATGCGCACCTGCGCCAGCTCGTCGCGGTTGTCGGACAGGAACGTCACGCGCGCGAACGCGCCGGCGATGGCCGGGTCCGTGCGGCAGAACGACGCCGTCAGCTCCTCGCCCAGCTCGGGCCGATCGGCGTTGCCCATGATCACCGGGGCCATGCCGCTCGACCAGCCCAGGTAGTTGCTCTCGAGCGACACCAGCAGCTCGTCGATGTCGTCCTCTCCGAAGCCGCCGACGTAGCCGTCGTCGTTCAGGTAGCGGGGCGACGGACCGACGAGCACGAGCCGGCCGAACCGCTCCGGCTCGCGGATCGCGGCGAGCACGCCGATCATGGCGCTCACCGAGTGACCGACGAACGTGACGTCGCGGGCATCGAGGGCGGCGAGGATCTCGAGCACGTCGTCGGCGTACGCGTCCAGCGTCGAGTACCGCTCCGCGGTCCACGCCGACGCGTCGGAGCCGCCCATGCCGACGACGTCGAAGAGCACGACCTCGTGGTCGGACTCGAACTCGGGCGCCACGAACCGCCACATGCTCTGGTCGCAGCCGAACCCGTGGGCGAAGACCATGACGGGCGCACCTGGCTGGCCGGACACGCGCACGTTGTTCCGCTGGAGGACGTCGATCCGGCAACCGTACCGAAGTGCCAGATCCGCTAAGCAACGGAACATGCGCGTCGACGTGATGACCTCGCCCCTCCCGCTGGCCCAGGCCGCCGACCTGGCGAGGGACGTCCAGGCCGCCGGCATCCACGGCCTGGTCGTCACCGAGACGAGCCGCTCCGCCTACCTCACGTGCGGCGCCGCCGCCCTCGCCGCGCCCGGTCTCGACCTCCTCACCGGCATCGCCGTCGCCTTCCCCCGCAGCCCGATGGTGACGGCGGCGGTGGCGTGGGAGCTGGCCGAGGCCAGCGACGGCCACTTCCGCCTCGGGCTCGGCACCCAGGTGCGGGCGCACATCGAGCGCCGCTACGCGGCCGAGTTCTCGCCGCCCGGGCCGCGCCTGCGCGAGTACGTGCAGGCAGTGCGGGCGTGCTTCCGCGCCTTCGCCGGGGAGGAGAAGCTCGACTTCCAGGGCGAGCACTGGTCGATGTCGCTGCTGCCGGCGCAGTGGTCGCCCGGGAAGATCACCCAGCCGGCACCGGCCATCGACGTCGCCGCCGTCAACCCGTGGATGCTGCGCATGGCCGGCGAGGTGGCCGACGGCGTGCACGTGCACCCGCTGAACTCGTCGACCTACCTGCGGGAGACGGCGCTGCCGAACATCGCCGAGGGTGCGGCCAAGGCGGGGCGGTCGCCGGAGGAGATCCAGCTGATCGTGCCGTGCTTCACCGTGGTGGGCGACACCGACGAGGAGCAGAGCCGCTGGCGCGAGCTGGCCCGCATGCAGGTCTCGTTCTACGGCTCGACCCCGAACTACGCGTTCATCTTCGAGCAGCTCGGCCACGAGGGCACGACCGAGAAGCTGCGCGAGCGGCAGAAGGTGGGCGACCTGCAGGGCATGGCCGCGGTGATCGACGACGACCTGCTCTCGCACTTCGTCGTCGAGTCGGACTGGGACGGCGCCGCCGCCGCCATCAGCGCCCGCTACCGCGGCGTGGCGTCGCGCGTCGTCCTGTACTTCGGCGCGTTCGATCGCGACGCACTGCGCAAGTGGGGCGAGGTGGCGAAGAGCCTGGCGTGATGGCTACGCGTTGATGGCGGTCTTCGGCGCCACGAGGATGTCGTCCTCGCCCAGCTGACGGGTCCAGCACGCGAACTCGAGCAGGATGCCGTCGGGGTCGAAGAAGTACACCGAGCGGATGTAGACGCCCTCGTGCAGCTCCTTGGAC
>DASUCO010000177.1:0-17455 GCA_036275955.1 Acidimicrobiales bacterium
CACGAACAAGCTGGCCCGCACGTACGAGCGCATGGGGGTCAAGGAGGGCGACTTCGTCACCATCGGCCTCCCCAACGGCATCGAGTTCTACGAGGCGTGCATCGCCACGTGGAAGCTGGGCGCCATCCCGCAGCCGGTGTCATACCGCCTGCCTCAGCGCGAGCGTGACGAGATCGTCGAGCTCGTCAAGCCGGCCCTGGTGGTGACGTCGGTGATCGACGCCGACCCCGATGCCGGCGACGAGCCCCTGCTGCCCGACCGCACGTCGCCGTCGATGAAGGCGCCGACGTCCGGCGGGAGCACCGGTCGGCCGAAGGTGATCGTCGCCGGCAACCCCGGTCTCGCCGACCCTGAAGGCGCCGGGGTGTTCGGTGCGCAGAACGGGGGCGTGCAGCTGGTGCCGGGGCCGCTGTACCACAACGGCCCGTTCGTCTTCTCCATGGGCGGCCTGTTCATCGGCGCCCACCTCGTCGTCATGCCGCGCTTCGACGCGTCGGTCGCGCTGCGGCTCATCGACGAGTACCAGGTCGACTTCGCCATGCTCGTCCCCACGATGATGACGCGCATGCTCAAGCTCCCCGAGGAGGAGCGAGCGCGCTGGTCGATGGACTCGCTCAAGGGCATCCTCCACCTGGCGGCGCCGTGCCCGGCGCACGTGAAGGAGGGCTGGATCGACTGGATCGGTGCGGACAAGGTGTGGGAGCTGTACGCCGGCACCGAGGCGCAGGGCGTCACGATCATCAGCGGCACCGAGTGGATCCAACACCGCGGCACGATCGGCAAGCCGGCCGAGGGGACGATGAAGGTGCTCGACGCCGACGGCAACGAGGTGCCGCCCGGCGAGGTGGGCGAGATCTGGATGAAGCCGCCCGAAGTGCCGTCCTATCGCTACATCGGCGCCGAGGCCCGCACCCGCGACGGGTGGGAGTCACTGGGCGACATGGGGTGGATGGACGACGACGGCTACCTCTACATCGCCGATCGCCGCACCGACCTCATCCTCGCCGGGGGCGCCAACATCTACCCGGCCGAGGTCGAGGCGGCGCTCGAGGAGCACCCGCAGGTGCTGTCGTGCGCGGTGATCGGCGTACCCGACGAGGACCTCGGCCAGCGCGTGCACGCCATCGTGCAGACCGAGGGCGACGTCTCCGACGACGACCTGCGGATGTTCCTCAAGGACCGCCTCGTCCAGTACAAGGTCCCGCGGTCGTTCGAGCGCAGCGACGGACCCGTCCGTGACGACGCCGGGAAGGTCCGCCGCTCCGCGCTGACCGAAGAGCGCTCGTAGCCTCGCTGCACGTGAGCCCCTACGGCATGCGCGCCAACGGTGAGATCGCGGCAGATCCGGTCGCCGTCGTCGACGACGAGGGATCGCATCGGATCCTGTCTCTCCGAGCGGCGCTCGAGGAAGCTCGCGGTCGGCAGCTCGACCTCGTCGAGGTCGCTCCGTCCGCGGATCCGCCGGCCTGCCGGATCATGGACCTCGACGCGTTCGTGGATGCGGCGAGGAAGGCAGCTGCAGCCGCACGTCGCAAGCACACCTGACACCGAGCAGCGCCACGGCGACTCCGAGTGACCTGCACCAACGTCAGCAGGTGCCGAACGGCACGTCGGCGTGACCTTGTGCCCCGTAGATGTCGCTCAGCGACGTCATCGGGGCACAACGGGACGCGCGCCGATTGCCGGTTCGCGGGTGGTCGCTGCAGCGCGATCGACGTGGTCCGACGTCGATAGTGATGCGATCACGTCGATCGCTCTGCGCCGACGTCAGCGGGGGCCGAACAACGCGGCGAGGCGGTCGATGCCGATGAGGCGCTGCCGCAGGTTGGCGGGCTGGAGGTCGTCGATCCAGCGGTCGGCGAAGTCGCTCGGGTCGTCGAGCGACGCGTCGAGGTTCACCTTCAGGAAGTTGAGGTGGGTGACGACGGCGCCGTGGAACGCGGATGGCACCAGCGGCTCCGACTCGCCGTAGGCCTCGACCAGTGCGAGCGCGGCGTCCTCGTCGACGCGGTCCCGGCTGGCGCACCAGAACACGACCGTCCACGCCAGCTCGACGACGGCCGGTAGCGCGCCGGCGTTCTCCCAGTCGAGGACGACGAGGCTGCCGTCGGCGGCCGACGGCAGGAGGTTGCCGGGCGCGAAGTCGCGGTGGCAGGTGATCTCCGGTCCGTCGTACGGCGTACCGACGCGGCGACCGACGTCGTCGAGGAAGTCGATCTCGTCCGCGAGCCACGACGTCCACGGCATCCCGCCATCGGTCCCGCGCCGCAGGACGTCGCGCCAGTCGTCGACGGTTGGCGGGTCCAGGTACCACCGGTCGACCCCAGGGTCAGCCGGCGGCAGGGCGAGCCGGTGCAGCCGACCGAGGAGGTCGCCCACCTCGGTCGCGACCGCGGGTGCGGCGGGCGTCGGATGGGCCGGCAGCAGGTCGACCCACTCGTACACGCGCGTGTGCTCGACCATCGCCTCGCCACCCGGGGTCAGCACCGGCCGCGGGAGCGGGATGCCCACGCCCTCCGCCGCGTGCTGCACGTGGACGTCGAACGGCATCGGGTCCGGCGTCACCCACGACTGCAGCCGCTTCACCGCGAACGACCCGCGATCCGTCGTCACCTTCCAGATGAAGCCGGTGGCTCCCCGGGCCACCAGCGTCGGCGGCTCGACGACCGAGCCGAGGGCAAAGGTCGCCGCGACGTCGTCCGCCTCGGCCGCGTCCACGGCTCCAGTGTCTACGTCGTCGGCACGACGTGCCGGCTCATTCCCCTCAGCAGCTCGACGATGTGCGCCGGCGCCTTCTGCGGCGAGCCGGCGTCGAACGGCGGCTGCGGGTCGTACTCGATGCCGAGCTGGATCGCCTGCGCGATGTCGTCACCGGCGATCATCGACGCCAGCGTGAGCGCCATGTCGATGCCGGACGACACGCCGGCCGCCGTCACGATCTTCCCCTGCACGACGACGCGCTCGAGGGTCGGCTCGGCCCCGTAGGCGGGCAGCTGTTCGAGCGCCAGCCAGTGGCTCGTCGCCTTCTTGCCCTGCAGCAGCCCAGCCGCCGCCAGCAGCAGCGACCCGGTGCACACCGAGGTCGTCCACGTGGTCGTCTCGTCGATCGCACGGATCCAGCCGAGGATCTCCTCGTCCTCCATCAGCGCCGCCTGTCCGAAGCCGCCGGGCACGACGAGGATGTCCGCCGACGTCACCTCGGCGATGGCCTTGTCGGCCACGATGGCCAGCGCGCCCGAGCTGTTGCGCACCGGTCCCGCCTGCCTGGCCACGAACGTGACGCTGGCGCCGGGGAGGTTGCGGAGGACCTCGAACGGGCCGACGGCGTCGAGCGACTCGAAGCGGTCGAACAGCAGGATTGCGATGTCCACGGGGTTCTCCTCTACGAGGCGGTCGCGAAGCGACGGCGGTACTCGGTGGGTGCGACGTGCAGGACGCGGGCGAACGCCCGTCGCATGGTCTCGGCGGTGCCGAACCCGCAGGCGCGGGCGATGGACTCGATCGAGTCGTCGGACTCCTCGAGGCGCCGTCGGGCGGCCTCGATGCGAGCGGCTTCGACGAACCGTGCCGGCGTCGCGCCGGTCTCGTCACGGAAGCAGCGCGCGAAGTGGCGTGGGCTCATCGCCGCGCGTGCAGCCAGCGCGTCGACCGACAGATCGTCGTCCAGGTGCTCGGCGATGTGGTGCTGGACGTCGCGCAGCGCGTCGCGGTCGGCGCTCTGCAACGAGAGCTGGGCGCTGAACTGCGACTGGTTCCCGGGCCGCCGCAGGAACAGCACCAGACGTCGGGCGATGGCGAGCGCCACGTCCCGACCGAGGTCCTCCTCGACGAGCGCCAGCGCCAGGTCCATCCCGGCGGTGACGCCGGCCGAGGTCCACACGTCGCCGTCACGCACGTAGATCGGGTCAGGGTCGACCTCGATGGTGGGGTAGCGCTCGGCGAGGGCGTCGCACACCGACCAGTGGGTGGTGGCGCGCCGACCGTCGAGCAGGCCGGCCTCGGCGAGCACGAAGGCGCCGCTGCACACGCTCGTGACCCGGCGGCTGCGCCGTGCCGTTCGCCGCAACCAGGCCAGCAGGCGGGCGTCGCGCATCGCCGCCGGCGTCCCGTCGCCGCCGACGACGAGGAGGATGTCGATGGGACCTCGGGCCGAGGTCAGGTCGCCGTCGGGCACGATCGTGATGCCCGACGAGGAGCGGACCGGCTCGCCGTCGACGGTGACGATGCGCAGCGGCCACCCGGCGGCGGCGAAGACCTCGGCCGGCCCGCTGAGGTCGAGGCTCTGGAACCCGTCGAACGCGACGATCACGACCACGGGCCCAGCATGCGACCTCAGCGCCATGGCCGCAATGACGAGAAGCCCACGATTCCTGCCATGGGTGATCCGGGACCAACGGCACTGTCGCCGAAGCCGCCGACGCGGTCCGATCGACACATGCAGCTCGACGAGGCGCGCGCGGTGATCCGATCCATCGTCGAGGACCCGGCGCTCACGTACCGCCAGCGCATGCATCGCCTGGCGGGGGCGGCCGAGGATCTCCTCGAGTACCCGGCGCTGCCGGATGACGCAGCGGCCGCACTCGACAAGCGGGTGGTGTGCGACCTCCACGAAGGACCGGCGCCGCACCGGCCCCGGTACGCGCTGCCCGACTACGGGCGCGTCCTCACGAACGGGTCGGCCTACCTGGAGCTGGCGCCTGCAACCACCCTCGATGATGCGCTGGCCACGCTGCTCATCCTCTACACCCAGGTGCCGTCGATCACCGGCTACCCGGTGTACGTCGGGGACTGGGACGACCTGCTCGCGCCGTTCGTCACCGACGTCGACGACGAGCACCTCACGGCGTCGCTCCGCCGCTTCTGGGTGTCGATGGACCGCATGCTCCCGGACGCGTTCACCCACGGGGACCTCGGTCCGGACGACTCACGCGTCACCCGCACCGTCCTCGCGCTCGAGCGCGAGCTGCGCCAGGTGGTGCCCAACCTCACCCTGAAGGTGGACCCGGGCCGCACGCCCGACGACCTGCTCGTCGACGCCGTCCGCACCGTGTTCGACACCGGCAAGCCGCACTTCGTGAACCACCCGATGATGGTGCGCGACCTCGGCGAGCGCTATGCCGCGGTCTCCTGCTACAACTCGCTGCTCGTGGGCGGCGGTGCCCACACGCTCGTCCGCCTCAACCTGGCCGCCGCCGCTGACGAGCACGGTGGCAGCGCCGATGCGTTCATCCGCGACGCGCTCCCGCGCTGGGTGGAGCGCACGGCGGCAGTGATCGAGGCTCGGGTCCGGTACCTGGTCGAGGAAGCCTGCTTCTTCGAGCACAGCTGGCTGGTGCGGGAGGGGCTTCTCGACCCGTCGCGCTTCACCGCCATGTTCGGCGTGTTCGGGCTGGCCGAGTGCGTGGACGGGCTGCTCTTCGGTGCTCGCTACGGGCGGGACGAGGCCGCCAACGACCTCGGCCTCCGGATCACGCGCCGCCTGGCCGAGCTGGTCGCTGACCGCCCCGTACCCCACTGCGCCGGCAGCCGATGCGCGCTGCACGCCCAGGCCGGGATCGAGACGGACGTGGGCGCCACCGCCGGCACCCGCATCCCCGTCGGCGACGAGCCCCCGCTGCTCGACCACCTGCGCTGCGTCACGCCGCACCACGCGCTGTTCCCGGCCGGGATCAGCGACGTGCTCCACTTCGACGACACGGCGCGTCGCAACCCGCAGGCGATCGTCGACGTCATCCGCGGCGCGTTCACCACCGGCATGCGGGACTTCACGTTCAACCTCGACTCGAACGACTTCATCCGCATCACCGGCTACCTCGTGCGCAAGTCCGACCTCGCCGGCATCGACGAAGGCGCACGGCATGGCAGCACGTTCCTCGGCGCCGGGTCGGTGCACACCGGGCACGTCGACCAGCGGAGCCCCAAGCGGGTGGGATGTGACGAGCTCGAGCCCCGGCCTGGTCGCTGACGTCGTCCGGCTGTCGTGGGTCGACGGCCCGGGCAACCGGTTCGTCGTCTTCCTGCAGGGCTGCACGTTCGACTGCGTCGGCTGCCACAACCCGCAGACGATCCCCGAGCGGTCCGTGCTGGCACAGACGGTGTGGCCCGACGACCTGGTCGACGAGATCCGGTCGGCCGCGCCCTACCTCTCCGGCGTCACCATGTCCGGCGGCGAGGCCACCCGCCAGTCGGCGTTCGTCGGCGAGGTCTTCGCACGGATCAAGGCCGACGCCCACCTCGCGTCCCTGACCACCTTCGTGGACTCGAACGGTGACGCGCCACGCGAGGTGTGGGACGCGCTCGTCCCGGTGATGGACGGAGCCATGGTGGACCTGAAGGCGCTCGACCCCCGCCTGCACGTGCAGCTCACCGGCCACGGCAACGTCCGTGTGCTCGACTCGATCCTCCACCTCGCTGAGGTGGGTCGCCTGCACGAGGTGCGGCTGCTGCTGGTGCCAGGCGTGAACGACGACCAGGCCACGCTCGAACGCACTGCGGCATGGCTCCTCGCGGTGGATCCCAACATCCGCGTGAAGGTGATCGGCTTCCGGCGCCACGGGGTCCGCCACCAGGGTCGGCAGTGGCGCGACGCCACCGACGACGACGTCGATGGCTACGGGTTCGTGCTGCGCGACGCCGGCATCAGCCGGCTGGAGCTCGTCTGAGCCTCGAAGTCGAGCAGCCAGCGCTTGCGCTCGATGCCACCGGCGTAGCCGGTGAGCCCGGCGCGGCCGACGAGCCGGTGGCACGGCACGATCACGGCGAAGGGGTTGGCGCCGTTGGCGGCGCCGACGGCACGCGGCGCGGTGTCGAGCTCGGCGGCCAGGTCGCCGTAGGTCCTCGTCTCGCCGTACGGGATGGCCTCGAGCGCAGCCCACACCCGCCGTTGGAACCGGGTGCCGACCGGTGCCCGCTCCAGCTCGAACCTCAGGCGCTCGCCGGTGAACCACTCGACGAGCTGCCGCTGTGCGTCGACGAACGCGGCGTCGTCACGCACCCAGTCGGACTGCACCGGATCGTTCCCGCGGTGCAGCTCGAACGAGACCAGCTCGACCAGCTCGTGCCCGGCGACGACGAGGTCGGCGCCGCGCACGGCCACCCGGGCGTAGCGCATCACCGGTAGGCGCGCGCCTGCATCGTGAACAGCTCGGCGTACAGGCCGCCCGCCGCCATCAGCTCGTCGTGCGATCCCACCTGCGACACCTTGCCATCCTCCATGACCACGATCAGGTCGGCCATGCGCACGGTGGAGAACCGGTGTGACACGAGCAGCGTGATGGCACCCGACGTCCGCGCTGCCTCGCGGGCCGCCGCCGCGTAGCCCTCGAACAGCGCGTGCTCGGCATCGGGATCGAGGGCAGAGGTCGGCTCGTCGAGGAGCAGCAGGAGCGGCTGGTCCCGCAGCAGCGCACGGCCGAGCGCCAGCTGCTGCCACTGCCCGCCCGACGGCTCGATGCCGTCGTCGAACGAGCGGCCGAGTCGGGTCCCCAGGCCGTCCTCGAGGCGCTCGGGCAGCTCGCCGCACCCGGCGCGGCCGAGGGCGACGACGACCGATGGCTCGTCGTCGATGCGCTCGAGGTCACCGACGCCAACCACCTCACGGGCGATGAGCTCGAAGCGGGCGTGGTCCTGGAACGCGCCGGACAGGCGACCACGCCACGCAGCGGCGTCGAAGCGACGGAGGTCGACGCCGTCGACGCGGATGACGCCGCTGGTCGGTTCGTAGAAGCGGCCGAGGAGCTTCACGAGCGTGGACTTCCCGGCACCGTTCTCGCCGACGACGGCGACGGTGGCGCCCGCGGGGAGCAGCAGCGACACGTCGCGCAGCGTCTCGGACTCGGTGTCGGGGTAGCGGAACGACACGCCGTCGAGCTCGATGCCGCGCTGCAGCGCCGCCGGCACCGGTGCCGGCTCCAGGGGAAGCTCGTCGCTCGCGGTCGTCGCCGCGTCCACCACGGCGGCATAGCGCTCGGCGGCGCGCAGCGTGTTGAACAGCCACGTCACCATGCCGAGCAGCTCCTGCAGGTGTCCCTCCAGGGCACCGACGAGGGTCGCCACCAGGACGACGTCGCCGACGCTGGCGCGGCCGTCGATGGCGAGCATCGCCGCGAACGCGATGGCGCCGATCTGGGCGAGCCCCTGCGTCGCCCACGCGACCCCGGCGAGCGCGCCCCATCGCAGCTGCACGCGCGAGACGGCGTCGTAGCCCTCGCGCAGGAAGCGGGCGTGCCGCGCCACGACCTCGCGGCCGAGCCCGAAGGTCCGCAGCTCCTTGCCCGGGCCGGCCGCCGTCGCCAGCAGGTAGAGGTGGTCGGCGCGGCGGAGCTGCTCCGACGAGTCGTCGAGCGCCTGCTCGAACCTCGTGGTCCCGCGCGCCGTCACGACGAGCGCGGGGATGCCGGCGATCGGCAGCACCAGCAGGAGCGGGTGGACGCTGACCAGCACGCCGACCGTCGACGCCAGCCCGGTCCACAGGCTGACGTTGTGCATGAGGGCACCGATGCTGTTGGACAGATTGCCGACCTGCTTGCGCAGCACCTCGAGTCGATCGAGGTGCACGGGTCGCTCGTGCAGCTCGAGCCCGGTGAACCCGGTCATCGCGTCGATGAGCTCGGACTCGACGAGCTCGCCGACGAGCTCGACGAGCCGGAAGCGCAGGTCGAGCATCACCATGCTGGCGGTGAACGACAGACGGCCGAGGACCACGAGCGCGATGACGGCGCCGAGGCCGGCCTGCGGATCGCCGGCCACCACCGCCTGCACCGCGCGCGCGAACGCGACGGTCGAGAGCGTGCCGAAGACGCCCGAGACGAGGCTCAGCAGCGTGGCCGCGATGGCGGCGGCGCGGTCGGCGCGAAAGGCGAGCCGCGTGACGGTCCAGAGCGCCCGCATCCGATCACGCACTGGACACCTCCCGATCGAAGCGAGCCGCCTGCAGCTGGAACATGCGGGCGTAGCGGCCGCCGAGGGCGAGCAGCTCGTCGTGCGACCCGCTCTCCACCACGCGGCCGTGTCGCAGCACGACGATGCGGTCCGCTCGGCGCACGGTGGAGAACCGGTGCGAGATGACCACCGTGGTGACACCAGCGGTCAGCTCCAGGAAGCGGTCGTACAGCTGGGTCTCGGCGCGCGCGTCGAGGTTCGCGGTCGGCTCGTCGAGCACGAGGATCCCGGCGCCGGCGTCGACCGCCAGCAGGGCCCGAGCGAGCGCGATGCGCTGCCACTCGCCACCTGACAGCTCGACGCCACCGGCGACGCGCCGCGACAGCACCGTGTCCCACCCGTCGGGCAGTGCCTCGATCAGCTCGAGCGCACCGGCTCGGCGCGCCGCCTCGCGCAGCGCGTCGCGATCATCGAGCAGCGCCGGGGCGCCGAGCCCGACGTTCTCCGCCACGGACAGCTCGTAGTGGGTGAAGTCCTGGAAGATGGCGGCCACCCGGCACTGCCACGAGGACGCGTCGAGCTCGCGCAGGTCGACGCCGTCGACGGTCACTCGTCCTGCGGTCGGGTCGTAGAAGCGGGCGAGCAGCTTGACGAGCGTGGTCTTGCCGGCGCCGTTGCTCCCGACGACCGCGAGCGACTCGCCGGCGCGCAGCTCGAGGTCGAGACCGTCGAGGATGGCGTTCTCGGAGCCGGGATAGCGGAACGACACGCCCTCGAAGCGCACGGCCTCCACCGGCATGACGCCGGCAGCACGAGTCCCGGGCAGACGGGTCTGCTCGAGTGCCGCCTCGAGCTCGGGGATGGCGGGCAAGGCGCGGATCCCGAACGAGTAGGCGACGTCGGCGTTCGTCATCGAGCTGAGGCCCCACACCATCTGGATGGCGCTGAAGAGGAAGCCGAAGCGGCCGACGCTGATCTCGCCGTGCACGGCGGCGTCGACGAGCACGCCGTACGCGACGAACGCGACGACGCCCCGCGCCAGCTCGGGCAGGACCAGCCGTCGCCGGCTCGCGGCCCGGGCGCGCCACACGGGCTCGATGGCGGCGCGGTGCGTCGTGAGGAAGCGGTCGCGCAGCCACGAGCCGAGCCCGAACAGGCGCAGCTCCTTCGCGGCCGCCGGGGTCATCGCCAGGTCCGACAGGTAGCGAGCGCGGCGGAGGTCGCGCGTCATCGTCATCGTGGTCTCGACGGTGACGTTGATGTGCCGGCGCATCGTTCGGCCGGCGAGCAGCAGCACCGGCACGAGGAGGATCGGGAGCCACCACCGGAACGAGGCCACGATGACCGTGCCGGTGGCGACGGTGAGGTAGCGCACGGTGAGCTGGGCGAGACCGTCGGCCGCGCCGCCAGGTGACTCGCCACCGGGCCCGGCCTTGCGGGCGCGCTCGACCAGATCGAGCAGCGCGGGGTCCTCGAGGTGGGCGATGCCAGGTGCCGCGGCCACCGCGCGCAGCACCCGCTCGCGCGCCCGCTCGTCGACGCGACGGGCGAGGATGCCGCGCAGCGGGTCGTCCAGCCCGGCGGCGAGCTGCCCGAGCACGTAGGCGGTGCCAAAGAGCGCCAGGCGCAGCACGAGCGAGCGTCCGGCGTCGCTGTCGAAGCCGTCCTCCACGGCGCCCGGGATGGCGGCGAAGAGGAGACCGGTCATCAGCGCCTGGATGGTCCGCAGCGCCGGGAGCGCGACGACGCACGCCGCGACGGCGGCGGTGGCGCCCCGGCTGGCGCGCGGCAGCTCCCGCAGGAGCATGACCAAGCGGTCCACGGGGTGATCTTCGCCGCCGGCGACGTTGACCCTGTGCGCATTTCATCCGGTTCGCCCGACTACGCATGCGTACGCGGGCGTACGGTGCGCCCATGACGATCACGGGGGAGTACCGGGAGTCGATCAACGCCGCCAACCACGAGGGCGGCGGCATCCACGACGATGCCACCGCCACCAAGCTCGGCTTCCGGGGCGGCACCGTCGCCGGGTCGATCCACCTCGACCTGTTCCCACCGCTCCTGCTGGAGGCGTTCGGCAAGGAGTGGTTCGAGACCGGGTCGCTGTCGATCATGTTCAAGAACGCGACCGTGAGCCGCGAGCCGGTGCGGGCGCTGCTCGAACCCGGCGCCGGCCAGCAGCGGGCCTGGATCGAGCGCGACGACGGGATGCTGGTCGGGGAGGGGACGGCATCGGTCGGTGCGCAGACCGAGCCCAGCGCGCTGCGCTCCATCGACCACGGTGCGCACGCGGCGCCGGCGCCGCGGATCCTGGCCGGCATCGCCTCCGGGGACGAGATCCCGACGACGCGCCACCACGTCGGCGCGTCGCGTCAGCGCGACCTGCTCGACCGCGGGCTCGTGACGGAACCGCTCGACTGGTACCGCGGCGACTCGCCGTGGGGTGGCGCCGTCGTGTGCCCGCAGCAGTCGGTGCACGTGCTGTACACCGCCGCCGTCGCCCACCTGAGCCCGATCGTGGCCAAGACCGGTGGCGGCGTCGGGCTGTTCGGCGCCATCGAGCTGGAGAACGTCAACGGACCGCTGCAGCTCGAGCGTGACTACGACTTCGGCGGTCGCATCCTCGCCGTGGGCGAGAGCCCGAAGACCGAGTACACGTGGTTCGAGGTCGCCGCATCGGACGGCGGCATGCCCGTCACGCGCATGCTCATGCAGCTGCGCTGGATGAAGGCATCCAGCCCGCTCTACGCCGAGTAGCTACTCGGAGATGCCGACCGGCTTGTCGTCGATGATCTGGTCGAGGTACTCGCTCAGGCCGTAGCCGACGCGACCGTCGGACAGCGTCCACTCGGTCATGCCCTCGGAGATGCGAGTGACGAGCATCTCGCCGGTGTTCGGGTCCTGACGGCGGTTGCGCAGCGGGATCAGGCTCATCACCTTGCCGGTGACCTTCCACTGCTTGTCGCTGCGGGACGAGACGAGCGTCGCCTCGATGTCCTGGTGGTACGTGTCGTCACCCACCCACGACGTGGAGATCGAGAAGTCGTCGCACAGGTGCATCTTCCCGTCGTCCCACACGAACCCGCCGCGGGTGCCCTCGCCGTCGCGGCGTGCCACGCGCGAGCCCATGAACCCGAAGTCGCCGCCGAAGTTGGCGGTCAGCCACCGGTAGTACCAGGGCGCCTGCCAGAACCTCGGCCCCCAGCTGTGATCGCGGAGGCCGTAGCCCTCGACGGCCCACTCCTGGTCGCCGACCTTGATCGATCCCACGCCCTTGTTGAGCTGCTCGTAGTGGCCCTTGGCGAACTCCTCGCCCGGTGCCTCGTGCGGCGTGTCGGGCTCGCCGCCGAACATGTCGCTGACCCGCGTGTACGTGATGCGCACCTCGGCCTGCTCGTACGGGTTCTCGGTGAAGGCCTTCTTGGGGTCGGCCATCTGCAGCGGGTCCTCGAGGATGACGACCTTGCCGGAGTACGACACCTCGAGGTGCTCGAACGGCTCGATCACCTCGAACTTCATGCCGGCGGCGTCGAACGCGTCGTTGGTGTGCACCTCGGGCCGCTTGAACATGAAGCCGACGCGACCGTCGGGGAGGTAGAGACACACGGTCATCTCGCCCGTGCCCTCGTTGGCGCGGTTCCCGAGACGGAAGAACCCGCCGACCTTGTTCGCCGCGTCGAACACGTTGAAGTACATGCTCTCGTTGAAGTTCGGCTCGGGGCCGAGCTCGTGCATGTACTCGTCCTGCGGTTCCAGTCGCACAGCCATGCGACCCAGTGTGTCAGAAACCTGACACGCGTGTCAGGTGTTCGACGTACCCCTCGTGCTGGGTGGAGGCGTTCAACCCGCTCGGGTTCGGCATCACGTAGACGCGGGAGCCGCCCAACGTCTCGGGCTGCCAGCCGACGATCGCCTTGCGGTTCACGAGCTGGCGCCAGCCGCCGACGCCGAGGACGCACACGACCTCGGGATGAAGCCACTCGCAGAGGCGCGTGACCCGTTCGAACCCTTCGTGCAGCTCATCTCTCGACAGCTCGGCGGCGGCGACCGACGCCCGCTTGACCATGTCGGTGAACCCGACGCGGTGGTGGCGCACGGCGTGCCACGGGTCGCGGTCCACGCTGACGATGCCGGCGGCCAGCGCCGCCGGCCAGAAGCGGTTGCCGGGTCGGGCGAAGGCCACACCGACGTCGGCCGCGTAGATGCTCGGGTTGTAGCCGCAGAACAGCACCCGCAGCCCGGGCCGGACGAGGTCCGGGAGCATGCGGGCGCGCGTGGCCAGCACCTCGACGTGCCGGCCGTGCACCACCGTCTCGTCGATGACGAACCCGGCGCCCTCGACGACCCGTGCGAGATCGTGAGGCTGCCACCACGAGAACAGCCGACCGGGGAAGTCGTCCTCGCCGTCGGTGATCCGCGTGCCCTCGCCGGTGAACACGTTCAGCACGAGCGGCGCGTCGAGCGCCATCGAGCGATGGAGGTCGGCCAGCGCCAGCGGCAGCGCCTCGTGAGGGATGTGCTGGTAGCACTTCGACGCCCACGCCCCGCGGAGAGCGCCACGCCGCAGCGGCAGCGCCTCCAGGTCGGCCTGCACCCGAGCGCCCGACGTGACGCGAGCGAGCATCGCCGCCGACGCGTCGAGCGACACGAGCGGCGCGCCGAGATGGGTGGTGTAGTGCCCGGGCCCGGATCCGATGTCGGCGCGCCAGCCTTCGACGCGCGACGCGAACGCCACCGCGCGCTCGGGCTCGTAGGCGGCGCGCCGGTCGATGTACCGCTGGGCGGCGTCGGCGCCCTCGTAGGCCTCGACCGTCCGCCTGTCCACTACAGCAGCTTGAGCTGCTCGTTGCGGGCGGCGCGCTCCGGCACCGGCTCCCACGCCTTGGCGCCGCGCGGGCCGCGCGTCTCGACCTCGACCAGCTCGATGGGGATGGCGCGTGACGCACCCTTCTTGTCCCGCAGGCCGAGCGAGCCGTCCTTCTCGACGTGCTCCACGGTGGCGAGCTGCCAGCGGTCGTTCGGCTCGCGCCGGAACCGGACGCGCATGCCGGCCGCCAGCCCCAGCTCGACGAGGTCCACTACGAGCCCGATCGCACCCGGGCCTGGAGGCGGCGCATGCCGCCGAGCCAGCGGTCGTAGTCGGTGGCCTTGCGCAGGAAGTAGTCGGCCACCTCGGGGTGGGGGAGGATCAGGAAGCGCTCGGCACGGATGCCCTCGACGACGGCGTCGGCCACCTCCTCGGGCTGCAGCACGCCGGCCGCCGCCATGACCGCGCTGGCACCGGGGTCGCCGGCGTCGCGGCCGCCGAGCAGCATGTTGGTGGCGACGCCCTGCGGGCACAGGCACGACACCTTGATGCCCTGGTCGCCGTACGTCACCGACAGCCACTCGGCGAGCGCGACGGCCGCGTGCTTGGTGACCGAGTACGACGCGTTGCCGATGTTGGTGAGCAGGCCGGCGGCCGACGCGGTCGACAGCAGGTAGCCCTCGCCGCGGTCGAGCATCGACGGGAGCACGGCTCGTGTCGCGTACACGTGCGCCATCAGGTTCACGTCCCAGATCCGCTGCCACTCCTCGTCGGGCGTGTCGATGCCGCCGCCGACGCCGATGCCGGCGTTCGAGTGGAACAGGTCGATGGGGCCCAGCTGCTTCTCCGTCTCCTCGACGAGGTGGCGGATGTCGGCCTCGACGCTCACGTCGGTGGCGATGCCGAGTGCGCCGATGGCGTCGGCCGCTGCCTTGGTCGCGTCGCCGTCGAGGTCGGCCACCGCGACGCTGGCGCCCTCGGCCGCGAAGCGGGTGGCACATGCCCGGCCGATGCCGTTGGCAGCGCCGGTGACGACGACGACCTTGCCCTGCAGCTCCATCAGATGCCCTCCCTGGCGGCTTCGAGCGTCGCTTGCACGATCGCCATGCGGTCCTTGCCCCACGGCAGCGGCATCACGATGGGGGACTCGACGCCGGCGTCCACGTACGCCTTCATGGCCGCGGCCACGCCGTCATGGTCGCCCATGATGTCGATGCCATCCACCATCTCGTCGCTGATGGCGGCCACCGCGCCCTCGCGGTCCTTCGCCGCGTGCGCGTCGCGAGCGGCACGAACCGAGTCGCCGTAGCCCGCCTTCTCGAACGCCTTGGCATAGGCGTCGACGACGGCGTAGGAGAACAGGTCGCGCCGGGCGTACTCGATGCCGTCCTCGCGCTCGACGACGCCGAGGTGCACGTAGGCGTGGATCGTGCACGAGCCAGGCTCACGTCCGCCGCGGGCCTCGCCCTCGCGCACGCGCTCGACGCACCACGGCACCAGCGTCGCCGGCAGGTAGTTGAGGAGCACGCCGTCGGCCAGCTCGCCGGCCAGGCGCAGCATCCCCTCGTTGAGTGCGGCGAGCACGATCTGTGGACGCTTGTCGCCCATGCGCACGCCGAGCTGGGATCGGCTCAGCTCGTAGAAGTCACCCTGGTGCGTGACGGCGTCGCCGCTCAAGCACTCGCGCAGCACGGTGACGAACTCGCGGACGCGGGCCAGCGGGCGCTCGCCGTAGGGCACGCCGTGCCAGCGGCCGGTGACGACCGGTGAGGAGATGCCGACGCCCAGGTAGATGTCGGCGTCGGGATGGGCGGCCTGCAGGGTGGCGCCGGACATGGCGGTGAGCATGGGGTCGCGCAGCTGCAGCGCGAGCACGCCGGTGCCCAGGCTGAGGGACGGCGCCGCCTCGCCGGCGAGCGCGAGGTGGGAGAACGCCTCGGCGCCGGTGGTCTCCGCCACCCAGAACGAGGTGTAGCCGAGGGCCTCTGCCCGTCGGGCCACCTCGGGCGCCCCGGTGATGCCGAGGGACGGGAGGCTGGCGTAGGTCACACCGATCATCGGATCCGACCATACGCGTATGGTCCGGGCATGCCCGACCTGCTGACGATGTACGCCCAAGCCGATCCCGACAAGCCTGGTGTGATCGAGGACGGGAACGTCCTGACCTACGGCGAGTTCGAGACGCGGGCCAACCAGGTCGCCGCTGCGCTGCAGGAGCTGGGCGTCAAGGCCGGCACCAAGCTGGTGTGGTGCGCGCAGAACAGCACCGAGGTCGTCGTGCTGATCAACGCGGCGCGCAAGACCGGCGCCATCGCCGTCCCGCTCAACTACCGGCTGTCGACGGAGGAGGCGGCGTACGTCATCGACAACAGCGACGCCACGGTCGTGCTGTTCGACATCGAGCAGCAGTCGCAGCTCGAGGCCGCGGTGGCGCAGTGCCCGAAGGTGACCGAGTGGGCCGCGTTCCACTGCCCCGAGTCAGCGACGCCGTCGTGGGCCAAGCACCTGCCGACGATCGCCGACGGCAAGCCCACCACGGAGGTCGAGCCGCTCGAGGGCACCGACGACGCCGGCGGCACGATGATCTACACGTCGGGCACGACCGGCAAGCCCAAGGGCGCGCTGCGCAAGGGTCGTGCGGACGCCGCCGCGTCCGGCGGCGCACTCGTGCAGCTGATCGGCTACGAGCCGGGCGACGTGTACCTGACCACCGGCCCGCTGTACCACTCGGGACCGCTCGGGTTCATGGGCATCGTGCAGCTGATGGGCGGAACGATCATCGTGCAGCGCCACTTCGACGCCGAGGAGTGGCTGCGACTGATCCAGGAGCACAAGGTGACGACGACGTTCAGCGCGCCGACGCCGCTGCGTCGCGTCGTCGACCTGCCGGAGGAGATCCGGTCCAAGTACGACTACTCGTCGATGAAGCGATTCATCGCCAACGCCGCGCCGTGGCCCTTCGAGCTCAAGCGCAAGTACGTCGAGCGCCTCGGCGAGGGCTCGCTGTGGGAGGTGTACGGCTCGACCGAGCTGGGCGTGAACTGCGTGCTGAGCCCGGATGACCAGATGCGCAAGCCGGGCTCGTGCGGGCAGGCGGCGCCGCTGGTCGAGGTGGCGTTGTTCGACGAGGACGGCAACCGCGTCGAGACGCCGATGGAGCCGGGCGAGCTGTTCGTGCGCTCGGCCGGCGCGTTCGACACGTACTACAAGGCCGAGGAGAAGTACGAGGAGAACAAGCGAGGCGACTGGATCACCGTCGGCGACATCGCGTACTTCGACGACGAGGGGTTCTTCTACATCTGCGACCGGAAGAACGACATGATCATCTCCGGCGGGATGAACATCTACCCGGCCGAGATCGAGGCGGTGCTCGTGGCCCATCCCGCCATCGCGGACGCCGCCGTGTTCGGCGTGCCGTCGGACGAGTGGGGCGAGTCGGTGCACGCGACGGTGACCCTGTACGACGGCGCCTCCGCGACCGACGAGGAGATCCAGGCGTTCGTGCGCGAGCACCTGGCGTCGTACAAGATCCCGCGCTCGATCGACCGCATGGACGAGATCCCCCGCTCGGCCAGCGGCAAGATCCTCAAGAAGGAGCTCCGAGCCCCCTACTGGGCCGACCGCCAAACCAACGTCTGACCCACTCCTCGGCCAAGGGCGGCGTTCTCGGTACCGGAACCGACCACATCTGGTCGGTTCCCGTACCGAGAAGTCGCAGGATCGTTCCTGTCACACCCCCTGAGTTGCATGGGGGCATGGACATCGATC
>DASUCO010000178.1:0-9197 GCA_036275955.1 Acidimicrobiales bacterium
CCGGGTAGCGCTCGGCGCGACCGGCGGCCAGCCCGAGGTCGGCCAGGACGTCGATGATGAGCTGCTCGACGGAGCGGACGTAGGCCACCGTGTCGGCCATGCCCCCGCCGCGCTTCCCGGGCACGTTCAGGATCGGGTAGCCGGTGAGCTGGCCCGGCCCGTGGTAGGTGACGTCGCCGCCGCGGTCGGTCCGCACCAGCTCGGCGCCGACGTCGGCCGGCGGCACCAGGACGTTGCCGAGGTCGGCCCGCACCCCGAGCGTGTACACGTGCGGGTGCTCGAGGAGGAGCAGGTGGTCGTCGGCGGACGACTCGAACAGCCCGCGCTGGAGGGCGTGCGCGTCGCGGTAGCGGACCTTGCCCAGCCACCGGACGTGCAGCGTCATCTAGAGCTCGGAGGCCCAGTCGCGGGTCTCGAGGATCTCCTTGACCTTCTGCATGAACGCCGCCGCGTACGCGCCGTCGACGGCGCGGTGGTCCCACGACATCGTCAGGTTGCCGACCGGGTGGATGGCGATGACGTCGTTGCCGTCCAGCTCGAGCACGACCGGGCGCTTCTTCACGCCGTCGGTCGACAGGATGGCGATCTGGGGCTGGTTCACGATCGGCATCGTGAGCATGGTCCCGTACGAGCCGACGTTGGTGATCGTGAACGTGCCGTTGGCGATGTCGTCCGGCATCAGCTTCTTGGTGCGGGCCCGCTCGGCCAGGTCGGCGACCTCACGAGCGATGGCACGGAGGCGCTTGCCGTCGGCGTTGTGCACGACGGGGACGACGAGGCCCTCGAAGCTGAGGTCGACGGCGAAGCCGAGGTGCACGTCGTGGTGGATGATCAGCGCGTCCGCGCCGACCGACGCGTTCAGCTGGGGGAACTCGCGGAGGCCGTCGATGACGGCCCGGGCCACGAACGGCAGGTACGTGAGGTTCACGCCCTCCTCGGCCTTGAACGCGTCCTTGGCCGGCTTGCGGGCCCGGTCCACGTTGTCGTAGTCGACCTCGATCGAGATCAGCGCGTGCGCCGAGGTGTCCTTCGACCGGCGCATGTGCTCGGCGGTGCGCCGGCGGATGTTCGTGAACGGGACGGTCTCGTCCCGATCGCCGGCGGTGACCGCCGGTGCCGGAGCCGCCGGAGCCGCGGGGGCCGCGGGCGCTGCTGGCGCCGGAGCGGCCGGCGCCGGCGTGGACGGCGCAGGTGCCGGCGTCGCGGCCGACGAGCCCTGGGCATCGATGAGGCCGAGGACGTCGTCGCGCGTGATGCGACCGCCGGCGCCGGTGCCCTTGATCGTCGAGGGATCCAGGCCGTGCTCGCTGATGAGGCGCCGCACGACCGGCGACAGCAGCTGGTTGTCGCCGTTCGACTCGGCCGCGGCCGCCGGTGCGGCGGGCGCGGCGGGCGCGGCGGCCGGCGCCTGGTCAGCCGGGGCGGGCGGCGGAGGCGGAGGAGGTGGCGGCGTCTCGGCGGCCGGCGCCGGCGCGGGTTCGGCGGCTGGCGCGGGCTCCGGATCCGCAGCAGGCGCGGGTTCGGCGGCCGGCGCCGCGGCGGGCGCCGCAGCAGGCGCGGCGCCGGCGTCGCCGACGCGAGCCAGCACGGTGCCGACGTCGACGGTCTCGCCCTCGGGCACCAGGATCTCGGTGATCGTCCCCGCCGTCGGCGACGGCACCTCCGAGTCGACCTTGTCGGTCGACACCTCGAACAGGACCTCGTCCTCGGCGACGGTGTCGCCCACGTTCTTGAACCAGCGGGTGATCGTCCCCTCGGTGACGGTCTCACCGAGCTGCGGCATCGTGATGTCGGCCATGTCTCCCTCGCGTTCTCTAGCCGTGCAGTCCGCGGCCGGTGAGGGCCATGACGGTCTCGCCGAAGAGCTCCGACAGCGTCGGGTGGGGCTGGATGTAGTGGGCGACCTCGTCGACCGTCGCCTCCCAGTTCACGGCCAGGTACGCCTGACCGAGCTGCTCGGTGACCCAGGGCCCGACCATGTGCACCCCGAGGATCTGCCCGGCGCGCCCGTCAGGGCCCTTGGCCGCGATGACCTTCACCATGCCCTCGACGTCGCCGACGATCATGGCCCGGCCGTTGCCGCGGTACTGGTGCTTGGACACGACGATGTCGTAGCCGGCCTCCTTGGCCGACTCCTCCGAGTGCCCGGCGAACGCGACCTCGGGGTGGCAGTAGATGGCCCACGGCACCCGGTCGTACGCCACGGGAACCGGCGACTCGCCGAGGATGTCCTTGATGGCGACGATCGCCTCGGCGAAGCCGACGTGCGCCAGCTGGGGCGTGGCGATGAGGTCGCCGATGGCCCACACGCCGGGGACGCTGGTTCGACAGGTCTCGTCGACCTTCACGAAGCCGCGGTCCGTGACCTCGACGCCGGTCCCCTCGAGGCCCAACGTCTCCGCCAGCGGGCGGCGTCCGACGGAGATCACGACCTTGTCGACCTCGAGCGGCTCGGCGCCCTCGATCTGGATGCGGGTCGTCGACTCGCCCGGCTCGTGGCCGAGCACCTTGACGCCGGTGCGCACGTCGATCCCGCGCTTCTTGAACGAGCGCAGCACGACGTTGGCGATGTCAGCGTCACAACCCGGCAGGATCTTCGGCAAGCCCTCGAGCAGCGTCACCTGCACGCCGACGTCGACGAGGAACGACGCGAACTCGCAACCGATGGCGCCCCCGCCGATGACCGCAGCCGTGCGCGGCAGCTCGTCGATCGCGAGCACCTCGTCGGACGTCAGCACGAACCGACCGTCGACGTCGAAGCCGGGGATGGTCCGGGGCGCCGATCCTGACGCCAGGATGACGTTGCGACCCTCGACCGTCTGCGACGAGCCGTCGTTCATGCCGACCTGCACGGTGCCGCCGCCCCGGTAGCGGCCGGTCCCGCTGAGCACGGTGACCTTGCGTCCCTTGAGCAGGCCCTCGAGCCCCTTCCACAGGCCATCGATGACCTGCTGCTTGCGCGTCATCGTGGTCGCCAGGGTGATCGTCGGCGCTGACGTCTCCACGCCGAAGTCGGCGGCGTGGGCGACCGTGCGCATGACGTGGGCCGACTCGAGCAGCTCCTTGGCCGGGATGCAGCCACGGTGGAGGCAGGTGCCACCGACCTTGTCGCGCTCGATCATGCAGACGTTCAGGCCGGCGGCGGCCCCGTACAGCGCGGCGGCGTAGCCGCCCGGTCCACCACCGATGATGACGACGTCGAACTGGTCAGCCACGTCCCGAGGCTAGTTACTCCTCGAGCGACTGCTGACCTCGATGCGACTACTCGTCGACCTCGTCCTCGCCCTCGTCGAGCTCCTCCTCGAGCTGGTCCCCGACGTCCTCGGCACCCTCGTCGATCTGATCGACCTCCTCGTCGGTCTCGGCGCCGTCGCCGTCCTCGTCCGAGCAGGCGACCGGTGCGAACAGGAGCGTGGCGGTGACGGCAGCGGCGGCTGCACGTCGGAGCGTGTTGGTCATGCCGGGCGACTACCCGGCGAAGCGCGCTCGCAACCGGGCGCGACTGGCCGACGACAGCAACGGCCGCTCCACGAGGAGGTACGACGCGCACCCGATGACGAGCGTGAGCGGCACCGCGATCAGCGCCACCCCGACCGGGTCGTTCGGACGCGTCTCGGCCACCTCGGCGATGATCGCCAGGTGGTAGAGGTACACCGAGTACGACACGCGCCCGAGCCACACCAGGGGCGGAAGCTCGAGGAGCGGTCGGACCGGTGTGGGCAGCCGCAGCGCGGCGCCGGCGACGAGCACGCCCCACGACAGGGCGGCGACGGTGAGCCCCCACCGGTAGACGCGGGCGTCGAGGAACGTCAGCTCGACGACGAACCACAGCGTGAACGCCGCCGCCGGGATCGTGAGCACCCACAGCGTGCGCCGGAAGCGAAGCCATCCCCACGCGTACGCCAGACCCAGCACGCAACCGAGCAGCAGACCGGCGGCACGCGTGTCGGGTGCCAGATAGAGACGGTTCCACAGCGACCCGCGATCGAGCAGCAGCGCGCGCTCGGCCCACGACAGCACGAACAGCACGAGCAGGAGCCCGAGGATGACCGGACGCGGCCACCGTCGACGCAGCATCCACCAGAGGCACACGCCCCACAGGACGTAGAACTGCACCTCGGCGGAGAGCGACCACAGGTGCCCGATGTGCGGCGAGAACGGCGGCCCGATGGCGCCCTGGACGTTGGCCCACTGCGTGGCCGCCGCGAACGCCCACGACATGCGCTGGTCGACGTCCTCGGCACCGAGGCTCCAGAGCACGTACACGAGCAGGAACACGACCATCGCCGGCGCGATGCGCCAGAAGCGTCGCCGCAGGAAGCTGTCGAGCCGGTCGGGGTCGCCGAGCATCGACATCGTGATGAGGAACCCGCTGAGGACGTAGAAGAGGTCGACCGACACCCAGGCGCCGTTCACGATCGGGTCCTGCACCCGGATGATGACGTGGTGGAAGAACACCATCGCCATGGCCAGGCCCCGCACGCCGTCGAGCCCGGCGAGTCGCCCGTGATCGGCCCGCACGGCCACCGGCGGCGTCGCCGTGGCCGCCGTCACGAGGCGAGGAGGATCTGGACCGTGAACGCGACGACCAGGGCCATGCCGCACAGCAGCGCCAGCACGATCAACGTCCGCGTCTTCATCGGGCCGGAAACCTAGGGCGATACGCTGGTCCAGGCACCAGGGGAGCCTGCCCGCAGGCTGAGAGGCAGCACCCGCTGCGACCCTTCGAACCGTCCCGATCATGCGGGGCAGGGAGCGTGGACATGGAGACGGAGCAGACCGACGACCTGCAGATCGCGGACCGCAGGTTCACGTCACGGCTGTTCCTCGGCACCGGGAAGTTCCCGTCGAACGAGTCGCTGCGTGCGGCCATCGACGCGTCGGGGACCGAGATCGTGACGGTCGCGCTGCGCCGGGTCGACCCCGACGCGCCGGGCACCGACATCCTCGAGGCCATCGACACCGACCGGATCCTCCTGCTCACCAACACCTCGGGTGCGATGGACGCCGACGAGGCCGTGCGCCTGGCCCGGCTGGCCCGCGCCGCCGGGTACCCGACGTGGATCAAGCTGGAGATCACCCCCGAGCCCCGCCACCTGCTACCCGATCCGGTGGAGACCCTGAAGGCGGCCGAGGTGCTGTGCGCCGACGGCTTCACCGTCCTGCCCTACTGCCCGGCCGACCCCATCCTGTGCAAGCGGCTGGAGGAGGCGGGGTGCGCCACCGTCATGCCGCTCGGCTCGTGGATCGGTTCGAACCAGGGACTGAAGACGCGAGGTGCGCTGGAGCTCATCGTGGAGCAGTCGCGCGTGCCGGTCGTCGTCGACGCCGGTCTCGGCGCGCCGTCGCACGCGGCAGAGGCCATGGAGCTCGGCGCCGACGCCGTCCTCGTCAACACCGCCATCGGGACCGCCGGCGACCCGGCGGCCATGGGCGCCGCCTTCCGGCTCGCGGTCCAGGCCGGTCGCGCCGGTCGTCTGGCCGGACTGCCGGCGCAGCAGAACGTGGCCCGGGCGTCGTCGCCGCTCACCGGGTTCCTCAGCGCCGCGACGTGACGGGCGTCCCCGTCCACCTGGAGTCGCGACCCGACGGCGTCCCCGCCGACAGCGCGGCCGCCGAGCTGCTGGCCACCGACCTCGCCGGGCTGCGCCAGGTCGCCGGCGCCGCGACGGCAGCCGACGTCGAGCGCGCGCTGCACGTCGAGCGTCGCGGCCTCCACGAGCTGGCGGTGCTGCTGTCCCCCGCCGCCGCGCCGCGGCTGGAGGACATGGCGCAGGCCGCGCACCGCACGACGATCCAGCGGTTCGGTCGCGCCGTGCGGCTGTTCGCGCCGCTCTACCTCTCGAACGAGTGCGTCTCCGTGTGCACGTACTGCGGCTTCTCCGCCGGCAACGACATCGTGCGTCGCACGCTCACGCCCGAGGAGGCCCGCGTCGAGGCGGAGGCGCTCGTCGCCCGCGGCTTCCGACACATCCTCCTCGTCGCCGGCGAGCACGCCCGCATCGTGAGCAAGGACTACCTCGTCGACTGCGTGCGGGCGCTGGCACCGATCGTGCCCGAGCTGTCGCTCGAGGTGCAGGTGTGGGACGAGGCGACCTACCGGCGACTCGTCGAGGCCGGGTGTGACGGCCTCGTCGTGTACCAGGAGACGTACGCACCCGCGACGTACGCCGACGTGCACCGCAAGGGCAAGAAGCGCAACTACGACTGGCGCCTGGCCGCGCCCGACCGCGGCGCGGCGGCCGGCATGCGCCGCCTCGGCATCGGCGCGCTGCTCGGACTGCACGACGACTGGCGACTCGACGCGCTGGCGGTGGGCGCCCACGCTCGCGCCCTCATCCGGCGATGGTGGCGCTGCGAGGTCTCGGTGTCGGTTCCCCGCCTGCGGCCGGCAGCGGGCGGCTTCGAGCCGGCGGACCCGGTGCACGACGCCGACCTCGTCCAGCTGATCTGCGCCCTCCGCTTCACGCTGCCCGACGTCGGCCTGTCGCTCTCCACCAGGGAGCCAGCGGCCCTGCGCGACGCCCTCTTGCGCCTCGGCGTCACGACGATGTCGGCCGGCTCCCACACCGAGCCGGGTGGCTACGCCTCGCCCAGCGACGCCGAACCCCAGTTCGCCGTGGGCGACGAGCGCTCACCCGACGAGGTCGCCGCCGTGCTGCGGGCGGCTGGCTACGACCCCGTGTGGAAGGACTGGCAGCGGACCTCCTAGAGGCAGCGTTTCAGGCGACGAAAAGGGGTAGGACGGCGAAACCGGACGCCGTCCCCGGACGTTCACCACGCTGATGACCCGCCTCCTCCGCCTCCTCCTCCTCGCCCTCCTCGGCCTGGCGCTGGCCGGGTTGACGTTCGCCGGTCCGGCCGGTGCCCACGACGACTGCGAGGACAAGGAGGAGGACTGCGAGGAGGCAACCACCACCACCACCGAGAAGCCGGAGACCACCAGCACCACGAAGCCAGACGACGACGAGGAAGAGGAAGAGGACGACGAGGTCACCACGACCACGACGAAGCCGGCGTCGACCAGCAGCACCACCTGGCGTCGTCGCCGCACGACGACGACGACGACGGCCCCGGCACCGGTGTTCTCCGGCGGCGCCTCGGCCAGCGGGTCGGGCTCGGTCGGCGAGCGCACGACGACGTCCACCGAGAGCACGACCTCCTCGGACCCGACGACACCGACGTCGTTGGACCCCCTCACCTACGAGCCGGTCGAGCTGCCGTCGACGACCGAGCCGCCCGTGGATCGAAGCGACCTCGAGACGGCGCTGGCGTCGGCCGAGGAGACCGGCGGCTCGCGCCACTCGAGCATCTTCGGGATCAGCGACACGATCATCGCCCTGGTGCTCGGCGTGCTCGCCGTGGTCCTGCTCGGCACCGGCGGCATCCGGCGCTGGCTGGACCGGGCCTGAGCGACTGACCCTACGATCCCGGGGTGGCACTCCGGAAGGCCCTGAAGGGCCTGCGCTCCTCGACCGACGATCTGCACCGCGAGCGCCTCGCCAGTCGCTTCGACGCCGATTCCCTGGGCACGATCTCCATCGCCAGCGCGCCGTACCGCGTGCGCGTCCGCGTCGTCGGTGAGGTCGCCCGCATGCGCGTCGTCCCCCGCGCGGGCAGCCCGTCGTTGGAGGTCACCCTCGACGACGGCACCGGCCGCGCTCTGGTGATCTTCACCGGCCGCCGCCGCATCGGCGGCATCGAACCGGGACGGTCGCTGGTGGTGGAGGGGACGGCGCGGGACCAGCACGGCAAGACGGTGCTGATGAACCCCAGCTACACGCTGCTCCCCTAGGAGCTCACGCCGACGAACACGTCGTGCACGCCGGTCTCGGAGTCGGGCGTGAGGAGGACGAGGACCTCGTCACCCGCCTGCAGCGGCGTGTCACCCCGCGGGACGATCACGTGCTCGTCCCGCACGATGGCGACCAGCGTGGAGTCGCGCGGCATGCCGAGCTCCGACACCAGCTTCCCGACCGCCGGTGAGTCATCAGCCAGCGTGACCTCCTCGAGTCGGGCCTTGCCACCCTCGAACTGCAGGAGCCGCACGAGGCTGCCGACGCTGACCGCCTCCTCGACCAGGGCCGTGAGGAGGTGCGGCGTCGACACCGACACGTCGACGCCCCACGTCTCGTTGAAGAGCCACTCGTTCTCCGGGTGGTTGACCCGGGCGATGACGCGGGGCACGGCGAACTCCTGCTTGGCGAGCAGGCTGACGACGAGGTTCACCTTGTCGTCACCGGTGACGGCGGCGACCACGTCGGCGCGGCCGAGCTCGGCCCGCTCGAGCGCCGCCAGCTCGCAGGCGTCGGCCACGCGCAGCTCGACGCCGGCGGCGACCTCTCGCGCGGCGTTGACCGCCGACCGGCTGACATCGAGCATGAGCACGGTGTGACCCGCCTTGGCCAGGTCGTTGCCGATGTAGCGGCCGACCTTGCCGGCGCCGGCGATCACCACGTGCATCTCAGTGCCCCTTCGGTCCTGCGGTGATCATCGCGTCGAGCTCGTCGCCGGCCGAGCCGACGACCGACAGCAGCAGCACGTCGCCCTCTTGACCGATCACGTTCCCCGTCGGGAGCGTGGCCTTGCCACCTCGCGTGATCGCCACCAGCCGCCAGCGGGCGGCGTCGTCGAAGGCATCGAGGGCTCTGCCGGCCCACGCCGCCGGGAGGGTGCGCTCGACGATGGCGACGCCACCGGTCGGGTCGAGCCACTCCGTCCGGGTCTCGCTCGGGAACAGGCGACGCATCGCCTGGTCCGTGGTCCACTCGACCGTGGCGATCGTGGGGATGCCGAGCCGCCGGTAGACGAGCGCTCGACCGGGGTCGTAGATGCGGGCGACCACGTGCTCCACCTGGTAGGTCTCGCGAGCGATCCGGGCGACGATGATGTTCGAGTTGTCACCGCTCGTCACGGCAGCCAGCGCCTGCGCGTGGTCGATCCCCGCCTGGGCGAGGACATCCCGATCGAACCCGAAGCCGACCACCTTCGTGCCGGCGAAGCCCTCGGGGAACCGCTTCTCGAACGCCTGCGGGTCGGTGTCGATCAGGGCGACCGAGTGACCGTCGTCGAGCAGGCGGCGTGAGATGGACGAGCCGACCCGGCCACAGCCGACGATCACGACGTGCACGGCCGGGCACCATACCGTCCCGCGCTTCCACCACCTCTAACGTGAGCGCTCGTGCTCTCGACCTTCA
>DASUCO010000179.1:0-20413 GCA_036275955.1 Acidimicrobiales bacterium
TGGTTCTGCAGCAGCGGGTTGGGACCGGGACCGTCGGTCGGCACCACCGACAGCGTGCGGAACGGGTTGGCCGGTCCGAGCATGAGCGCGAAGAAGAACACCGACACCGCGAGCAGTGTGAGGACGGCCCACGCGACGAGCTTGTCGTCGCGGTCCCGCCGGAAGCGCCGTACGACGGCGGCGCCGTAGCCGGCCAAGACCAGGGCCCACAGGATGATGGAGCCCTCGAGCGCAGCCCACAGCGAGGCGATGGTGTACGTGAGCGGCGTCGAGCGGCTGTGGTTCTCGGCCACGTACTTCAGCGAGAAGTCGTGGCTCAGCAGCGCCCACTCCATGGCGAGCGCGGCGATGACGGCGCCGCCCAGCACCAGCCACACGTAGTGGAGCCCGGCGCGCTGCAGGTCGGGACGCTGCCGACGCAGGCCGACGGCGATCGTCAGGACGCCGAGGATGGCGCCGATCAGGCCGAGCGAGACGCCGGCGGTGCCCAGCGCGGCCTTCACGGGCACGCCTCCGCCTCGGCCAGCTCGAGGCGATCCTTCTCCTCGACCCGGTACTCCGAGGTGTGGCGCACGAAGATCTTGTCGCTCTCGTACACGTCGCTCGGCGGCGCCGCGAAGTGGCCTTCGAGCACGACGGGGATCCCTGGCTTGAACAGCTCGGGCGGATCGCCCTCGTGTCGCACGTGCACGACGTCGCAGTGGAACTCGACGTCGAACTCGACGGCGTCGCCCGCGGTCTCGACCGAGTCCGGCACGACCGTGCCCTGCAGCCGGAAGCGCTTGGTGCCGAGGTCGTCGCGATCGGCGACCGCCTCGTCGGCGTTCTTGAAGAAGACGGTGGCGTCACCCAGTCCCTTGACGAGCAGGAACGCCGCCGCTCCCGCGACGAGCGCGAGGACGATCCCCAAGCGAAGCCTCATCCGAGCCTGCGCGACCGGCGGAGCAGCCACACCGCGTACGCGGCAAGCGTGGCGAGGGTGATGCCGTAGCCGGCCCAGACGTACCCCATCAGCGTGCCAACGTCGTGGCCTCGGCCCGACGTTCCTCGATGGCGGTGGCCAGCGCCGTCTCCTCGCGCGCCTCCTCCAGTCGCGCCACGCGCACGCGGTGCACGAGCAGCCACGCGTACACGAGCGTCATGGCCAGGAAGCCGAGGGCCATGGCGCCGAGGAACGACCCGTCGAGACTGTCCTCCGGCGTGAGCTGGGCCAGCGAGCGGCCCTGGTGCAACGTGCGCCACCACTCGACGGCGAAGTGGTTCACCGGGACGACGACGAGCGCCAGCAGCGCGGCCATGGCACTGCGGCGGGCGCGAACGTCGGGGTCGGCCGGCACCTGGCGGATGGCGAGGTACCCGAGCAGCAGCGCCAGCAGCAGCGCGGACAGCGTGAGCCGGGCGTCCCACACCCAGTAGACGCCCCATGTCGGGCGGCCCCAGATGGAGCCGGTGATGAGCATGAGCGCGGTGAACAGGGCGCCGATCTCGGCCGACGCGCCGGCGAGGAGGTCCCACTTGGCGGCACGCGTACGCGGCAGCAGCCAGGCGATGCTGGCCAGCGCCGTCACGGTGCACGCGACGTACGCCGTCCAGGCGATGCCGGGGTGGATGGCGATGAGGCGGGAGTACTCGGCCTGCTCGACCGTCTTGGGGAGCGTGAGACCGAGGGCGACGGTGGCGCCGAGGGCGACGAGCGCGGCGATGCCGAGGCTCATCGTCAACCCGCTCGACGTCGTCGTCCTCTTCATCAGTCCTCCAGGAGCGGGCCGTAGGCGAACAGCCCGAATGCCACGTAGAGCGCCGCGAACACGCCGAGCAGCCCGAGCCAGTCCCCCGCGGACACCTCGAACGAGGTGCTCGTGAGAGCGGACTCCGACGCCCGGGTGGCGGCGATCAGCACCGGCGCGACGACCGGCAGGAGCAGGAGCGGGAGCAACGTCTCCCGCACCCGCAGACCAGCCGCCAGTGCCCCGTAGAGGCTACCGGCGGCGGCCAATCCGGCCGTAGCCGCCACCGCCGTGCCGGCCAGGACCCCGAGGCCGACGACCTCGACGTCGTAGAGCAGGACCACGCTCACGCCGAGGACGACCTCGAGGACGAGCAGCTGGACCGCGACGGCGAGCGCCTTGCCGAGGAAGATGCCGGCCGGGTCGAGGCCCGACAGCCGCACCGCATCGCGCACGCCGTCGGCGCCCTCCACCGCCTGCGAGCGCTGCACGGCGAGCAGCGCCGAGAACAGCACAGCGACCCAGAACAGCCCGGCGGCGGCGCGGGTCAGCACGCCGCGGTCGGGATCCAGCGCGAACGCGAACAGCACGATGACGAGGACGGCGAACGGCACGATCTGCTGCAGCCCGACGCGTGAGCGGCGCTCGATGCGCAGGTCCTTGCCGGCGACGAGCAGCGCGTCACGGAACACGGAGGGGCTCCTCCTCTCCGCTCAGACGGCCGCTCGGGCCGAGGAGATGGCCACCGGCGACGGTGACGGTGCGGGTGGCGAGCGCGCTCGCGCGGTCGAGCTCGTGGCTGGCGACGACGACGGTGGTGCCAGACGCCACCGCGGCGCGGATCTCGGCGTCGAGCGCGTCCCGTCCGGCGGCGTCGAGACCGGCGTGGGGCTCGTCGAGCAGCCAGAGGCGTGCGGCGCGGGCGAACAGGACGGCGAGCGCGGCCCGGCGCCGCTGGCCGGCGGAGAGGCGGGCCCCGATCACGTCCCGCACGCGGCTGTCGAGGCCGGCGCGCGCCATGGCAGCGTCGACGTCACCGCCGGCTCGGCCGGCGCGGGCCCAGAACCGGACGTTCTCGGCCACCGTGAGGTCGTCGTACAGCGCGGCGCCATGGCCGAGCAGCCCGACGTCCCGGCGCAGGGCGCGTGCGTCACGTCGAAGGTCGTGACCGAGCACGACGGCCTCGCCCGCTGTCACCGGCACCAGCCCGGCCAGCGCGCGCAGCAACGTGGTCTTGCCCGCGCCGTTCGGGCCCGTCAGGAGCACGATCTCGCCCGGGGCCACGTCGAGGTCGACGCCGGCGAGGGCGGGGAAGCGGCCGAGGAGGCACACGGCGTCGCGAAGGTGGACCACGGCGTCCATCGAGATTTCGACGGTATCGGGCACCCCTAACGTGCAACGAATGCGTGTGGCGCGAGTCGTCGGCGGGATCGGGCGCACGCTGATCGGCGTCGGGCTGCTCCTGCTGCTGTTCGTCGCCTATCAGCTGTGGGGCACCAGCATCCAGGAGGCACGGGCGCAGGATCGGCTCGGCAACGAGTTCGAGGCGGCGCTCGCCACAACGACCACGACGAGCGAGCCCCGCTCCGGACCCAGCGGCCCCACGACGACGGCCCCGGCGCCGCCGCCCCCCATCGAGGGCGATCCGATCGCCCAGATCCGCATCCCCAAGATCGGCGTCACCCGCTACGTGGTCGAGGGCGTCGGCGTGGCCGACCTCAAGAAGGCACCCGGCCACTACCCGATGACCCCGCTGCCCGGGCAGGTCGGCAACGTCGCCATCGCCGGTCACCGAACCACCTACGGCCAGCCCTTCTACCGGTTGAACGAGCTGGAGCCGGGCGACGAGATCGAGCTGCAGACGCTGCAGGGGTCCTTCACCTACGTCGTCGACGGCAAGCAGGTGGTGCAGCCGAGCCAGACCGAGGTGCTCGACCAGACCGAGGACGCCCGGCTCACCCTCACGACGTGCGAGCCGCGGTACTCCGCCCGCCGACGGTTGATCGTGACCGCCGTGCTCCGGGACGACCCGCTCCCGGCCAGCGCGCCGGCCCCCACCAACGCACCGTCGACCGACCCTGACGACGACGATCCCACTGGGCAGGTGGTGCTCGAGGGCGCCGGACTGTCCGGTGACCCGACGGCACGCTGGCCCACGTTCTGGTGGGGCCTGGCGACCGCGCTCGCCGCCCTCGTCACCTACGTCGCCCGGAAGCGCTGGCGGCGACGCTGGTTGTACGCCATCGGCGCGCCGTTCTTCTTCGTCCTGCTGTTCGTCTTCTTCGAGAACGTCAGCCGCCTGCTCCCCGCCAACATCTGACCGGCCCCGGAGCGCATCGCGCGACAGAGTTGCTGACCTGTGGACGTGCTGCGCCGGTACCCGGTGTTCCGGCGGCTGTGGCTGGCACGCGTGGTGTCGTTCCTGGGGGACTCGCTCGGGCTCGTCGCCCTGATCCTGTTCGTGACCGAGGAGACCGACAGCGGTGCCGCGGTGGGGCTGCTGCTGCTCGCCGGCGACTTCACGCCGTCGCTGCTCTCGCCGGTGCTGGGTGCCATCGCCGACCGGACCGACGGCCGCCGCACGATGATCGTGTGCGAGCTCGGCCAGGCGGGCGTCGTCACCGCCATCGTCGCGCTGACGCCGTCGGTGCCCGTCGTCCTGGTGCTGGTCGCGCTTCGCTCCCTGCTGGCGGCGACGTTCCAGGCGGCGTCGCGGAGCGCGGTCGCCGACCTGGTCGACGATGCCGACCTCGAGGTGGCGAACTCCATGATCGGGTTCGGGACCCACGGCCTCGAGGCGATCGGTCCGCTCGTGGCCGCCGGGCTGCTGCTCGTGCTCGACCCGCTGGACGTGCTCGCCGTCGATGCGGTGACGTTCCTCGTCTCGCCGCTGCTGCTGGTCGGGCTCCCGCCGCTCGCGGTCACGCTCGAGCCGTCCAACCTCGTGGCGGACGTGCGTGACGGCATCGGCGCGGTGTGGCGGCTGCCGCTCGTCCGCACGATCACCGTCGGGTTCTGGACGATGGCGGTGTTCACCGCCGTCGACGACGTGGCGCTCCCGTTCCTCGGGACGGACACCTTCGACGCCGACGACAGCGCGGTCGGCCTGCTGTACGCCGCGGGCGGCGTGGGGGTGATCGTCGGGTTTGCGCTGCTCACGCGACGTCGCCCTCGGGCGTTCACGATCGCGGTGGCCGGTCTCGTCGTGTCCTGCCTCGGCAACGCGCTGACCGGCATCGCACCGGTGCTGTGGCTGGCCATCGCCATGCAGGGCGTGCGCGGCGTCGGGAACGCGTGGGTCGGTGTCGGCACCGACACCGTCATCCAGCGCGAGACGCCGCCGCACCTGCGCGGGCGCGTGTTCGCCAACGTGTACGGCGGCGTGGGGCTGGCGGCGGGCGTCTCCTACGTGGCGGGCGGCGCGGTGGTCGACGCGCTCGGGCCCCGAGTCGCGCTCACCGGCGGCAGCATCGCCGGCGTCGCGTGTGCTGCAATCGCCGGGTGGGTCTCCGCTTCACGAACGACGCCCACGGCGCCATCGCCGACGGCACCCTGAGGGTGACGTATCGGGCGTGGAAGCGCCCGCAGGTGAAGGTCGGCGGGAAGTACCGGATCGGACCGACGACCGTGCAGGTGTCGTCCATCGAGCTGGTGCCGCTCGCTGACGTGCCGGCCGCGCACCGGCGGTGGGTGGTCGACACCACGCTCCTCAGCGACCGTTGAACCGGGGCGGGCGCCGCTCCAGGAACGCGGCGCGGCCCTCGGCCACGTCCTCGCTCCCCCAGGCCCTGGCGAACGCCTCGCCGACCGCCGGATCGTTCCCGCCCCGCTCCAGCGTGAGCTTGTGCCCCGCGATCGTCAGTGGCGCCAGCGTGGCGATCTCCGCCGCCCAGTCGAGCGCGGTGCCGAGGTCACCGAGGCGCTGGACCATGCCGAGGCGGTGCGCCTCCTCACCGTCGATGGTCGCGGCGGCCAGCAGCATGGCCCGGGCCGGACCGGCGCCCGCCAGTGCCACCACTCGCTCGACGGTGTTGGCGTCGACCATGAGGCCGAGCTTGGCCGCCGGGATGCCGAAGCGGGCTGTGGGCGTCGCCACCCGCAGGTCGCAGAACGACGCCAGCTGGGTGCCGGCACCCAGCGCGGCACCGTCGACGGCGGCGATCGTCGCCACCGGAACCGACGCCAGCAGGTCGAGCACGCCGCGGAGGACGGAGGCGAAGCCGGCGTCCTCCAGACCGGTCAGGTCGGCCCCGGCGCAGAAGTGGCCACCGGCCCCGGTGAGCACGATGGCTCTCGCGCCGCCGGCCATGGCCTCGTGCAGGCCGTCCTGGATCGCGGCCAACGCGTCGTGATCGACCGCGTTGCGGCGTTCGGGACGGTCGATGGTCAGCAGCGCGACGTCGCCGCGCCGCTCGCGGTGGACCGTCAATCGAGGATGGCGACGACGTCGCCCTCCTGGACGACGTCCTCGGGTGCCACCCGGAGCTCCTTGACCGTGCCGGCGCACGGCGCGGTCACGGGGATCTCCATCTTCATGGACTCGAGGATCATGAGCTCGTCGCCCTCGCCGACCGTGGCACCGACCTCGGTGCGCACCTGCCACACGTTCGCCGTGATCTCTGCACGCACCTCAGTGGACACGCGAGGGAGACTACCGAGATGGACCTTCAGGGGAAGCGAGTGCTCGTCACCGGTGCCTCCCGCGGCATCGGCCGCGAGATCGCCATCGCGTGCGCGCAGGCGGGCGCGCGCGTCGCACTCGTTGCCCGCAACGAGCAGGCGATCAAGGAGCTGGCCGCCGAGCTCGGCGGCACCGCCCATCCGTGCGACCTGGCCGACCCGGAGCAGGTGCGCGACCTCATCGCTCGCGTCGAGTCCGACGGCGGCCCGATCGACGTGCTCGTGAACAACGCAGGACTCGACGCCGTCGGCGGCCTCGAGCAGTCGAGCGCCGCGGAGGTGGCCGAGCTCCTGCACGTCAACCTGCTGGCGCCGATCGAGCTGACCCGGCAGGTGCTGCCGGGGATGGTGACGCGCAAGGCCGGCCACATCGTGAACGTGTCGTCGTTCGCGGCTGCCGCCATGTTCCCGGGCGGCACCGCGTACGCCGCGTCCAAGGCCGGGCTGTCGAACTTCACGGAGGTGCTCCGCTGGGAGCTGAATGGCACCGGCGTCGACCTGACGATCGTCGAGCTCGGGCCCATCCCGACCGACATGCTCAGCCACGTGAAGGACTACCGCCCGACCGAGGCCGGCTTCAAGCGCCTCTACCTCCTGCGCCTGATCGTCGACATCCCGGCGTCGACCGTGGCCGCGCACGTCGTGAGCGCGATCACCAGCCGCAAGCGCTCCGTCCGCCTGCCGCGCCGGGGCGTGCTGTTCCCCATGCTCCGAGCCTCGTCGCAGCGCATCATCCGGGCGATCTGCGTCGGCATCCCCAACCGCTGACGCGTTCTCGGTACCGGAACCGACCACATCTGGCCGGTTCCGGTACCGAGAAGTGCGATCAGACGGGCAGGACGCCGTGCTTGCGCCAGGGTCGGTCGACGACCTTGGTGCGTGACACCTGCAGGCCCTTCCAGATGGCGTGGCGGGTCTCGGCCGGGTCGATGATGTCGTCGACCTGGGCGTGGCCGGCGGCGATGTAGGGGTCGATGTTCTTGCGGAACTCCTCGGCCATGGCGATCTTGGCCTCGTCGCGCTCAGGACCCTCGGGGATCGCCTCCAGCTGCTTGCGCATGGTGATGGCCACCATGCCGTCGGGGCCCATCACCGCGATCTCGGCCGTCGGCCACGCCACGATGTAGTCGGCCTCGTACGCGGTGCCGTTCATCACGAAGTAGCCGGCGCCGTACGCCTTGCGCAGCACGACGGTCACCTTCGGCACCGTCGCCTCCGACACCGCGAACAGCATCTTGGCGCCGTGGCGGATGATGCCCTGCTTCTCGACCGCCGAGCCGACGACGAACCCGGGCACGTCCTGCAGGAACACGAGCGGGATGCCGTACGCATCGCACAGCCACACGAAGCGGGCCGACTTGTCGGCCGAGTTCACGTCGAGCGTGCCGCCGAGCACCTTGGGCTGGGACGCCACGATGCCGACGGGTTGACCGCCGATGCGGGCGAGCGCGGTGATCACGTTGCGCGCCCAGTCCGGCTTCATCTCGAACACGTCGCCGTCGTCGACGATGACCTTCAACACATCACGCATGTCGTACGCCCGCCGCGCGCGCGTCGGCACGATGTCGTACAGCTCCTCGCACCGGCGGTCGACGGGGTCGTTGGTCGCCTTGGTCGGCACCGGCTCGGCGTTGTTCGACGGGAAGAACGACAGGTACCGCCGCACCGTCGCCAGGCACTCGGCGTCGTCGGCCACCTCGAGGTCGGCCACGCCCGAGATCTTCGTGTGCACGCCGGAGCCACCCATCTCCTCCTCGGTGACGTCCTCGCTGGTCGCCGCCTTCACCAGGTGGCGTCCGGCGAGCGCCATCGACGACGTGCCCTTCACCATCGGGATGAAGTCGGCCAGCGCGGGGATGTACGCGGTGCCCGCCGCGCAGTGGCCGAGCATGGCTGCCACCTGCGGCACGACGCCCGACAGCGTCACCTGCTCGCGGAACAGGTGACCCGCTTCGGCGAACGTCGACCCGCTCGATGACTGGATGCGGGCACCGGCCGAGTCGAGGAGCCACACGATCGGGATGCGCTGGCGCAGCGCCATCTCGCGCATGCGCTCGGTCTTGTGCTCCCCCACGGACCCCATCGAGCCCGCCATCACCGTGAAGTCGTACGCGCAGATCGCCACTCGCCGGCCGTCGATCTCCCCGATGCCGGCGACCATGCCGTCGGCCGCCAGGTAGCCGCGCTGCTCGGTGAGCACGGGATCCATCGAGTCGGCCAGCAGCCCGTACTCGACGAAGGTGCCCGGATCGACGAGGGCGTCGATGCGCTCGCGCACCGGCCACTTGCCCAGGCTGCGCTGGCGCTCGATCTGCTCGGGTCCGCCCATGCCGTACGCCCGCTCGCGCTTGTCGGCCAGCTCCGCCAGCAGCGGCTTCCAGTCGTGCAGCTCGTCGCTCATGTCAACGCCCCGTCCAGTTCGGCTCGCGCTTCTCGGCGAACGCCCTGATGCCCTCGGCCGAGTCCTCGGTCTGGGTCGTGATCGTCAGCAGCGGGTGCAGCAGCCGCAGCGCGTCCTCGGCCGCCTGGTCCCACACGGCGTGGAAGGAGTCGCGACCGAGCTTCATGATCGCCGGCGACTTCGACGCCAGCGTCGCCGCCAGCTCGTCGACGGCGGCGTCCAGCTCGGCGGCGGGCACGACGCGGTTCACGAACCCGATGCGCTCCGCCTCCTCGGCCCCGACGCGCCGGCCGGTCATCATCAGCTCGAGCACCTTCTTGGGTGGCATGGAGCGGCACAGCGGCACGGTGATCATGTACGGCCACAGGCCGACGTTGATCTCCGGCGTGCCGAACTGCGCGTCGTCCGCAGCGATGACGAGGTCGCACGCCAGCGCGAGACCGAAGCCGCCGGCGAGGGCGAACCCGCGCACCCGGGCGATCGTCGGCTTGCCCAGCTCCCACATGTCACGGAAGAGGCGGGCCAGCTCGCCGCGATCGTCGTGCAGCTGGGCGAACCCGGCACCCTCGGCCATGCCGGTGAGATCGGCGCCGGCGCAGAACGCCTTGTCGCCGGCACCGGTCAGGACGACCACGCGCACCTGCGGGTCGCGCTTGGCCTCGGCCAGCGCGGCGCGCAGCTCGGTCATCACCGTCCACGAGAGGGCGTTGCGCCGGGCCTCGCGATCGATCGTCAACCGGGCGACGTGCCCGTCCACCTCGTAGCGAACGTCCGCGAGCTCCACGAGCGCGGACGCTACCGTCCACGGTTGATGAGCTTCACGGTGATCGCGCTTCTGGCTGGCATCGTGTTCGGCTTCGTCACCGGTGGCCGGCTGCGCAACGTCGCTCGGCGCCCGCTCGAGCTGATCTGGCTCCTCGTCATCAGCGTCGGGCTCCAGGTGGCGGCCGAGACGCTCGACGTCGCTGACCGGGCCGGCCTGGCGATGGTGCTCGTCTCCTACGTCGGCCTGGCCACCTTCGCCATCGTCAACACCCGCCTGGTCGGCATGCCGGTCGTGCTGGTGGGCCTCGTCTGCAACCTGGCCGTGATCATGCTCAACGGCGGGATGCCGGTCGACGAGGACGCGCTCCTCGCCTCCCACGCGGCGACACGGGCCGAGCTGGCCAGCCTCGACCTCGGCGCCAAGCGCCACCTCGCCACCGACGACGACGTGCTGCGCCAGCTGGGCGACGTCATCCCCGTCCGGCCCAGCCGCGAGGTGCTGTCCTTCGGCGACCTGATCATGGCGTTCGGCATCGCCGACGTGGTGTTCCGGCTCCTCAAGCCGGTGGAGCTCCGGCGTCGCGACGAGGACGAGGACGACGACGTCCTCGTGCTCGACCCGCCGAACGAGGCGATCCCGGTGCCGCGCCAGCTCGTCGACGCCTGAGCAGGGTCGCCCTCCTCTCGTTCCGCCTCGGCGGCACCGATGGCGGATCGGTGCTGGCTGCGCTGTGGTCGCGCGCGCTCGACGACCTCGGGTTCGACGTGGTCGAGGTGGACGGTCGAACCGTGCCGGGGCTCGGATGGCCCGTGACCGGCGAGCCATCGGCCGAGGACGTGCGCGCCGCCGTCGACGGCTGTGACGTCGTCGTGGTGGTCAACGTGCTGTCGCTGCCCCTCCACCTCCGCGCCGCCGAGGTGGTGGCCGACGTCCTGCGGCGCCGGCGCGCCGTGCTCCACCACCTCGACCTGCCGTGGCAGCGCGAGGGCATGCCCATCCCCGAGCCGTGGCCGCCCACCGACTCGGCATGGCGTCACGTCGTCATCAACGAGCTGAGCCGCCACCAGCTGGCGGCGCGTGGCATCGAGGCGACCGTGATCCACAACGCCATCGACACCGACGAGCAGCGCGGGCAGCCCATCGTCGAGGTCGACGGGCCGCTGCTGCTGCACCCGGCGCGCGCCATCGCTCGCAAGGACGTGCCCGCCGCGATCCGGTTGGCCACCGAGCTCGGTGGCACCTACTGGCTCACGGGACCGGCCGAGGAGGGCTACCCCCTCGACGACGTGCTGGCCGGGGCCACCTGCCCGGTGCTGCACCGGCCGGTCGAGCGCATGGCCGACGCGTACGCCTCCTGTGACGCCGTCCTGTTCCCGTCGCGCTGGGAGGGCTTCGGCCAGCCGGTGCTGGAGGCAGCCGTGCACCGGCGACCGATCGCCGTCGCGCCGTACCCGGTGGCCGAGGAGCTGCGCCGCTACGGCTTCCGCTGGTTCCCCACCGACGATGCCGCACCGCTGCGGGCGTTCCTCGCCGCGCCCGACGACGCGGTGCACGACCACAACGAGGCGGTCGTGCGCGAGCACTTCTCACTCGATCGGCTGCGGACGGATCTCGACCGTCTGCTCCAATGGTGACGGTGGACGACCCGATCCTCGAGCAGCGCGAGCGCGTGCGACGACTGGCCAACACGGCCAAGCGCGTGGGCTACGTGCTGTTCCTGGTGTCGATGGTGCTGTTCTTCGTGGCGCTCGCCACCGACCTGCCCGAGAGCCTCGTCACCGGCGCCACGGTGACGCTCATCGGTGGGTGCATCGTGCTCGCGCCGGCGATCCTGCTGGGCTACGCGGTCAAGGGCGCCGAGCGCGACGAAGCCGAGCGCGGCAGGCGGTAGCGCTCGCGCGAGCGCTCGCTACCAGTTGCCGAGGCGACCGACGTCGTCGCGGTAGCGGCGACGACGCAGCCGCACGGCGAGGACGGACACCGGCGCGACCTTGACGGCCGGGATGGGGCGCATCGCCTCCGGCGGCCGACGGGTCGGATGCGCAGGCGGCTTGGGTCGCGTGGGCACGTCCGATGGTTCGTCAGGCGGGGATGCTCTTCCTGCTCAGAGGGGCATTACGGTCATCCCACCTTGGCCCGACTTCCCGCTGCCGCACGACGACGCCAGCTGCTCGACTCGGCGCTCGACGTCTTCGCGACCCGCGGGTTCCACGGTGCGTCGATGAACGACGTGGCAGAAGCCGCCGGCGTCACGAAACCGGTGCTGTACCAGCACTTCGAGAGCAAGCGGCAGCTGTTCGTCGAGCTGCTCGAGGACGTCGGCTCGCGCCTGGGTCAGCTGGTTGCGGAGGCGACGGCGGCCGCCGACGCACCGCGCGAGAAGGTCGAAAAGGGCTTTGCTGCGTACTTCCGCTGGATCGACGGCAATCGCGCCGCGTTCTCGCTGCTGTTCGGCGGCAGCGTGCGCCTCGACACCGAGTTCGCCGACGCCGTACACCACGTCGAGTCGTTCCTGGCCGAGGCCATCGCCACGCTGATCGAGGCCGACCTCGACGACGAGCACCGCCGCACGATCGCCCACGGCATCGTCGGCCTGGCGGAGGGGACGGGACGGCACTGGATCGCCGACGGGCTCGACCTCGATCCCGACATCCTGGGTCGCCAGGTCGCCGACCTCGCCTACGCCGGCCTGCGCGGCATCCACCGCATCTAGGACAGAGCGCTAGCCGAACATCGACTCGGCCAGCGCGACGGCGGCGGCCAGGTCGCGATCGGACTCGAGCCGGTAGGTGATGCCGTCGCGCGACCAGATGAGCGCCCGGCCGCTGAGCCGGAGCGTGTCCTCCTGCGCCTGGCCGCGCTCGTCGAGGTAGAGGAAGCCGTGCGGCGCGCTGATCCAGTACGCGGCGTCGCCGTCGACCGACGTGCGCTCGACCGTGCCGCCCGCGAACACCCGCTTCTCGATCAGCTGCTCCTCGACGGAGCCCGGGAAGCGGGTGACGATGACGGGCCCCGGCCACACCTCGGTGTACGCGCCCGCGGGGCGTCCCTCGAACGCGGCTGCCGGCGCGCCGAGTGCAGGCGGGCGCACCTCGTCCTCTCGCAGCTCGGTCGGCCGCCCCAGCTGGAGCTCCTCGCCGATGTCCTCGGGCACCTCACCGGTGAGCACGATGCGCACGCCCTCGACGCCCAGCAGGTGCGCGGCGACGGGCACGCCGGCGCCGATGGCGGCCACCGCGGCGGCGGCCGCGACGTACGGCCAGCGCGGGCGGCCTCGGCGCGGTCCGAGCTCGGCGAGCGCACGAGCGGTGACGTCGACGTCGTCATCGGGCCACGCCAACGAGGCGCGGAGGTCGGCGAGCGCGGCCGTCACGTCAGTCACGCTCCACCTCCAGCGCGTTGCGCAGCCGGTCGAGTCCGCGCGCCGATCTCGACTTCACCGTGCCGGCGGGGACGCCGAGCACGGTGGCCGTCTCCGCCTCGGAGAGCTCGAGCAGGTGCCGGCAGGCCACGACGTCGCGCAGCTTCTCCGGCAGCGCGGCGACCGCCGCCGCCACCGCCTGGCGCTCGGCGGTGGCGAGCGCGGCCGACTCCGCCGCCGGTGCGACGCGGGCGTCGGGAGCCCGCAGCTCGTACACGGCACGACGACCGGCGGCGCGACGACGGTTGCGCGCCTCGTTGGCGACGATGCGCAGCAACCAGGCGCGGAACGGCGCGTCGCCGCGGAAGCGGTCGAGCGAGTACCAGCCCTTCACGATCGCCTCCTGCACCGCATCGTCAGCCTCCTGGCCGCTGAGCACGAACGCCAGCCGCCGCGCCGCGGGTTCGCAGGCGCGCACGAGCGCGGCGTAGGCGTCCACGTCTCCCTCCTTGGCACGGCGGACGAGATCGGCGTCAGTATCAGCCGGCAGCCGGCGCCACCTCGCTCATGTCCACCTGACACCGCCCGACCGCGATCGGTTCCGATGCGTTGTGCCCCGTTGGTGCCGCCAGATGGCACCAACGGGGCACAACGGTCAGCGCGCGGCTACTCATCCAGCGCGTTGAGGATCAGGGCCCAGGACGCCAGGCCGTGGTCGCACCAGCCGGCGGGGGTGGTGAGGCACTCGTCGGGCGCGCGGCACATGCCGTCGGCCAGCCACTCGTTCAGCGTGTCGGCGTCAGGCGGCGCCCAGCCGCTGTTGTGCTCGAACCACTCGTGCGCGCGCCGCACGGCGGCGGCGGCGTCCACCGCTAGGAGAGCGCGACGGGGACCTTGGAGAACCCGCGCAGGATGGGGCTGGAGATCGGGGACGCCTCGCCCCTGGGCGCCAGCGTGATCCCGCGGCGGGCCAGCGTCTCGAACAGCACGCGCGCCTCGAGTCGAGCGAGCGGCGCCCCGAGGCACTGGTGCACGCCGTAGCCGAACGCCACGTGCTCCTTCGGGTTGCGATCGACGCGCAGGACGTCGCCGTCGGGCCAGATCGTCTCGTCGCGGTTGGCGGAGGAGAACAGCGGCAGGATGCGCGCCATGGGTGGCAGCTCGACGCCGGCGATCGTCGCCGCCTCGGCGTTCATGCGCATGACGGACTTCACCGGCCCGTCGAAGCGCAGCATCTCCTCCACCGCGACGGCCACGAGGGACGGGTCGTCGACGAGCCGCTGCCACTGGTCGGGGTGGTCGAAGAACGCGTGCACGGCGTTGCCGACGAGGTTGGTCGTGGTCTCGTTGCCGGCGATGAGCAGGAGGATGCAGAACAGCACCAGCTCGTTCGGCGTGAGCGGTTCCTCGCCGGGGATGGCGCTGCCCTTGGCGACGAGGACGCTGATGGCATCGTCGCCCGGCGATGCCTGACGTTCGGCGATGGCCGAGCCGAAGAACGCGAACATCTCCATCAACGTGTCGGCGCGCGCCGCGAAGTCGATGTCGCCGGCAAGACCGCCGACCAGCTCGGTCGACCACCGCTTGAAGTCCTCGCCCAGCTCCGGCGGGATGCCGAGGACCTGGGCGATGGCGGTGACGGGCAGCGGCCAGCCCACGTGCTCGATGATGTCCGGTTCATCGGCGGCGACGAGGTCGTCGACCAGCCGCTCGCACAGCTCGCGCAGCCGCGCCTCCATCGGTGCGACCTCGCGCACGCCGAACGGCGCGCTGACCAGCCGGCGCAGCTTGGTGTGATCGGGCGGATCAGACGCGATGACAAACCGAAGCGAGTCGCCCAGGTCCATCTGGTACGCCGGCTCCCTGCCCGGCACCAGCCGGCCCGACATGAGCTCGCCCATGCCGAGCTCGGACGAGAAGGTCTTGGCGGCGCGCATCAGCTCGAGCACGTCGGCGTGGCGCGCCACCGTCCACGCGTCCATCGACTCGTGGTACATGACCGGCGCCTCTGCCCGCAGCCGGCGGTAGACGGCGTGCGGATCGAGCGCGGCTTCCGCGGTGAACGGGTCGAGCCCGATATCGGTCTTCATGTCCCAGCCAACCGCGCGACGACGGGCGCCATCGCCTCCATGGCATCGCCCTGCACGACCAGGTACGACACGTCCCACCGCTCGCGGCGCTTCTGCAGGTCGTCGCAGATCGAGTCGACGGTCCCGATCCACGCGTGCGGGTAGTCGTCGATGTCGCTCGGCTCGAGCCCGAACAGCGGCGCCATCGATGCCTTCGTCCCGGCCGGATCGTCGGTGAGCATGGCGGCGAAGATCAGCATGTTGATCTCGATGTCGGTGTAGCGGTCACCGGCCGCCGCCCGCACCCACTCGAGCTTCTGGTCGGTGACGTCGGCCGCGCCGTTGCGGGCGGCGTCGGCGTCGACCTGGCCGCTGACGATCGACGGGTTGATGCCGACGATGTCCGCCTCGCGACCGGCGATCGTCAGCACACGCTTGGCCCCGCCTCCGATGAGGATCGGCGGGTGCGGCCGTTGCACCGGCTTCGGCTGCCCGTCGAGCCCGGTGATGCGGTAGTGCTCCCCCTCGAAGCTGAACGCGCCGTCGGCGAACAGGCCCTTGAGGACGGCGATGCCCTCCTCCATGCGGTCGATGCGCACGCCGGCGCGGTCGTGCTGGATGCCCGACTGCTCGTAGTCGCTGTTCATCCACCCGGCGCCGATGCCGAGCTCCACGCGACCGCCGCTGAGCACGTCGATGGTGGCGACCTCCTTGGCCAGCACCACCGGGTGCTTGTAGTCGTTGTCGAACACGAGGCAGCCGACGCGCAGCGACGTCGTGGCGTCCGCCGCGGCCTGCATGGCCGGCACAGGGGCGAGCTGCCCCCCGAAGTGGTCGGGCAGGAACAGCGAGCTGTAGCCGAGGTCCTCGGCGCGACGAGCGAGCGTCGCCCACGCCTCACCCGAGGGTGCGGTGGAGAGCTGGACGCCGAAGCGGAACGGGCGCGGGTGGGCCATCACCCGAGGCTGTCACAGGCGCTTGGGAGACTGCACCCATGGCGTTCGGTCAGCAGGCGGGTCCCCCGGCGACGGGCAAGCAGGTGCAGGAGCTTCTCGGGCTGCTGCAGGAGGCGGGGCACACCGACTTCCGCGACGCACGCGGCCCGATGGGCTTCAACCAGCGCCAGGCAGGCGGCAAGTTCACGCGCGACGAGGCCGACGCGTTCATCACCCAGCTGCAGGACGACGCGTTCATCGCCGACGCACCCGCGGCGCCGCGACTCACCGCCGAGGAGGTCGCGCTGCGCAAGGTGCCCGACGAGCAGCTGGCCGCCGAGCTGCAGCGCCGCGGCTGGGTGGTGATGGAGCCCTAGGAGTCCGCGAGCACGCCGCGCAGGACGGCATCGATGACCGCCTCGACGTAGGCATCGTCGGCCGGCGTCTTCGAGAACAGCTTCCGGTAGAAGATCGGCCCGCTCACGAGGTCGATGATGAGCTCGGGGTCGATCCCCTCGCGCAGCTCGCCCCGCTCGGCCGCCAGGTACACGGCCCGACCGCACATGGCGCGTCGTCGCTCGACCGTGATCGCGAAGTGCTCGGCCATCACCGGGTTGCGCGCCGCCTCGCCGATGATGTCGCCCAGGTACGACGCCGTCTCGCTGGTCGCGATCTGCCGGGCCAGCAGTGTGAACACGGTGAGCAGGTCGGTGCGCAGCGACCCGGTGTCGGGGCACGTGATGTCGGGGATGTCGGCCGAGGAGACGTCGAACAGCAGCTCCTCCCGGCTCTTCCACCGCCGGTAGATGGCGGCCTTGCCGACGCCGGCCCGAGCGGCGATGGCCTCCACCGTCGCACCGCCGAAGCCGTGCTCGCGCAGCACCTCGCGCGCCGCCTCGGCCACCGCGACGTCGACCCGGGGGTCGCGAGGACGCCCGGGTCGACGGTCGGTGGTCATGGGTTCGATCATGCCGCCTGGAGGGCGAGCCCCGGTGCTTCCTCGACGACGTCGAGCTCCACCGCCGTGGCGCGTGCGGGCAGGAACAGGAACGTCAGGACCGAGCCGGCGAGCGCCACCGCCGCGGCGATGGCCAGCGTGATGCCCATGCCGTCGACGAACGCGTCGCGGGCGACCGCGGTCAGCGCGGCACCGGCGTCGCCGCCCATCGTGTGGGCGATGGCGATCGCAGCGCCGAGCGACTCGCGGGCCGCCTCCGGCGCGCCGTCCATGTTCGACGAGTACGCGGAGGAGAGCAGGCTGCCGAGCACGGCCACGCCGAGCGCACCGCCGAGCTCGCGGGTCGTGTCGTTCACGGCCGAGCCGACGCCGGCCTTGGCTGGCGGCAGCGAGCCCATGATCGACTCGGTGGCCGGTGCCATGACGAGCGCCATGCCGAACGCCAGCACGACCATGGCGAGGGCGACCGGCCCGTAGCCGTCGGCCGCACCGACGCGGCTGGTGAGCAGCAGCCCGAGCGCCACGATGGCCATGCCGCTGCCGACGACGGCCTTGGTGCCGACCTTCTCGACCACCTTGGCGCTCAGGGGCGCCACCACGAACATCGTCCCGGCGACGGGCAGCATGCGGATGCCGGCCTCCAGCGCGCTGTAGCCGAGGACGAGCTGCAGCAGCTGGGTGAGGATGAACAGGGAGCCGAACATGGCGAACATCACGAGCGTGATGGAGCCGGTCGCCACGCTGAAGCGGCGGTCGGCGAAGAAGGTCACGTCGAGCATCGGGTGGTCGATGCGCCGCTCCCACCAGATGAACGTGGCACCGACGGCCAGCGCCAGCGCGCCGCCGGCGAGAGTGGAACCGGAGGTCCAACCAGCCTCGGGCGCCTCGATGATCGTCCACACCAGCGCGACGAGACCGACGATGGAGAGCACGGCGCCGACGGGGTCGAGGCGGGACTGCCCGGGGTCCTTCGACTCGGGCAGCAGCAGCCGGCCGGCGACGAGCGCGGCGACGAGGAACGGCACGTTCACGAGGAACACCGAGCCCCACCAGAAGTGCTCGAGCAGGTAGCCGCCCGTCACCGGTCCGATGGCGACGCCGAGACCGGCCACGCCGGCCCACGCGGCGATGGCCTGGGCGCGCTCCCGCGGATCGGTGAAGAGGTTGGTGATGATCGACAGCGTCGCCGGCATCACGAACGCGGCGCCGAGGCCCATGAGGGCGCGGGTGCCGATCAGCGCGCCGGCGGATCCGGAGAAGGCGGCGAGGACGGAGCCGACACCGAACACGGTGAGGCCGGCGGCGAGCGAGCGGCGCCGACCGAAGCGGTCACCGAGGCTGCCGGCGGTCAGGAGCAGACCGGCGAAGACGAGGACGTAGGAGTCGACGATCCACTGCAGGTCGCTGGTCGACGCGTCGAGCTCGTCGACGAGCGTGGGCAGCGCCACGTTGAGGATCGTGTTGTCGAGGACGACGAGGAGCAGGCTCAGGCAGAGGACGCCGAGGGCGAGCCACCTGCGGGGGTGCGGGTCGGTGGGTGCGACGGTGGAGTGCATGCCTGCATTACGTCACCACCTCGTATCGAAACGCAAGCGTTTCGTATGTGGCGCGCGTCACCTACGAGGTGAGGGCGGCCCGCAGCTGCTCGAGCCGCTCCGGCACCACTGACCAGTTGACCCAGCGACCGGCCTTCTCGCCGGTGATGAGTCCGGCGTCGGCCAGCACCTTCGTGTGGTGGCTGACCGTGGGCTGGCTCTTGCCGATGGGCTCGACCAGGTCGCACGAGCACGCCCCGCCGGCGGCGGCGATCATGCTGAACAGCCGCAGTCGCACCGGGTCGGCCAGCGCCGCGAAGCCCTTGGCCAGCTCGGCGGCGTGGTCCTCGGCGATGGGCTCGACCAGCACCGAGCAGCACTCGAGGTCCATCGGCAGGGATGCGCTCCGGGTGGCCATGGCGAGATCCTCTCGGCTAACGTATTGACATCCGTCGATCTATCGCTATCTTGTAGATCGACAGGTATCAATCTATCAGGAGGACGTCATGTCCCGTGTCCAGCTCGCCCTCAACGTTCCCGACATCGACGAGGCCGTCGCCTTCTACTCGAAGCTCTTCGCCACCGAGCCGAACAAGATCAAGCCCGGCTACGCCAACTTCGCCATCGCCGACCCGCCCCTCAAGCTCGTGCTGTTCGAGAAGGCCGGCGCCGAGTCGCGGCTGAACCACCTCGGCGTCGAGGTCATGTCGACCGACGAGGTGTCCGCCCACCAGGCTCGCCTCACCGAGCAGGGCGTGGACGCGGTCGAGGAGAACGGCACGTGTTGCTTCGCCAAGCAGGACAAGGTGTGGATCGACGGCCCTGACGGCGCGTGGGAGATCTACACGGTGCTCGAGGACAGCGACAGCTTCGGCAAGTCGAGCGCCCACGTGGAGGGCGAGGACTCGCTGTGCTGCGCGTCGACGCCGGTCGCGGAATCGGCCTGCTGCTGAGCACGCCGCTCCCCCGCCGCGCGCTGGCCGAGTACCTCGGCACCGCGCTGCTCGTGACCGTCGTCGTCGGGTCCGGCATCGCCGCCCAGCGGCTGTCCCCCGACGACGTCGGTCTGCAGCTCCTCGAGAACGCGGCGGCCACCGCCGGCGGGCTCGTCGCCCTCATCCTGGCGCTCGGCCCGGTGTCGGGCGCCCACTTCAACCCCGTCGTCAGCGCCGTCGACGCCTGGTTCGGCGGCCTCGACCGCCGCGACCTGCCGGCGTACGTCGCCGCCCAGGTCGCCGGCGCGTGCAGCGGCGCGGTGCTGGCCAACCTGATGTTCGAGCTCGACGCCGTGACCTGGTCCGAGAAGGCGCGCTCGGCCGGCGGACTGTGGCTGGGCGAGGTGGTCGCCACCACCGGGCTGCTGCTCGTGATCTTCGGCGTCGTGCGGTCCGGCCGCGCCACCGCGGCGCCGTTCGCCGTCGGCGCCTACATCGGCGGCGCGTACTTCTTCACCTCGTCGACGAGCTTCGCCAACCCGGCGGTGACGATCGGGCGGGCGTTCACCGACACCTTCGCCGGCATCGAGCCGTCGTCGGTCCCCGCCTTCGTCGTGGCGCAGCTGGCCGGGGGCGTGCTGGCCGCCGCGCTGCTACGAGCGCTGTACCCCGACGTCGTCGAGGTGGCCGACGACGTCGTCGTCCCCCACGGCTGACGCAGCACGTCGACGGCGAAGCGCCAGCGGCAGCCCGGCAACGAGCGTGACAGCGCCACCGATGGGTGTCACGCAGCAGACGGCGCACGCGAGCGCGCCAACGGCGATCAGTCGCTTGTCGTTCACCCGAACACCTCGGTCACCAGCGGCGCAGCGTCGTCCGGCGCCGTCACCTCGAGGGCGACGCCGCGATCGTCGACGGTGATGGCGAACGAGAAGAAGCTGCAGCAGCCCTGCTCGGCCTCGACCAGCCGGACCAGCGCCGGCAGCGGCGCCGGTGCGGGGAACGACAGGCGCAGGCCGCCGGGGATCGGCACCCGGTCGACGCCG
>DASUCO010000180.1:0-13458 GCA_036275955.1 Acidimicrobiales bacterium
CGAGCCGAGCATCGCCGCCGTGCCGGTCCACAGCGCGATGGAGACCCACGCCCCGAGCGCCTGGTTGGCGAAGGTGCCGATGGCACCGAAGGCGCCACGCGGCGACGCCTCCAGGCCGACGTCCCACGCCACGGTGGCCACGAGCAGCGTGAGCCCGGCGGTCAGCGCGCCGGTGAGGACGGCGGCGCTGTCGATCTCGGCCGGGACCGGCAGCCCGCCGCGGTCGAGCTGGCGGCGGAACCGGCGCCGGGCCACCAGGTCGCCCACCGGCAGGGAGCCCACCAGATAGCCGAGCACGACGAGCGGCCCGGCGACGTAGCCCGCCCACTGCGCGCTGGTCGGCACCCATTCGACGAGGCCGCGCACCAGGCCGAACACGGCTCGACGCTAGCTAGGAGCCTGCTGGGCAGCGCGACGCACATCTCTCCGGCCAGATCCGTCGCTGACGGCGTCCGCCCAACCTCGAAAGCCGACAAGAGGATTCCTTCGGTCGTGCGTCCTTGTCAGCGACGAATCTGACTCGGAGATCTGCACGCCGGCTGCTCAGCAGCCTCCTAGGTCTTGACGACGTCTCCCTCGGGGTCCTGCTGGCCGGCCCGGGTGGCGTCGTCGTCGTTCTGCTCGCCGGGGAGGTTCGGCACCCGGATGTCGATGACGACGGTGCCGTGCTCCTCCTCCCATCGCACGACGTTGACGACGGCCGAGTAGACGACGAGACGGCCGAAGAACAGCAGCCACGCGAGGATGGCGAAGACGACGCCGATCGAGCCGTACACGGCCGACGACGACGCCACGGCGCGAGGCACGTAGAGGCTGCCGACGAGCTTGAGGATCTCCAGCCCGATGGCGCCCACCATGGCGCCGGGCACCAGCGCCTTGAACCCGATGTCGCGGTGGGGGAGGACCTTGGCCGTCCACATGAACAGGCCGAACGACAGGGCGATGCCGACCAGGATGTTGATCGGGGCCAGGAACCCGGGCAGCGCGCCGACGAGCGACGTCACCGCGAACGACGTCGCGAAGAGCAGCCCGCCACCGACCAGCCACAGCAACCCGAACAGCTTGTCCTTCATGCCACGGCCGGTGACCTGCCACACCGTGTCGTACACGTACTGCAGCGCGGCGACGAGACCGAGGCCGGACCAGAGCAGGCCGACGACACCGACGATCGACGCCGCCGCCTTGCTCTCCTCGGCCGTCTGGATGGCGTCGGTGACGATGGTGGCGGCCTCGCTGGAGCCGGACAGGCCGAGGAACCTCACCGTGTCGCGGGCCAGCGTCGGGTCGCCGGAGGAGAAGAAGCCGATGACCGAGATGGCCACCAGGAGCAGCGGGAACAGCGACAGGAACGACGACAGGGTGATCGCCGAGGCCAGGTAGGAGCCGTTCAGCTCACCGAAGCGCTTCTGGACGGCCCAGACCGTGACCAGGAACGGGTACCGCTCGCCCAGGTGGCGACCGGTGCCGGTGATGCGCTGCTTGACGCGTTCGAGCACGCGCCGTCTGTACCCAGATTCCGGGGGACTCCCCCTGGACCCCCGGGCCCCGGCGGTAGTTTCGATCGGTGGACCTCGACGGGATCGACGCCAGGCGGGTCCCGGCCCACGTGGCGCTCGTCATGGACGGCAACGGCCGGTGGGCCCAGAAGCGCGGGCTGAAGCGCACCGAGGGCCACGCCGCAGGCGAGGAGGCCCTGTTCGACACCGTCGAGGGCGGGCTGGACCTCGGCCTGTCGTGGATGACCGTCTACGCGTTCTCGACCGAGAACTGGAAGCGACCGGCCGACGAGGTCAAGTACCTCATGGGCTTCAACGAGTCGATCCTCACCCGCCGTCGGGACGAGCTGCACGAGCGCGGCGTGCGCATGCGCTTCGCCGGCCGGCGCGACTGGCGAGTGCCCAAGCGCCTGCTGAGGCAGATGGACCAGTCGGTCGAGCTCACGCAGGACAACAAGGTGATGACGCTGACGATCGCGTTCAACTACGGCGGCCGGGCCGAGATCGTCGATGCCGTGCGCAAGCTGGTGGCCGAGGGCGTGCAGCCGGACAAGGTCGACGAGAAGGCGATCCGACGTCACCTCTACGACCCGGAGATGCCCGACCCCGACCTCGTGGTGCGCACCTCGGGCGAGTACCGCATCTCGAACTTCCTGCTGTGGGAGCTGGCCTACAGCGAGCTGGTCTTCACCGAGGTGCTGTGGCCCGACTTCCGCCGCGAGGACCTCTTCGAGGCCGTGCGCGAGTTCCAACGGCGCGAGCGTCGCTTCGGCGGTCTCGAGCAGTAGCGCGATGGCCCTCTACCGCGAGCGGGGCATCGTGCTGCGCACGATCAAGCTCGGTGAGGCCGACCGCATCATCACCATCGCCACCGAGGGCCGGGGCAAGGTGCGCGCCGTGGCCAAGGGCGTGCGCAAGACCAAGAGCCGCTTCGGCGCCCGCCTCGAGCCGCTGACGCACCTGTCGCTGCAGCTGTACGAGACCCGCGGTGACCTCGACATCGTCACCCAGGTCGAGACCATCGACTCCTTCCGCGCCGTGCGCGAGGACCTCGACCGCCTCACCCAGGCCAGCGCGCTCCTCGAAGCCGTCGACCACCTCGCGCAGGAGGGGGAGGAGAACCCCCGCCTGCTGCAGATGCTGCTCGGTGCGCTGCGCACGCTGGAGGCGGGACCGGCGCCGCTGGTCGTCCCCGCGTTCTTCTGGAAGCTGCTGGCGCAGGAGGGCTTCACCCCGCTGCTCGACGAGTGCGCGTCGTGCGGGAGCACCGACGAGGTGGTCGCCTTCGATCTCGAGGTGGGCGGCGTGCTGTGCCGCGCCTGTGCCCACGGCGCACCGCGACTGTCGCCCGGCGCGCTGGCGCTGCTGCGCCGCATGCTCGGCGGTGACCTCGTCTCCGTGCTCGCCGAGCCGGCGACCTCAGCCGGCTTCGAGGTGGAGCACCTGGCCACCCGCGCGCTGGAGGCGCACGTCGAGCGGCGCATGCGCTCCATGCACCTCCTCGACAAGCACTAGGAACCTGCTGCTAGCAGTCCAGGCGGTAGTAGGGGTCGAGCGTGCCGGGGTCGGTCTGCGCCTCGATGGTCGACGCCGACCGGTCGACCTCGACCAGGTCGGTGCCCTCGACCTCGTAGGTGACGGCGACGGCCTGGTAGGTCTCGCCGTCGTCGCTGGTGGCCGACAGGTGGGTGATGCGGCCGCCCTCGCAGCGCAGCCCGTCGCCGTGGGTGACGCTGCCGCCCACCGCGAACGTGGCCGGGTCGGTGCCCATCGAGACCGGCTCGTACGCGCAGTCCACGGTGGTGAAGACGCCGACGACGTCGACCGACGCCCCGTGGTCGACGACGGCCAGCGTGACGTCGCCGGCGGTGGCCGCGATCTCGGCCGGCTCCCCGCCGACGGCGGTCACCGGGACCGGGTCGGCGCCGGCACAGTCGTCCGTCGTGGTCGTGGTGGTGGCGCCCGCGGCGCGGGGCTCGTCGTCGTCGTCACCGCAACCGGTCAGCAGCACGGCGATCAGGACGAGGGGGAGGAATCGCACCGGTCCATGGTGGCGGCTACAACTGGCGCGTGCGCATCCGCCTCGCCTGCCTCGACATGGCGGGGACGACGATCACCGACGACGGGGTCGTCGAGCGCTCCTTCGTCGAGGCCATGGTGGGCGAGGGGCTCATCGGCGAGGGCGAGATGGCCGGCGCCCTCGACATCGTGCGGCGGACGATGGGCCACTCGAAGATCGACGTGTTCCGCGCCATCCTGGGCGATGGCCCCAAGGCGACCGCCGCCAACGCCGCGTTCGAGGCGGCGTACGAGCGGGCGGTGCAGCGCGGGGAGGTCGAGGCGGCGCCGGGTGCCGAGCAGGTGCTGCGTGCGCTGCGCGACGCCGGCATCCGGGTCTGCCTGATCACGGGCTTCGCGCCGACCACCCGGGAGGCGATCATCGATGCCCTCGCGTGGCGCGATCTCGCTGACCTCGCGCTGTCGCCGGCCGACGTCGGGCGGGGCCGTCCCTGGCCCGACCTGGTCGAGCACGCGGCCAAGCACTTCGGCGTCGACCTCGAGGAGGTGGCGGTGTGCGGCGACACGGTGAGCGACCTGCTGTGCGGCAGCCGGGCCGGCGCCGCCGTGGTCGCCGGTGTGGTGGCCGACCCCGAGCAGGCGGCCGAGATGGCGGCCACGCCTCACACCCACCTGCTGACGTCGGTCGCCGAGCTGCCCCGGATCCTGCTCGGCGGCGACGGGGAGGATCGCTAAGCGATCGACCACCCGGGCTCGACGCCGTCGGGCAGCTCGAGCAGGTGGACGGTGCCGTCGGCCGGGTCGACGGCACCCAGCACCAGGAACTGGCTGACGAAGGGGCCGATCTGGCGCGTGCCGAGGTTGATGGCGCCCACCACGATGCGACCGAGCAGCTCGTCCTCGGCGTAGTTGGTCACCTGGGCGCTGGTGCGCAACGTGCCCACCTCGGGCCCGAAGTCCACGGTGAGCTTCCACGCCGGCTTGCGGGCCTCGGGGAAGGCATCGACGGCGGTCACGCGCCCGACGCGGAGGTCGAGCGCGAAGAACTCGTTGGGGGTGACGTCGGGGTGCCTCGGTACCATCGCCGGACCTTATGGCTGACCTCTTCGACCAGGTTGTGAACCTCTGCAAGCGACGGGGCTACGTCTTCCCGTCCGCCGAGATCTACGGCGGCTTCCGGTCGGCCTACGACTACGGACCCCTCGGCGTCCTCATGCTGCGCAACGTGCAGGACGCGTGGTGGCGGTCGATGGTGCAGCTGCGCGACGACGTGGTCGGCCTCGACGCCTCGATCCTCTCGCCGCCCGCGGTGTGGGAGGCGTCCGGTCACCTGCAGAACTTCACCGACCCGCTCGTGGACTGCCGTCAGTGCAAGGAGCGCCACCGGCTCGACAAGCTCGAGGACCCCGACGTGTGCCCGAGCTGCGGCGGCAAGGGCACCTTCACCGAGGCCCGCCAGTTCAACCTGATGTTCAAGACGTTCGCCGGCCCCGTCGAGGGTGCCGGCGCCGAGGTGTACCTGCGGCCGGAGACGGCCCAGGGCCCGTTCCTCAACTTCAAGAACATCCTCGAGACGTCGCGCAAGAAGCCGCCGTTCGGCATCGCGCAGGTCGGCAAGTCGTTCCGCAACGAGATCACGCCCGGCAACTTCATCTTCCGCACGCGTGAGTTCGTGCAGATGGAGCTGGAGTTCTTCGTGCCGCCGGCCGACGCCACCCAGTGGTACGAGTACTGGCTCGCCGAGCGCAAGCGCTGGTACATCGACCACGGCATCCCCGAGGACAAGCTGCGGCTGCGCGCGCACGACCCCGACGAGCTGTCGCACTACTCGTCGGGCACGTCGGACGTGGAGTTCCTGTTCCCGTGGGGCTGGGACGAGCTGGAGGGCATCGCCAACCGCGGCGACTACGACCTCACCCAGCACGCCAACCACTCGGGCGAGAAGCTCGAGTACTTCGACCAGGCGTCGGGCGAGCGCTACGTGCCCCACGTCATCGAGCCGGCGGCCGGCGCCACCCGCACGATGATGGCGTTCCTCATGGCGGCGTACACCGAGGACGAGATCGAGGGCGAGGTGCGCACCGTGCTGCGCCTGCACCACCGCCTGGCGCCGTACAAGGTGGCCGTGCTGCCGTTGAGCAAGAAGGAGACGCTCACGCCGCTGGCGCGCGAGGTCCTCGGGCTGCTGCAGCCCCACTGGATGGTCGACTACGACGAGACCCAGTCCATCGGTCGCCGGTACCGGCGCCAGGACGAGGTCGGCACGCCCTACTGCGTCACCGTCGACTTCGAGTCGCTCGACGACAAGGCCGTCACCATCCGCGACCGCGACAGCCTGGAGCAGGTCCGGGTGCCCATCGACGGTCTCGTGGAGGAGCTGCGGGGACGGCTGTCGTAGTTCCACCCCCGTGCGCGAGCGGCTGCTGGCAGCGGCCATCGGGCTCGTGCTCCTGGGCGGGGTGGCCGGCGCGATGACCACGGACGACGAGTCGACGGCCGCGTCCGGTGCACCGGCCCCCGAGCTCGAGGCCGGCCCGGTAGGGGACCGGACCGAGTGGGTGCTGCGCTTCCTGAACCAGGGCGAGCAGGAGGACCTCGACGCGGTGTTCGCACCGGCGTTCCTCGCTCAGGTGCCGGCCGAGCAGGTCATCGCCCTGGCCGACCGGGAGCTGCGACCGCTCGGTCCCTACGAGATCGAGTCGATCCTCGAGGAGTCGGCCACGGAGGCGGTGCTGATCCTGCGCGGCGCTACCGGCGCTGCCTGGAGGATGTCGATCGCCGTCGTCGGCGACCGCATCACCAGCCTGCTGCTCCAGCCGTACCAGGACGATCGGTCGAAGCCCGGCTCGTGGGACGAGCTCGAGCGACGCCTGCGCGACGCGGCGCCCGACATGGCCTTCCTGGCGGCTGAGGTCGTCGACGGCGAGTGCCGGCCGGTGCACGCCATCGACGCCGACCGCGTGTTGCCGCTCGGCTCGGCGTTCAAGCTCTACGTGCTGGGCGCCGCGGCCGACGCGGTTGCCGCCGGCACGGCGTCCTGGGACGACATGCTCACGATCACCGACGAGCGGCGCGTGCACTCGTCGATGACCTACGGCGAGACGGCCGCCGGCACCCAGGTCTCGCTGCGCGACGCGGCGCAAGCGATGATCAGCGTGAGCGACAACACCGCCACCGACCTGGTGCTCGAGCACGTCGGGCGAGCCGCGGTCGAGGCCCAGCTGCCGATCATGGGCATGGCCGACCCATCCCGCAACCTGCCGTTCCTCAGCACGCGCGAGCTCACGTTCGTGAAGTGGGTCTTCTCTGACGAGGAGCGGCAGGAGTACATCGACGCCGACGTCGAACGGCGGCGAGCGATCCTCGATGCCCTGCCGGACCGCGGTGCCACCCTCGAGGACCTCAGCGACCTGGCCAGCGGTCCTGTCGCGGTGGACGAGCTGGAGTGGTTCGCCTCGCCGCTCGACCTGTGCCGCGCCCACGTGGCGCTGCAGACCAAGGGTGATGAGGTGCGGCGCATCCTGTCGCTCAACCGGGGCGTGGACATCGATCGCGACCGGTTCCCGTACGTCGCGTTCAAGGGTGGCTCCGAGCCCGGCGTGCTGGCCGGCGCGTGGTACGCGGAGATGACCGACGGTCGCAAGCGGTTCGTCGCCGCGCTGCTCATGAACGAGGACGCGGAAGTGGCATCGACGATCCTCCTCGACGTCGCCGCCGCGTTCGACCTCTTCGACTAGGCGCTACTCGACGATGTCGTTCGCCGGGAAGGTGAACGGCCCGAACTCCAGCGCGTCGACGAGCGACGCGGCGTCGCCGGACCAGTCCATCGCCTCGACCTGTGCGCGCGAGCGACGACCGGTGCACGCTCGGATGACGTCGAACCGACTCCCGCGGAGCGTCGCCGCCGGGATGCCTTCGCCTGCCTGCCACGTCCGGCCGTCGGCCTCGATCGAGAGCGCCTTCGGGAGCGCGGCGCCGAGGCCGAGCGCGAGGAAGTCGAGGCCGACGTCGAGCACGGGTGCGTCGCGCAGCGCAGGCCGTCCGAGCGCGAGTCGCACGTCCTGCTCGTGGGTCGTCAGGTCGAGCAGCAGCTGCTTCCCGGTCGGGCCGAACGAGTCGACCATGGCGTCGATCTCCGGGCCGGTCTCCCGCCACTCCTGGACGATCTCCGCAATCGACTGATTCCGCCTCGCCACGACCTGCGCCTCCGTCCACGGATCGGTGGCGACGCCGTCGAGCCTCCCGGCGAGGATGTCGGCCGGGATGCCGGCGACGTGCGCCAGCGTGTCCTTGACGGTCCACAGCGGACACGTCGGCACCGGCTTCGTCGGATCGGCGCCGGCGACGATGCCGATGAACCGCTCGCGGCCTTCGGCGTAGAGGTCTCCGAGCTCACCCATCAGCGGATCATGGCCGTTCTCGGGACCTCAGCGCGCCACATCCGGCCCGCTGAGGTTCCGAGAACGCCCAGCGCCAGCCAGGGTGACCTGGATCACCGCGTAGCCTGCCACCGTGGCCTACGTGTACGCATTCGATCACAAGCACCGCAAGCCGCCGATGTCCTACAAGGACCTGCTCGGCGGCAAGGGCGCCAACCTCGCCGAGATGACCTCGGTGCTGGGGCTGCCGGTGCCTCCCGGCTTCACGATCTCGACCGACGCCTGTCGTGACTACATGCACGCCGGTTGGCCCAAGGGGCTCGACGACGAGATCGCCAAGCAGCGGGCCAAGCTCGAGAAGCAGATGGGCAAGAGGATCGGCGACCCGACCGATCCGCTCCTCGTCAGCGTGCGCTCGGGGGCCAAGTTCTCGATGCCGGGGATGATGGACACCGTCCTCAACCTCGGTCTCAACGACGAGTCGGTCGAGGGCCTGGCCAAGCAGACCGACGAGCGCTTCGCCTACGACTCCTACCGGCGCTTCATCGCCATGTACGGGCGCATCGTGCTCGACGTCGAGGGCGAGGAGTTCGACCGGCTGCTCGACACGGCCAAGGAGTGGGATGGCGTCACCGCCGACTCCGAGATCACGCCCGACACGCTGCGCCGCATGTGCCTCCGCTACAAGGAGGTCGTCGAGCGCCACACCGGCCGCCCGTTCCCACAGGACCCGACCGACCAGCTGCGGGGCGCGGTCGAGGCGGTGTTCCGCTCGTGGAACGGCGCACGTGCCATCGCGTACCGCAACCGCGAGCGCATCAGCCACGAGCTGGGCACCGCGGTGAACGTGCAGGCCATGGTGTTCGGCAACCGGGACGAGAACAGCGGCACCGGCGTCGGCTTCACCCGCAACCCCTCCACCGGCGAAGCGCTGCCCTACGGCGACTTCCTGGTGAACGCCCAGGGCGAGGACGTCGTGGCGGGCATCCGCAACACCGAGCCGCTCGACGCCATGAAGAAGAAGTTCCCCAAGCCCTACGCCGAGCTCATCGACATCTTCGAGCGGCTCGAGAAGCACTACCGCGACATGTGCGACACCGAGTTCACGATCGAGCAGGGCAAGCTCTGGATGCTCCAGACGCGCGTCGGCAAGCGCACCGGTCTGGCCGCCCTCCGCATGGCCGTCGACATGACGAAGCAGAAGGGCTGGAAGATCACGAAGGAAGAGGCGCTGCAGCGCGTCACCGCCGACCACCTGGACTCGGTGCTGCACCCGCAGTTCGCCGCCGGCGGCAAGAACGTCGTGCTCACGAAGGGCCTCGCCGCGTCACCGGGTGCCGCCGTCGGCAAGGTGTACTTCACCGCCGACGACGCGGCCGACGCTGCCGACCGCGGCGAGAAGGTCATCCTCGTGCGCAACGAGACCTCGCCAGAGGACGTGCACGGCATGGCTGCGGCCGAGGGCATCCTCACCGCGCGCGGCGGGCTCGTGAGCCACGCCGCCGTCGTCGCCCGCGGGTGGGGCAAGCCCGCCGTCGTCGGCGCCGAGCAGGTGAAGATCACCGGCAAGACGTTCTCGGTGGGCGCCACCACGGTGAACGAGGGCGACATCATCTCCCTCGACGGCGGCTCCGGTGAGGTCGTGCTCGGCGAGGTCGGCCTCAGCGTCGGCGTCACGCCACCCGAGTTCGACACGATCCTCGAGTGGGCCGACGAGGTCCGCAAGGGCAACAAGAGCCGGCGCGGCCTCAAGGTCCGCGCCAACGCCGACAACGGCCCCGACGCCACCCGCGCCCGCGAGTTCGGCGCCGAGGGCATCGGCCTGTGCCGGACGGAGCACATGTTCCTGGGCGAGGACCGCCTGCCCATCGTGCGGGCGATGATCCTGGCCGACACGCCGGCCGAGTCGGCCGCCGCCCTCGAGTCGCTCCTCGCGGCCCAGCGGGCCGACTTCCTCGAGATCCTCGACGCCATGGACGGCCTGCCGGTCACGGTCCGGCTGCTCGACCCGCCGCTGCACGAGTTCCTCCCCAACATCGAGGAGCTGCTCGTCAAGCAGGCGACGCAGGGCCTCACCCCCGAGGAGGCCGACCTCCTCGCCGCCGCCCAGTCGTGGCACGAGGTCAACCCGATGCTCGGCACGCGCGGCGTGCGGCTCGGCGTGGTCAAGCCTGGGCTCTACGAGATGCAGGTGCGGGCGCTCGTCGAGGCGGCCGTGCAGCAGGCCCAGAACGGCAAGAAGCCGGTGGTCGAGATCATGATCCCGCTCACGATCTCCCGCGAGGAGATGCAGCTCGCCCGGGGCTGGGTCGAGAGCGCGATCGCGGCGGCGACCAGCGGCGTGAAGCTCAAGAAGAAGCTCGAGATCATGATCGGCACCATGATCGAGGTGCCCCGCGCCGCGCTGCGGGCCGAGGACATGGCGGAGTTCGCCGAGTTCTTCAGCTTCGGCACCAACGACCTCACGCAGATGGCGCTCGGCTTCAGCCGGGACGACATCGAGGGCCGGATCATGGCGTACTACGTCGAGAACGGCCTGCTGAAGACGAACCCGTTCGAGACCATCGACTTCGACGGCGTCGGCGAGCTCGTCAAGACCGCGGTGGAACGGGGCAAGGCGGCCCGGCCCGACATCAAGCTCGGCGTCTGCGGCGAGCACGGCGGCGACCCGTCGTCGATCTACTTCTTCTACGAGTGCGGCCTCGACTACGTGTCCTGCTCGCCGTTCCGGGTCCCGATCGCTCGCCTGTCGGCTGCCCAGGCCGTGCTCGGTGCGGGCACCGGGTCCGACACGCGCTAGAAGGAGCACCAGATGCGCGCGCTGCTGCTGGCCTCTGAGGCCTCCGACAAGCTGAAGCTGAACCTCGACGTCCCGGCGTGGCAGTGGGGCGCGTTCCTGGGGCTGGTGGTCACGCTCGTCCTGCTCGACATGCTGGTGTTCCACCGGGACGCCCACGAGGTGTCGATCAAGGCGGCCGCCGTCGAGAGCGCCGTCTGGATCTCGCTGGGCCTGTCGTTCACGTTCGTCATGTGGTGGCTGCACGGCGGCACGGCGGCGGGGCAGTACCTGTCCGGCTACCTGATCGAGGAGAGCCTCTCGATCGACAACGTGTTCGTGTGGGCCGTGATCCTCACGTTCTTCGCGGTTCCCCAGGCGTACCGGTTCCGCGTGCTGTTCTGGGGCATCTTCGGCGCCCTCGTGCTGCGCGCTGTCTTCATCTTCGCCGGCGTCGCGCTGGTCGAGCGGTTCGACTGGCTGCTCTACATCTTCGGTGCGTTCCTGATCTACACCGCGTACAAGATCTCGCGGCACGACGAGGCCGAGGTCCATCCCGACCAGAACCTCGCGCTGCGACTGGTCCGCAAGATCGTCCCGTCGACGAACGAGTACGACGGGCAGAAGATGTTCACCCGCGTGAACGGCAAGCGCGTCGCCACCCCGCTGTTCGCGGTGCTCGTCATGGTGGAGTCGACCGACGTGCTGTTCGCCGTCGACTCCATCCCGGCGATCTTCGCCGTCAGCCAGGAGCAGTTCGTCATCTTCACGTCGAACGCGTTCGCCATCCTCGGCCTGCGCGCCCTGTACTTCTGCCTGGCCGGCATGGCCGACAAGTTCCGCTACCTGAACACCGGGCTCGGCGTGATCCTCGCCTTCGTGGGCGTGAAGATGATCCTGGCCACCGCGGACGTCTGGCACCCGCCGACGTGGCTGGCGCTGACGGTGATCATCGGCGTGCTGGCCGTCTCGGTCATCGCCTCGCTGCGGGCGGACGCCCGGGACCACGACGCCAGCGAGCATGACGACACCATCGAGGAGCTGGTCCAGCGCAGCCACGAGCACGAGCACCAGCACGATGGGGACCACACCCACTAGCAGGAAGTTGTGCCGAACGGGTGTCACAGCCCGGCGGTAGGTTCGGCGGCGGATGGGGATCGCCGACGAGGACGTCCTGAAGGTCCGTGACGCCACGGACATCGCCGCCCTGATCGGCGAGGTCGTCGCCCTGCGCAAGAGCGGGTCCCGGTGGACGGGTCTGTGCCCGTTCCACGCCGAGAAGACGGGCTCGTTCTCGGTCAACGCCGAGCTGGGCGCCTACTACTGCTTCGGCTGCCAGGCCAAGGGCGACGCCATCACGTTCGTCCGCGAGATCCACCACCTCGACTTCGTCGGCGCCGTCGAGATGCTGGCCAACCGGGCCGGCATCCAGCTGACGTACACGACGTCGGGGGAGGGCGAGGGCCGCAAGAAGCGGACGCGGCTGATCGAGGCCATGAACGCCGCCGTCGAGTGGTACCACGACCGGCTCCTCACCTCGCCCGACGCCGGCGAGGCCCGCGGCTACCTGCGGTCGCGCGACTTCACCGCCGACATGGTGCGCCAGTACAAGATCGGCTGGGCGCCGGACGACTGGGACGCCCTGTGCAAGGCGCTGAAGCTGACCCCGGACGTGGCCAAGGACACCGGCCTCGGGTTCGTGAACAGCCGCAACAAGCTGCAGGACTCGTTCCGAGGCCGGGTGCTGTTCCCGATCTTCGACGTGCGCGGCGACCCGGTCGCGTTCGGGGGCCGCATCCTGCCGAACCACGAGGGCTCGAAGTACAAGAACTCGGCGTCGAGCGAGATCTACGAGAAGAGCGAGGTCCTGTACGGCCTCAACTGGGCCAAGGCCGACATCGTCGAGCACGACGAGGTGGTCGTGTGCGAGGGCTACACCGACGTCATCGGCTTCGCCACCGCCGGCGTGCCCCGGGCCGTCGCCACCTGCGGCACGGCGCTGACGGAGCGGCACGTGCAGACGCTGCGGCGCTTCGCCAAGCGGATCATCCTCGGCTTCGACGCCGACGCCGCCGGCCAGGGGGCGGCCGAGAAGTTCTACGAGTGGGAGCAGAAGCACGAGCTCGACGTGCACGTGCTGGCGCTGCCGCCGGGGATGGACCCGGGCGACATGGCCAGGACCGATCCGGCCGGGCTCGCGGCTGCGGTGAAGGACGCCGTGCCGTTCCTCGGCTTCCGGCTCAACCGGCTGCTGGCCAGCGCCAACCTGTCGACGGCCGAGGGCCGGGCGCGGGCGGCCGAGGCAGCGATGAAGGTCGTGGCCGAGCACCCCAACCAGCTCGTCCGCGACCAGTACCTGCGCGAGGTGGCCGACCGCTGTCGGCTCGACGTCGAGTCCCTTCGCACGATGCGCATCGCACCGTCGCGCCCGGCGCCGCCGGCGAGCACGACGCCCACGCGCCGACCGGCGGAGACGCCGGCGCACGTGGTGCTGCGTCTCGCGGTGCAGCGACCGGAGGACGTCGGCGATCTCCTGCACGAGTCGCTGTTCGTCGACGACATCGACGCCGCCGCGTTCCGCGCGCTGTGCGAGGCCGGCACGTTCCACGACGCGGTGGAGCAGGCGGGACCCGAGGCGGGAGAGCTGCTGCAGCGACTGGCGACGGAGGAGATCTTCGAGGTGAACGCCGAGGAGGACGTGGCCCGACTCACCGATGACGTGCTCGGACGGGTGCTCGTCGACCTCGAAGCCGAGGTCAGGGCGTCGGATGATCCCTTGGCGCTGTCC
>DASUCO010000181.1:0-6133 GCA_036275955.1 Acidimicrobiales bacterium
AGGAACGTCGAGAACGTGGCGAACCACAGGGCCATGCCGGCGACCTCGCCGCCGTCGGCCTCGGCGATCAGCACCGAGGCGACCCGCTCGTCGAACAGCCAGCGGCCGACCTCGGCCTCGTCGAGCTCCACCTCGTGGGACAGCTCCTCGTAGTCCGCGAGCTCGCGGATGAGCGCGCAGATCTCCCCGAGGTCGTCGGGCTGCGCCGGCCGGATCGCCACACCGGGCAACCTACTGAGGTGACCGACGACGACCTGCTGGCCATCCTCGACGACACCGCTCGCGCCATCAGCGACGCGCTGGCGACCGTGGAGGACTGGCGGCCGACGACCGGGGCGGCCACCCACACGCAGTACGCCATCGACCTCGTGGCCGATGCTCCCGCCGTGAAGGTGCTGACCGAGGCCGGGCTCGGCGTGCTCTCGGAGGAGTCCGGCCTGCACCACCACGAGCGCGACATCGTCGTGGTCATGGACCCCGTCGACGGGTCCACGAACGCCAGTCGCGGGGTGCCGTGGTTCGCCACCAGCCTGTGCGCCGTCGACCGGGACGGGGCGCGCGCCGCGCTCGTCATCAACCTGGCCACCGGCGAGCGCTTCGATGCGGTGCGCGGCGGCGGCGCGCGCCGCAACGGCGAGACCATCCGCGTGAACGCGCTGACCGACGTGTCGCAGGCGCTCGTCGTGCTGTGCGGCATCCCCACGACGGACGGACCGTGGGCCCAGGGCCGCGTCATGGGCGCCGCCGCGCTCGACATCTGCAGCGTCGCCTGCGGCCGGTTCGACGCGTACCTCGACAACACCGCAGGCATCCACGGCCCGTGGGACTACCTCGGTGGGATGCTGGTGCTGACCGAGGCGGGGGGGCTCATGGAGGACGTCCACGGTCGAGACCTCGTGCACCTCGAGCACGGCGCCAAGCGGGGCCCGATGGCGGCGGCGACGCCCGAGCTCCTCGACGCGGTCCGGAGGTTCCGCGTCGGGGGTGCCTAGCCTCGAACGGATGCTGGGCCGGCTCCACCTCGCGCTGCTGAAGATCTACAAGCGGCTGCCACGGCGTGGACGCCTGGCGATCGTGCACACCCTGGCGCCGTCGTACACGGTCGGCTCCATCTGCATCATCGAGCGCGAGGACGGCCGGCTGCTGCTGGTGAAGCACTCGTACCGCAACGCGTGGGGCTTCCCCGGTGGCCTCCTGAACCGCGGTGAGGGGCCGGCCGACGGCGCCGTCCGCGAGGCGCGCGAGGAGGTCGACATCGCCATCCAGGTCGTGGGCGAGCCGGCCGTCGTGGTCGCTCCCGAGCCCCGCCGGGTCGACGTCATCTACCGCTGCACCACGCCGGAGCCGGACCGAGCCCGAGCCATGCCGCCCGAGGTGACCGAGGTGGCGTGGTTTGCCCCCGACCACCTGCCCGAGCTGCAGCACGAGGCGGCCGGGGCGCTCATCGCCCTGGCTCGCATCACCGGCCAAGGCTTCTAACCTTTCGCGGTGACCCCGCCCCGAAGCTCCTGGCGCGTCGAGCCCGTCGGGCCGCTGCGCGGCGACGTCAGCGTGAAGGGCTCGAAGAACGCCGTCACCAAGCACATGGTCGCCGCGCTCTTGGGCAGCACCCCGGGCACGGTGCGCAACTGCCCAGAGATCGGCGAGATCGACATCACCGCGGGGATGCTGCGCTCGCTCGGCGCCCACGTCGACCGTGACGGCGACACCGTCGTGGTCGACGCCACCAAGCTGACCCAGGCCGACCTGCCGACGAAGTTCGCCGGGCTGAACCGGATCCCGATCCTCATGGTGGGCCCGCTGCTGCACCGCATGGGCGAGGCGTTCGTGCCGTTCGTCGGCGGCGACCAGATCGGCAAGCGCCCGCTGGACTTCCACATCGCCTGCCTCCGCGCCATGGGCGCCGAGGTCAACCTCACCGACGACGGCCTCGAGGCCAAGGCGACGACCCTGCACGGCGCCCGCCTCCGGCTGCCGTTCCCGAGCGTGGGCGCCACCGAGACGGTGCTGCTCACCGCGGTGCTGGCCGAGGGGCGCACGGTGCTCGAGAACGCCGCCACCGAACCCGAGGTCATCGAGCTGGCGCTGTTCCTGCAGCGCATGGGTGCCCGCATCGAGCTGCGTCCCGACCGGCGCTTCATCATCGAGGGCGTCGTCGGTCTGGTCGGCGCCGACCACGCGCTGGCCGGGGACCGCATCGAGGCGTTCTCGTACTTGACCGCGGGGCTCGTCACCGGCGGGCGAGTGCGCGTGTTCGGCTGCCCCCAGGGCCGTCTGGTCACCGCCATCTCGACGCTGCACCGCATGGGCGCCCGCTTCGAGATCACCGACGACTACCTGGCGGCCGAGGCCAAGAAGGGGCTCGGTCCGTCGGTGGTGATGACCGACACCCATCCCGGGTTCATGACGGACTGGCAGCCGCCGCTGACGGTGCTGTTCACGCAGTGCGACGGCATGTCGGTCGTGCACGAGACGGTGTACGAGAACCGCTTCACCTACGTCGGTGCGCTCAAGGCCATGGGTGCCGAGATCGAGCTGTTCGACGCCTGCCTCGGCGGCCGCGACTGCCGCTTCAACGAGATGAACGACCGCCACTCGGCCGTCGTGCACGGGCCGACCAAGCTCAAGGGCGCCGAGATCACCGTGCCCGACATCCGCGCCGGCTTCGCGTACGTCATCGCCGCCGCCGCCGCCGAGGGTGCGACCGTGCTGCACGACGTGCACCACATCGAGCGCGGCTGCAACCGCGCCTACGAGGCGTTCACCGACCTCGGCCTGAAGATCGAGCGCTCGTAAGGGCTAGGCGTCGACGAGCTGGCGCAGCGCCGGCGGCGCGCACGGGTGGCGCAGCTTGGTCAGCGCCTTGGCTTCGATCTGCCGAATGCGTTCGCGCGTGAGCGCGAACTCGCGGCCGACGTCCTCGAGCGTCCTCGGCACGGCGCCGTCGAGGCCGAAGCGCATGCGCAGCACGACGCGCTCGCGCTCGGACAGCAGCGCCAGCACAGCGTCGAGCGCCTCGTGCTCGAGCTTGGTGGCGGCCGCCTCGAACGGTGTCTCGACGTCGTCCGCCAGCAGGTCGGCCAGCTCGCCCTGCTCGTCGTTGATCGGCGTCGACAGCGACACCGTCTCGTGCACCGCGGCCTGGTAGTCGGCGACGCGGTCGGGGCGCAGCCCGGTGGCCTCGGCCAGCTCGCTGACCGTCGGCTCGCGGCCCAGCTGGCGCTGCAGCGTCGCGCCGGTGCGGGACAGGACGCCGAGCGCCTCGCTCACGTGGGCGGGCACGCGGATCGTCCGGCCCTTGTCGGCGATGGCCCGGGTGATCGCCTGGCGGATCCACCACGTGGCGTAGGTCGAGAACTTGAACCCGCGCTCGGGCTCGAACTTCTCGACGGCGCGCATGAGGCCGAGGTTGCCCTCCTGGATCACGTCCTGCAGCGGCATGGCGGCCGACTGGTAGCGCTTGGCGATCGACACGACCAGGCGCAGGTTGGCGGCGATGAACCGCTCGCGTGCCGCGTCGCCGGCGGCGACGAGCTCCTCCAGCCGGCGGCGTTCGGCGGCGCTGGTCGATCGCTTGCGCGACAGCGCCAGGCCCGCCTCGCGGCCGACGGCGATGGCCCGACCGAGGGCGACCTCGTCGGCAGCCGTGAGCAGCGTGTGCCCCGCCAGCTCGGTCAGGTATCGACGGACGCCGTCGTCGCCTGCCGGCTGAGCGGCCGTGCTCCGCGGGGTTCCGCCCATGCGTCGACACGGTAGATGGGTGCCTCCTCCGCGCCGCGCATCCTCGCCGCGCCTACCGTCTGGCTGTGCGGCTGCTGCGCAGGGACGGCGCGGAGCTGCGACCGTGGCAGCGTCGGATCGGGGAGCCGCCGGGCGGACCGGTGATGGGCGTCTTCGCGGTGTCGAACATCGCCGGCTCCGTGATCGTCAACGCCTACCTCGGCATGACGGCCCAGGAGTCGGTGGCCGACATCCAGGAGGACCTGCTGCACGGCTGGGTCCTGCTCGCCTCCTACTTCGCGCTGGTGGGCTACGCGGGTGCCGTCGTCGGCGTGCGCCGCCTGGCGACGCTCGACTGGGTCTACGAGCGACGGACACCCAGCGACGCCGAGCGGCGGGCGACCCTGCGACTGCCGAGATGGTTCGCCATCGCGTCGATGCTGGCGTGGGCCGGCGGCTCGGTCCTGTTCTCCATCGCCGGCTGGATAGACGGCGACGACCTGCGGCACGTGGCGCGGTCCTTCGTCGGCTCGATGCTCGGTGGGCTCACCACGAGCGCCATGTGCTACCTGCTCGTGGAGCGGGTGCTGCGACCGACGTTCGCGCTCGTCTTGGCCGAGCGCCCGGCGCCCATCGAGACGCTCGGCGTCCGTGCCCGCCTGGCGCTCGCGTGGTGGCTCGGCTCGGGCGTCCCGCTGCTCGGGATCGCGCTCAGTCCCCTCTTCCCCGAGCAGACCGCGTCGGACCTGGCCATCCTCGGTGGCATCGGGCTCGTCTCGGGCACGGCCATGATCGCCGTCGCCAGCCAGTCCGTCAGCGAGCGGCTCGGCTCCGTTCGCCACGCGCTGGGTCGCATCCAGGCCGGCGACCTCGCCGTGGACGTGGAGGTCGACGAGGCCGGCGAGATCGGCCAGCTCCAGGCCGGCGTGAACGCCATGGTGCGGGGCCTGCGCGAGCGGCAGGTCATCGCCGACCTGTTCGGGCGGCACGTGGGCGACGAGGTGGCCCGCCAGGCGCTGGACGAGGGCGTCCACCTGGGTGGTGAGCAGCGGGACGTGAGCGCGCTGTTCCTCGACGTCACCGGCTCGACGTGGTTGGCGGCGACGAGGCCCGCCACCGAGGTCGTCGCGTGGCTGAACGAGCTGTTCACGATCGTGGTGCGGATCGTCGGCGAGGAGGGGGGCTGGGTCGACAAGTTCGAGGGTGACGCCGCGCTCTGCGTCTTCGGCGCCCCGGCACCGCTGCGCGACCACCCGACCCGGGCGCTGCGGGCGGCTCGCCGGTTGCGCGACGTCGTCGTGCCACTGGACTTCGGGATCGGCGTCTCCTCGGGTCTCGTGGTCGCCGGCAACATCGGGTCCGAGACGCGCTTCGAGTACACGGTGATCGGTGACCCGGTCAACGAGGCCGCACGTCTCACGGAGGCGTCGAAGCAGCGCCCGGGTCGGGTGCTCGCCGCGTGTCGCACCTTCGATCGGGCCGACGTGGCCGAGCACGTCCACTGGACGATGGCCGACACGCTGGCGCTGCGCGGCCGGCCCGAGCCGACGCCGACCGTCGAGCTCAGGGCGTAGTCAGCGGCGGCCCACGACGCGCTCGCCGATCGGCGAGTACCGCACGATGCAGCGCAGGGCCTGGAAGCCGTCCCGCCAGCCGATCTTCTTGCCGTCGGCGTAGGTGCGTCCGGCGTACGAGATGCCGACCTCGTAGATGCGCCAGCCGCCGCGCGAGACCTTGGCCGTGATCTCCGGCTCGAAGCCGAACCGGTCCTCCTCGATCTCGAAGCTCTCGATCACCTCACGGCGGAACGCCTTGTAGCAGGTCTCCATGTCGGTGAGGTTCAGGTTGGTGAACATGTTCGACAGCGTCGTGAGGAGCTTGTTGCCCAGCGAGTGCCAGAAGTACAGGACGCGGTGGGCGCGGCCGCCGAGGAAGCGGGAGCCGTAGACGACGTCGGCGCGGTCGTCGAGCATCGGCTCCAGGATCTGCTCGTAGTCGGCCGGGTCGTACTCGAGGTCGGCGTCGTTGATGATCACGAAGCGGGCGGTGCACTCGGCGAAGCCGGCCCGCAGCGCGGCGCCCTTGCCCTGGTTCGGCGCCTGCGCCAGCACCCGCACCCGCGGGTCGTCGATCGCCTTGGCGATCTCGAGCGTCCGGTCGGTCGACCCGTCGTCGACGATCACCAGCTCGGCCGTGTACGGCGAGCGCAGCACGCGCTCGGCGGCGTCGCGCAGCGTCCGCTCCTCGTTGAAGCACGGCATCACCACGGAGAGACAGCGGTCGGGGGCCGTGGTCACCGCCGGAACGGTACCTGCGTAGCCTTGGACCCCCAGGGCGCTTAGCTCAGCTGGTCAGAGCGCCTCCCTTACAAGGAGGATGCCGGGGGTTCGAGTCCCTCAGCGCCCACGCAACC
>DASUCO010000182.1:0-3519 GCA_036275955.1 Acidimicrobiales bacterium
GTCGACCACGTGCTGACGCCCGCCGGCAAGCAGGCGCTGTGCGCCGCCGACGAGCGGGCCGATGCCGCCATCCGCACGGTGTTCGCCGACCTCGAGCCCGACGTCGCCGCCGACGCCCACCGCGTCCTGTGCCGGCTGCACGAGGCCATGGATGCCCGCCTCCAGGAGAAGCTCCAGTGACGGCGACCGTTGCTGACGACCTGCGCGAGGACGAGCGCGACCCGGGCCCGTCGCCCTACGAGCCGATGGCGGTCTCCCCCCGCTACGCGCCGCCCAAGGGCCGCATCTCCGGTGACCGCGACAAGGGCTGGATCAAGCGGATGCTGCCCATCGTCTACGCCCACAAGTGGCTGTTCGGCACGTCGCTGTTCCTGGCGTTCATCGCCCTGGCCGCCCAGGTCGCCGTGCCCCGGGTGCTCGGGCGCGGCATCGACGCCATCGAGGACGGCGACACGCTGACCCCGATCGTCGTCACCCTGCTGGTGCTCGGCGCGCTCCGCTCGGTCCTCACGTTCCTCTACCGCTACGGCCTCTACAAGGTGGCGTACAAGATCGAGTTCGACCTGCGCTCGATCATGTTCGAGCACCTCAGCCGCATGTCGTTCGCGTTCTACGACAAGCAGCAGACCGGCCAGCTCATCTCTCGCGCCAACAGCGACATCCGCTCGGTGCAGATGCTGCTGGCGTTCGCGCCGTTCATGGCGATGACGCTCATCACGTTCTTCGCCGGCTTCGCCGTCATGGTCACCATCCACGTCGGCCTGACGCTCGTCGCCATCGCCGTGCTGCCCGGCGTCTACTACCTCGGCGTGAAGATGCGGAACATCATGTTCCCCATCTCCTGGATCTTGCAGGGGCGTCAGGCCGAGGTGGCCACGATCGTCGAGGAGAACGTCGCCGGCGTCCGCGTGGTCAAGTCGTTCGCCGCCGAGGAGCAGGAGATCCGCAAGCTGGCGCGTGCCGCCACTCGCCTGCGGTGGGCGTCGATCACCACCATCGACAACCGGGCCAAGTACGGGCCGGCGATGGAGAACCTGCCCCGCCTGGGCATGGCGCTCGTCCTGATGTACGGCGGTTGGCTGGCGATCGACGGGCAGATCCGCGTCGGTGACATCGTCGTGTTCAACCAGTACGTGATCATGCTGCAGGCGCCGTTCCGCATGCTCGGCTTCTTCATGATGATGAGCCAGCGGGCGGCGGCGTCGGCGCAGCGCATCTTCGAGATCCTCGACACCGAACCCGAGGTGGCGGACCACCCGGGCTCGATCGATCTCGTCGACTGCCAGGGCCGCATCGAGGTCGACGGCGTGCGGTTCGGCTACGGCGACGGTCCCGACGTGCTGAACGACCTGTCGTTCACGATCGAACCGGGCGAGACGGTGGCGCTCGTCGGCCGCACCGGCACGGCCAAGACGACGGTGGCGCGCCTGCTCGACCGCTTCTACGACGTGCGCGACGGCGCCATCCGCGTCGACGGCGTCGACGTGCGTGACCTCACGCTGGCGTCCCTGCGCCACCACGTCGGCATGGTCACCGAGGAGCCGTTCCTGTTCTCGGCCACCGTGCGGGAGAACATCGCGTACGGCCGGCCCGACGCCCCGCTCGAGGCGGTCGTCGCCGCGGCCACGGCAGCCGGTGCCGACGAGTTCATCGAGGCGTTCGACGACGGCTACGACACGCTCGTCGGCGAGCGCGGCTACACGCTGTCCGGCGGGCAGCGCCAGCGCATCGCCATCGCCCGCGCGCTGCTGGCCGATCCGAAGATCCTGATCCTCGACGACGCCACGTCGGCCATCGACGTGCGGGTGGAGGCCCAGATCCACGACGCGCTGCGCACGGTGATGCGTGACCGCACCACGATCGTGATCGCCCACCGCCTCTCGACCATCCACCTCGCCGACCGCGTGCTGCTGCTCGAGGGCGGCAAGGTCGTGGCCGACGGCACCCACGCCGAGCTCATGGCCAACGAGCCCCGCTACGTCGAGGTGCTGGCCACCGTCGAGGAGCACGTGCACAAGGAGCAGCCGGTCGAGGTGCCCAAGATCCCGGTGGGCGCCGTCGGCGGCCCCGGGGCGGACATGCCGGGGATGCGCTGATGGGTGGCTTCGGTCCCCCGGCTGGCAGCCCGTTCGCGGCGGGCGGCGTCACCGGCAGCGCGGCCACCGGCCTGCCGTTCGCCGGCGTGCCGCCGGAGCTGGCCGCCAAGGCCCAGAAGATCCTCGACCGCGAGCCGGAGCACCCCGAGCCCGTCATCACCTTCACGCAGAAGCACCCGAAGGTGAAGCCGCTCACGCTCGGCCGCTTCGTGGCACCACAGCGCAAGCGGCTCGCGATCGCCGCGCTGCTCGTGATCCTCGAGACGGCCATGGTGACGTCGGGGCCGTTCCTCACCGGTCTCGGCATCGACAACGGCATCCGCAACAAGGACACCGGCTCGCTGTTCGCGGTGGCCACGGTCTTCGTCGCCACCGTCGTGCTCGGCGCGCTGTTCGGCGCCGCCCGCGTCGCCTACTCAGGGCGGCTGGGCGAGTCGCTCATGTACGACCTCCGGGTGCGGGTGTTCAGCCACTTCCAGCGCCTGTCGCTCGACTTCTTCACCGGCGAGAAGGCCGGCGTCCTGATGAGCCGCATGACGAGCGACATCGAGTCGCTGACCCAGCTGTTCCAAGAGGGTCTCGTCAACATGTTCGTGCAGATGCTGACGCTGGTGATCATCGCCGTGATCCTGTTCGGCACGAACGCGTTCCTGGCACTGATCACGATCGGCATCGTCGTGCCGATCATGGTCGTCCTGACGCTCTGGTTCCGGGCTGCCTCCGATCGCGGCTTCTCCCTCGTGCGCGACCGCATCGCGCTGGTGCTGGCCGACCTGTCCGAGAACCTGTCGGGCATCCGGGTCATCACCGGCCACAACCGCCGCCGCCACAACCTCGTCGTGCACCGCAACGTCGTCGGCGAGTACACCGACGCCAACAACTACACGGCTCGGGTCGGCGCGCTGTACGGGCCAGGAGCCGAGGCGGTCAGCATCGCCGGCCAGGCGATCCTCCTCGCGGTGGGCGCGTCGATGGTGGTCGACGGCGACCTGCGGCTGGGCGAGCTCACCGCGTTCTTCCTCTACCTCACGATGTTCTTCGCGCCGATCCAGCAGCTGGTGCAGCTCTACAACGTGTACCAGCAGGGCCGCGCCGCGATGCGCAAGCTCTCGGACGTCCTCGGCACCGAGCCCGGCGTGCTCGAGGCGCCCGACGCCCACGACCTGCCCGAGATCGCCGGCGAGATCCGGCTCGAGGGCGTGACGTTCGGCTACGACCCGCGCATCCCCGTGCTGCGCGACGTCGACCTGGTGATCGCGCCCAACGAGAAGATCTCCATCGTCGGTGAGACCGGCGCCGGCAAGTCGACCATCGCCAAGCTGGTGACGCGCTTCTACGACCCCACCGAGGGACGGGTGCTCATCGACGGACACGACCTGCGCCAGGTCACGTTCGAGTCCCTGCGCCGGCAGATCGGCGTCGT
>DASUCO010000183.1:0-11799 GCA_036275955.1 Acidimicrobiales bacterium
CCGCCGCACGCGATGAGCGCGGCGTCGGCGTCCTTGGGGCCGTGCCACAGCACGGTGAGGAGACCCCCGCGCGTGAACAGCTCGACGTGGCGGAGGCGCGGCGTGACCGCCACGTCCTGCACGGCCAGGACCCCGATGCGGCCCAGCGGCGTCGACTGGTCCACTAGAGCGCCGGCGGTTCGACGCGCTCGCCGCCGCGGAGGACTGCGTACTGGCGATGAGGATCGTCGGCCGGCTCGCGCGTCGGCGGCGTCCCCGACGCCGGGTCGCCGCGCAGGATCTCGGCCCCGGCCGGCGCGTACTGGAGGATGTACGCCTTGCGCACGGCGTCGGTCGTGTTCGGCCCCGTCAGGTGGGGCGTGAGCGACGAGAACACCACGACCCCGCCGGCGCGCACGGGCGCCACCGCCACGTCGTCCGGGTCGGTGAGACACTCCCAGCCCAGCGGGTCGACGTAGTGGTGCTGCACGGTACCGAGCGTGTGGAGCCCGGCCGCCACCTGGGGGCAGCCGTTCTCGATCGTGGCGTCGGTCAGCGGCACCCAGCACGTCAGGTACTGCTGCGGCTCGACGAAGGTGTAGCCGTTGTCCTGGTGCCACGGGAAGCGCCGGGGCTTCTCCGGCTTCTTGTACACCGCCTGGTCCCAGTAGAGGTTGGCGTCGGGACCGATCAGGTCGGCGCACAGGTCGGTGAACAGGGGGTGGGCCGAGAACGCGCGGCACACCGGGTCACGGGTGACGAGGTGGGTGCTGAAGGTGATCGCACCGGACTCGGCGATCGACACGCGCCCCGACTCCTGTGACTGCAGGAAGGCGTCGACGCGGGCCTCAGCCCGATCGCACGCGTCGCGCACCTCGGCCAGCACCTGCAGGTCGATCACGTCCTCCAGCACCACGAAGCCGTGCTCGTCGAACTGCCGCGCCTGGGCGGCGTCGAGCGCCCGGAACGGACCGGCCGGCGTGCGCCACGTGAAGTCGGTGTTCCAGGGGTGGCGCTCGAGGGTCTGCTGCACGGATGCCGACGGTATTACGTGGGCGTCGCCGACAGCAGGTCCGAGGAACCGGCGCTCTCGAAGGTGAATGCGCCGAACGAGCCCTTCGACGTCGTCTCGGTGTGCGTGCTCAGGCGCAGCTCGGGCACGAACCAGTCGACCTGGCTGGACGTCGACTCGAACTGACCCGAGGTGGTGATCGTCGACCGCACCACGACCGCGTCGTAGCTGCGACCGTCGAGCGTCACCGTCCGCGTCTCGGTGATCTCGCTGGTGACGTCCGTCGTGAACGCGCCGCACTCGCCGTGACCCGATGACGTGGCGCCGACGGTCGGCGGCCACGCCGGCGTCGCCAGCGGCGGATCGAACGTGCACCGCACCTCGGTCCCACCGGCGCGCACGACGGTCTCCAGCATGAAGATCCCGTCGGGGCCGAAGCGCATGGTGGCGTCCGACGGCTTGCCCTCGGGGTCGATGTACCGGTGGATCACCTGGGTACCGTCGGCGTTCGGCGGGTCGGCCACCGAGGTGCCCTCGGGCGGTGCGTCGTAGGAGTCGGCGCCGACCTTGGTCGAGCCCTCCTGGCGGTAGTGGTACGTCCCGGGCGCCAGTGGCGTCGGTCCGGCGCTGGCCGGCGCGGCGGCGCTCGCCGCGGCACCGGCCGAGGGCGCCGCCGTGGTGCCGGGTGCGTCCGTGGACGTGCTGGGCGTGTCGGTGGTCGACGTCGTCGCGTCGTCAGCGGCCTCCGACGTGGTGCTCGTCGTCGACGACGACGAGCCCGATGACGCCGCCTCCGGATCGTCTCCGCCTCCTCCACCGCCGCAGGCGGCGAGGACCAGCGCGAGCACCACGGCGATGCGGCGCATCACTCGTAGCGCAGCGCGACCGCAGGGTCGAGCCTGGCCGTGCGCCACGCGGGCAGCGCGGCACCGAGAAGCACGAACACGAGACCAACCCCTCCGTACACCAGCGGTGCGACGAGATCGAAGCGGAACGGGGCCGAGAGTCCAGTGAACAGCGGTGAGACCCAGATCATCGCGACGTAGGTCGCGATGCCGGCGATGGTACCGAGGACGCTGGCGGCGATGCCGACGATCCCCGCCTCGGTCAGCACCATCCGCCCCAGCCCGACCGGCGCCATGCCGACGGCCAGGAGCAGGCCGTGCTCGCGCCGGCGCTGCACGCCCACGAGCAGCAGCGTCGAGGTGACGGCGATGAGCGCCACGACGAGCATGCCCCGCTGCAACGCGGTGAACGGCGTGACGAAGGTGCCGATGCTCTTCACGAAGTCGGCCGCCAGCTCTTCAGGGTCGTACGACACGAGGTCGGGGTCGAGGTCGGCGGCCTCGATGCGGGCGTCGAGCTCGCTCGTCGTGACACCCGGCTCCGGCACGACCTGGACCGATCCCGGGATGCGCTCGCCATAGAGCTCGACGAACGTCTCGTCCGGCACGGTGACCCCGAGGCCCATGTTGTTGGGGTCGGCCCACACGGCCCCGACGGTGAACGTGCGCATGCCCGTGCGACCGGGCACCTCCAGGGTGTCGCCCGGATCGAGCCCGCGCGTGCGGGCCATGCCGGCACCGATGAGCACCTCGCCGTGCTCGAAGACCTCGCGGACCGACTCCCGGCCCCGGAAGATCTCGAGCGGCGTGAACTCGGAGCTCTGGTTGTTGACGCAGAACCCGCCGATCGCGTCGTGCTCGCCGCAGAAGCCGTGGTCCTCCTCCAGCGCGGCGACCCCGTCGATGGCGCGCAGCTGCTCGAGCACCGCCGGCGACAGCTTGGCCTCGACGCCGAGGGTGTTGTTCGCGGCCATCGACGACACGTAGACGGTGCCGCCGGAGAACTGCTCCGTCGCCTCCGTCGAGCCGGCGACGATCGAGCCGTTCAGGTTGCCCAGCACCACGCCGATGCCGACCGCGGCCGCCAGTGCGGTGATCATGACCCCGGTGCGGCGCGGCTCGCCGGCCAGGTTGGTGAGCGCCAGCCGTGCGGTGCCGTTGCGCAGGATCGGGAGCCGGTTCAGCGCGGCCAGCAGAGGGGCGGCGCCGTGCTGGGCGGCGCGGAACGACAGCACAGCGGTGAGCGCGAAGCCGGCGTACGCCAGGAGCGGCTGCCACGGCTCGATCGCCCCGTCGCGCTGGCCGATCCACGACAGCACGAGGCCGACCCCGGTCAGCACCAGGTAGACGAGGGCACGAACGCCGCGGGCGGCGCCCACCGTCTCGTCACGGCGCGCCTGCCCGTGCAGCTCGGCGGCGACGTCCATGCCGGCGGCTCGGCGCGCCGGCCCGAGGGCCGCCAGCACGCTGGTCAGCACGCCGAGGACGACGCCGGCGATGATGGCGAACGGCGTCACGTGCACGGTGACCTGGACGCCGGTCAGCTCGTCGAGGGTGTTCGACATCCCGTCGACCAGCGGGCGTGCCATGAGGATCCCGCCGACGATGCCGAGCAGGCCGCCGGCCACGCCGAGCACGGCCGACTCGACCAGCGTGCCGAGCAGCAGCGTGCGCGCCGGGGCGCCGATGGCGCCGACCACGGCCAGGTCTCGCCGGCGCTCCTCCAGCGAGAGCGACACGGTGTTGCGCACCAGCTGGGCGCCGATGGCGAGCCCGAAGATGCTCATGAAGAGCAGCAGGGCGAGGAGCATGTCGGCAAACTCGGCGCCGCCGATGGTGCCCGGCTCGTTGACCGCGTTGTGCTCGCCGATCACCGCCTCCAGGTCGGTCTTCAGCTCGGCGATCGACACGCCGTCGTCGGGCACGACGAGGATCGAGGTGAGCGCGTCCTGGTGCCCGAGCACGCGCTGGGCCTCGGCCAGCGGGAAGGCGACGATGTTCCCCTCGTTGAGCTCGCCGAGCTGATCGGCCAGGAACGCGTTTCTGATCGGCAGCCGGCCCTCGTCGGTGCGGATGACGCCGCCCTCGCCGAGGGCGGCGACCAGCTGGGGCGAGGTGGCGAAGGCGCCGGCCAGACCGGAGAAGAGGTCCTCGTCGCAGCCGAAGTCGCCGATCACCGACTCGATGGAGCAGTCGACGCCGAAGGCGGCCACGTAGCGCTCGTCCCCACCGGCCGTCTCGGCGATGGTGACGGCCTGCACGATGGGCGCAGCAGCGGCGACGCCGTCCACGGCGCGCACGGTGGGCAGCACGCGCTCGTCGAGACCGGCCGGCCCACCCGGGCCGTGCACCTCGAGCCGGGCGGCGCCCGCCCGCTGGTCGACGAAGCGCGAGAACGAGCGATCGACGCTGGCGCGGTCGATGAGCACGCCGACCAGGAGCGCGGTGCCGGCGGCGATGGCCACGATCGCCAGCAGCACGCGGAGCGGCTGCTGGCGCAGGCGCCGGAGGTTCAGCAGCCCGACGGCCCGCATCAGACGAGAAGCCCGTCGAGCAGGTGCAGCGTGCGATCGGCGCGGGCAGCGGATGCCGCGTCGTGCGTCACGAGCACCAGCGCGACGTTGCGGTCTCGGACCTGGGCGACGAGGAGGTCGAGCACCTCGCCGGCGGTGGTGGCGTCGAGGTTGCCGGTGGGCTCGTCGGCCAGCACCACGTCGGGCTCGGTCACCAGCGCACGTGCGATGGCGGCGCGCTGCAGCTGCCCGCCGGACAGCTCCGACGGCAGGTGGTCGGCGCGATCGGTCAGCCCGACCGCGGCCAGCACGCCGTCCGCCGCGTCGCGGGCGGTGCGGGTGCGGGCGCCGTCGAGCAGGAGCGGCAGCGCCACGTTGTCCCGCACGTTCAGGTGCGGCAGCAGGTGGAAGAACTGGAAGACGAAGCCGACGGTGCGCCGGCGGATGCGGGCCCGCTCCTTGGCGTCCAGGTCACCGAGCTCGCGGCCACCGATGTGCACCGTGCCCCGCGCCGGAGCGACCAGCCCACCGGCGACGTGCAGCAGCGTCGACTTGCCCGAGCCGCTGCGCCCGACGACGGCGACCAGCTCGCCGGCGCGCACCTCGAGGTCGGCGCCGGCCAGGACCTCGATCCGCTCGCCGGCGCGCTCGTAGCCGTGGTGGACGTCGAGCAGGTTCAGCGCCACCGCACGGTCGACGACGGGCATCTCGGTGCGCGCCTCGGTCACTGCCATGTTCCCCCCGATCGGGGACGGTGCGTCCCCTTTTGGGAAGTTCTACGTCGCGTCAGGGGGTCCTTTACAACGTCGCATCCGTCACGTGTGACGCCCGTGACGCGACGAAGGCGCAGCCGATCGGCTGCGCCTTCGCGTTGGTCTCGTCCGGTCAGCCGTTCTTCGGCAGGTCCTTGAAGGCGGCCGTCTTGTCGTTGTTAGCCTCCTTGGGGAGACCGAGCACGCGCTCGCCGATGATGTTCTTCTGCACCTGGTCGGTGCCGCCGTAGATGGGCGGCGCCTGCGCGTACAGCGCGGTGCTGGTGACCATCGTCGCGAACGGGTTGCCGGTCGCCTCGTTGTTCTTCTCGATCTGCTCCTGCGTGTAGCCGTGCAGCATCCCCATCGGGCCGAGGATGGCCAGACCGATGTCGCGCGAGAGGCGGACGATGTTCGACATCGAGAGCTTGGCGATGTTCGGCGCGCCGGGCACCTTGTCGCCGCCCTTGATGCGCAGGTTCTGCATGCGGCCCAGCTCGTTGTACGTGTGCAGCCGCATGAGGTCCTGGCGGATGGCGGGGTCGTTGATCTTGCCGTTGCCCTTGGCCAGGTCGATCAGCAGCTTCGACTGGGCGCCGAACATGCCGCCGCCGCCACCGCCACCGCGCGCCCGGCGCCCGCCGCCCGACACGAAGTCGCCGACGCGCTTGTCGAGCTGGTTGGCGATGGTGCCCGGCTGCGCGAAGCCACCGGCAGCGTTGCCGCCACCGGCGCCGAGGCCGGCGCGCTCGTGCTGCAGCGTGGTGTTGGCCACCGCCCAGCCGTTGTGCAGCCCGCCGATGATCGCGGACTCGTGCACGCGCGCCTCGTCGAGGTACACCTCGTTGAACATGGCGTGACCGGTCATCTCGCGGAGCGGTCGCACGTCGACGCCGTCCTGGTGCATGTCGAACGCGAACCACGTGATGCCCTGGTGCTTCGGCACCTCGGTGTCGGTGCGGGCGATGAGCATGCCCATGTCAGCGATCTGGCCGCCGGACGTCCACACCTTCTGACCGGTGATGACGTACTCGTCGCCGTCCTTGATCGCCTTGCACGTCAGGCCGGCGAGGTCGGAGCCGGCACCGGGCTCGCTGAACAGCTGGCACCACGCCTTGCGGCCGGTGACGATGTCCTCGACGTACTCCTTGATCTGCTCGGGCGTGCCGTGGTCGTTGATCGTCGGGCCGGCGAGCAAGAGGCCGAGGCCACCGGGAGGGCCGAGCGCGCCGAACTCGGAGATGGCGTTGCCGACGGCGACGCCCTCGGCGCGCGACAGCCCCTTGCCGTACTTGTCCTCGGGCCACGTGGGCGTGCCCCAACCGGAGAGGCCGAGGCGCTCCCACCACTCGCCGACGGTGAGGTCGGGGTCCCAGTTCTCCTCGAGCCAGGCGGTGACCTCGGCGGTCACGTCACGAGTTGCGGTGTCGGTCATGGCACCAGCCTTGCGAAAACTTGACCGCCCGGTCAAGTTGCCGTGGCAGCCTGGTCAGGATGTACGACCCGGTCGCCCGCGAGTACGCCGAGCAGTTCCGCGACGAGCTCGCCGGGAAGCCCTTCGACCGAGCGCTGCTCGACTCGGTGGCGGCCCGGTGCCGGGGCGGCGTGATCGCCGACCTCGGATGCGGGCCCGGCCAGGTCGGGCGATACGTGGGTGCCGGCGTCGGGCTGGACCGCTCGTTCGAGATGCTCCGTCTGGTCCCGTTCCCGGCGGTGCACGGCGACCTGCGCGCGCTGCCCTTCGCCGACGGCTCGCTCGCCGGCATCGTCGCGTTCTACTGCTACATCCACATCGAGGAGCTCGGCGTCGCGTTCGCCGACGCTCGACGCGCCCTGCGACCTGGCGGCGTGTTCGTGCTGTCGGTGCACGAGGGCGACGAGGGCTGGCTCCACCGAGACGAGTGGTACGACAAGCCGATCGACATCTGGGTGCGCCTGTGGTCGAAGGCCGAGATCGACGACGCGGTCGTCGCCGCCGGCTTCACCATCGAGTCGTCGGTCATCCGCGAGTCCTACGAGGGCGAGCTGTTCCCCCGCCTCTACGTCACCGCAGTCGCGTAACCCACGGGTTTGTGCGGTCCGTCAGTGCGCCATTCGCGCTGAGCGACCGCACAAACCGAAGGGGGTCAGCCGAAGGTGTCGCAGTCGTCGGGGTTGCCGGAGTCGAAGCCGCGCTGGAACCACTCCATGCGCTGCTCGGACGAGCCGTGCGTCCAGGACTCCGGGTTGACCCGGCCCTGGGTCTGCTCCTGGATGCGGTCGTCGCCCACGGCGGCCGCGGCGCCGAGACCCTCCTCCAGGTCACCCCGCTCCAGCAGGCCCTCGGCCTCGGCCCGGTGGCCCCACACGCCGGCGAAGCAGTCGGCCTGCAGCTCGAGCTTGATGCCGTCCTCGCGTGACTGCACCTGCTCGCTGATGCCGAGCAGCGTCTGCACGTGGTGGCCGACCTCGTGGGCGATCACGTACGCCTCGGCGAAGTCGCCGGGCGCGCCGAAGCGCGTCTGCAGCTCCTGGAAGAACCCGAGGTCGATGTACACGAGCCGATCGCGCGGGCAGTAGAACGGCCCGGTGGCCGACTGGCCGGTGCCGCAGCCGGTCTGCGTCGCCTGCTCGAACAGCACGACCTTGGTCTCCTCGTAGGTGCGGCCGGCGTCCTGGAAGATCTGCTTCCACCCGTCCTGCACGTCGTCGATCACGAAGCCGACGAACTGGGCCTCGTCGTCGTTGGCCGGGATCGTGTCGGCCGTGCCCCCACCGCTCGGCGTCTGGATCGGCGCCAGGTCCGGCAGCCCGAGGCCGCCGCCCCCACTGCCCCCGCCGCCACCGATGACGTTCAGCACGAGGAAGAGGATGATGCCTACGACGCCCATGCCACCGCCGATGGCGGGCGCGCCCACGCCGCCCATCCGTCGGCGGTCCTGGACCTGATCCGTTCCCGCGCCACGACGCCATCGCACCGGGGCGCCGTACCCACTAGCGCGCTTTCAGCACCGCCTGTGTCTGGGTCACCTTGGCGACGAGCCGGCCGTCGGTCCGGCGGACCTCGGTCTCCACGACGATCGTCGAACCGCCGACGTGCAACGGGCGCGACGACGCGGTGATCGTGCCCTCCTTGACGGCGCCGAGGAAGTTCGTCTTCGACTCGATGGTCGAGGTGCCGGCACCCTCGGGCAGGTTGAGGAAGGCGCAGGCGCCGCCGGCCGAGTCGGCCAGCGCCATGAGCGCGCCGCCGTGCAGCAACCCGCCGGTCGTGCACAGCGCCGGCGACCAGTCCAGCTCGATCTCGACCAGCTCCGGTGCGGCTGACGCCACGCGCATGCCGAGCGCCGCGCACAGCGGCATCGATCGGTGCAGCAGGTCGGTGTCCATCACGTCCCTCCCAGGAAGATCGAGTCGTCACCATCGCGCAGCGACGTCAGCACCGCACCTACCTGGGAGGTCATGACCGAGAAGAGGCCGCTGCCGACGGAGACCCGCGCCACGCCCAGCTCGGCGCACCGAGCCACCGACGGCGCCCCGGGTCGGAGCATCACGTTCACGACGCCGAGCGCCTCGACCATGCGCGCGATGTCGCCCTCGTCGGCAGCGAGGATCGGATAGATGCAGTCGGCGCCGGCGTCGAGGTAGCGACGTCCGCGCTCGATCGCCTCGTCCACCGGGTTGGGCACGCGTCGGGCGAACGTGTCCACTCGCGCGTTGATCACCAGCGCGTCTCCGGCAGCCGCCCGGAGCGCGGCGAGGCGTGCCGCGTGGGTGGCGGCGTCGACCAATGGACCCGGCCCGCGGTGGTCGCTGTCCTCGATGTTGCAGCCGCTGGCCCCGGCGCCGTGGAGCCCGTAGGCGATGGCGTCGGGAGCGAGCCCGTAGCCGCCCTCGAAGTCGGCGGTCACCGGCACCGACACCGCACCGGCGATGCGGGTCACGGCGGCGAGGGCGTCCTCGGCGCTCATCGCCTCGTGGTCCTCCGAGCCCAGGACGCGCGCCACCGCCGCGCTCGACGTCGCCACGACCGGGAAGCCCGCCTCCTGGACGAGCCGCGCCGAGGTCGCGTCCCACGCGTTGGGCAGCACCAGCGGCGACCCGGGAACGTGCAGGGCACGGAGGTCAGCGGCCTGTCCATCCACTGGAGCGCGCACCGCCGGATGGTAGGCACGCGCTCTCCCTGTGGGGATCGAGCCTCGACGACCTGCTTCGGGGAGTAGCGCCACTACGGTCGATGCCCATGGCGCGCACGGGCTTCACCGACATGATCGGCCAGGTCCTCAAGTCGGCCGGCCAGCGCCGGCCGCGGGGCGTCGACGCCGCGTTCTCCATCGGCGACCTGCGGCGCCTGGCGGAGAAGCGCCTCCCGCGCGGGCCGTTCGGCTACATGGACGGCGCCGCCGAGGACGAGGTGGCGCTGCGCCGCAACAGCGAGGGCTTCGCCGACTACCGCCTGGTGGGTCACACGCTCCGCGACGTGTCGGAGATCGACACCAGCCACACGATCCTCGGCACGCCGTCGTCGCTGCCGATCCTCATGTCCCCCACCGGCTTCGGCCGCCTCTTCCACCACGAGGGCGAGCGAGCATCGGCCCGCGCCGCCGAGCAGGCCGGGATCATCTTCACGCTGTCGACGCTCGGCACGGTGTCGATCGAGGACGTCGCCTCGGTCGCCCGCGGTCCTCGCTGGTTCCAGCTGTACGTGTGGAAGGACCGCTCGATCGCCTCCGACCTCATCCAGCGGGCCAAGGACTCCGGCTACGAGACGCTGGTGCTCACGGTGGACACGCCCGTCGCCGGCCGGCGCGAGCGGGACTACCGCAACGGGTTCACGATCCCGCCCACGGTGGGGCTGAAGACGCTGCTCGACGGCGCCCGCAAGCCGTCGTGGTGGTACGGGTTCATGACGACCGAGCCGCTCGACTTCGCGGTGGTGTCGCGGTACACGCCGGGCGGCACCGGCCCCGGCGGGGTCATGGGCTACATCAACAGCCAATTCGACCAGACGCTGTCATGGGACGACGCCGCCCAGCTGCGCGAGGAGTGGGCCAAGGGTTCGAGTGACCGCAAGTTCGTGATCAAGGGCGTGCAGTGCGTCGAAGACGCTCGGCGGTGCGTGGAGATCGGCGCCGACGCGGTGATGCTCTCGAACCACGGCGGCCGCCAGCTCGACCACGCCGTCGCGCCGATCGACCTGCTGCCCGAGGTGCTCGACGAGGTCGGCGGGCAGATCGCCACCATCGTCGACGGCGGCATCCGCCGCGGCACCGACATCCTCAAGGCGCTCGCGCTCGGCGCCGACGCGTGCTCGATCGGCCGTGCCTACCTCTACGGGCTCGGCGCCGGCGGCGAGCGCGGCGTGGCGCGCGCCATCGAGCTGCTCGCCTACGAGCTCAAGGTGGCGATGACGCTGGCCGGCTGTCGTTCGGTCAAGGAGATCGACAGCAGCGTGGTCCGCCGCGTCAGCTGACGAGCACGTACTCGCCGGCGTCCGTGATGCCCGCGACCCGTCGCCCGTCGAGCGCGGCGCGCAGCTCCATCCGGATCGCCCGGGCCCGATCCGGCTCAGTCGACCGAAGGGCCATCACGTCGGCGGGGAGGGCGAACAGCTCGGCGCCGGAGGGCACCTCGACGAGCGCAACCGGTTCGGCGGTGCGAACGTCCCACCGCACGACGAACCGGTCCGTGTGCTCGCCCGCGTTGAGCAGGTCGTGCATCTCGCCGTAGAAGTCAGGATGGAACGACTCCACCTCAGCGCCCAGGCGCCGCAGGTTGAACCACGCGTTGCGTCGCACGATCGGGTCGAAGGTCCAGCGGATGACCGCGAGGTCGCGGGTCGCGCACCACCGTCGCTGGTGCTGCTTGAGCTCGAAGCCGATGGAGCGGTCCTGCTGACCCGGTAGCACGCCGGTGATGTGCGAGTGCAGGTGGAGATCGGGCACGACGCCCACGAACCCGAACGAGCCGCCGACCACGTCGCCGTCGACCTCTGCCACCGACGCGTAGCCGCCCGACCAGTGCACGGCCCTGATGAGGTTGAGCTCGGGCACGCCGCCTTCGCCCCAGATGGTGGCGAACACGGCGCGCATCGCGGCCAGGTCGGCGAGCGTCGTCGCCTCCCGGATCACCAGCACCGTCGCCCACCCGTCACGGACAGCGCAGCGAGATCCTCGAGCACGGGTACAGACTGTCACTCGTGAAGCTCGAAGCCGTTGAGCTGCGGCGCGTCGTCATGCCGTACGTCTCGCCGTTCCGCACCTCCTTCGGCACCGAGCTCGGCAAGGACGCGCTCGTCGTCCGGGCCATCGGACCCGACAGCGAGGGCTGGGGCGAGTGCGTCGCCATGGAAGCGCCGCTCTACTCGTCGGAGTACGCCGACGCCGTCGGTCACGTGCTCCGCCACCACCTCCTTCCCCGTCTGTTCGACGCCGGCGACATCACCGCATCGGCGGTCGCCGACGCGCTGGAGCCGGTGAAGGGGCATCGCATGGCCAAGGCGACGATCGAGACGGCCATCCTCGACGCCGAGCTCCGCGCGGCGGGCATCTCGTTGGCGTCCCACCTCGGCGGCACGAAGGACGCGGTCGACAGCGGCGTCTCGGTCGGGATCATGGACTCCGTCCCGCAGCTGCTCGACGCGGTCGAGCGCTACCTCGACCAGGGCTACGCCCGCATCAAGCTCAAGATCGAGCCCGGCTGGGACGTCGAACCGGTCG
>DASUCO010000184.1:0-2417 GCA_036275955.1 Acidimicrobiales bacterium
CGGCTCGTTCATCCACTCGGCGATCTCCTCCTCGGTGGTCGCCCGCTGGTCGCGCACGTCGATGGTCGACGGCGTCCGCTGGAACACGTAGAGCTCGCCCACCACCTTGGCCAGCTCGGGGATGACCTGCACGGCGGTGGCGCCGGTGCCGATGATGCCGACCCGCTTCCCGGCCAGGTCGACGTCGTAGTGCCAGCGCGACGTGTGGAACGACTCGCCCTGGAAGCGCTCCATGCCCTGGATGCGTGCGAGCTTCGGCGTGGTCAAGATGCCGTTGGCCAGCACGACGACCCGCGCCTTCATGGCGTCGCCGCGATCGGTGTGCACCGTCCACCGCTGCGTCGACTCGTCCCACGTCGTGCGCTCCACCGTGGTGTGGAACAGGCACCGCTCGTAGAAGCCGAACGTCTCCGCCATCCGCTGGCAGTACTCGAGGATCTCGAACCCCGAGGCGAACTTCATCGTCGGGATGTAGCCCATCTCCTCGAGCAGCGGCAGGTAGCTGTACGACTCGACGTCGCACGCGATGCCCGGGTACCGGTTCCAGTACCACGTGCCGCCGACGTCGCCGCCCTTCTCGCAGAAGCGCACGTCGTCGAACCCGGCCTCCCGCAGCTTGTGCCACAGCAGCAGGCCGGCGAACCCGGCGCCGATGACGAGGACCTCGCACTCGTCGTCGAGCGACTCCCGCTCGACCGGCGGCGCCGAGTAGACGTCGGCCAGGTACTTGGCGAACTCGCCCTCCATCGCCATGTAGTCGGCCGCGCCGCGACGGGCCTCCTTGAACTGCTTGTACCGAGCCTGCTCCTCGGCGTCGAAGCGGGCACCCGGCGGCGGCTCGGGGAAGGCGGTGAGGCGCTCGTCGTCGACCACCCCGTAGCCGTGCCCGGCGATGTGGCCCGCCGGCGCGGCCCGCGTGGCGAACACCTTGCGCCCGGTCGCCGGGTCGACGCGGATCGCCTCGCTCACGAGCGGATCAGCCCCGGGTAGCCCTCGGCCACGATCTCCTCGCACCGCTTCATGTAGACGTCGAGCCCGGCCGAGTACGGCATGTACGCGCGGGTCTTCCCCGGCACGTTGGCGCCCAGGTACCACGAGTTGCAGGACTCGTGGACGACGATTGGGGTGGCCTGCTCGGTGACGTGCTCGGCCCACTCGGCCTGGGCCGCAGCGTCGGCCTCGACGGTGCGCTCACCGGTGGCGCGCATCTCGTCGAGCAGCGCGGTGACGAACTCGACGTGGTGCTCGATCGACGTGACCATGTTCGTGAGCACCGACGGGCTGCCCGGTCCGGTGATGGTGAACAGGTTCGGGAACCCTTCGACGGCGAGACCGAGGTACGCCGTCGGTGACGAGGCCCACTCGTCGCCCAGCCGGCGACCGTCGCGGCCACGGATGTCGATGCGTGACAGCGCGCCGGTCATGGCGTCGAAGCCCGTGGCGTACACGATGGCGTCGAGCGCGAGCACGGTCCCGTCGCCCAGCTCGATGCCCTCGGGCACGACGCGCAGGATCGGCGTGCGCCGCAGGTTCACCAGCCGCACGTTGTCCCGGTTGAACGTCGGGTAGTAGCCCTGGTCGATGATCGTCCGCTTGCACCCGAGCGGGTACTGCGGCACGAGGTCCTCGGCCGTCTGCGGGTCCTCGACGATGCGCTTGACCGCCTCGGCGTAGAGCCGGCGGGCGGCGTCGTTGGCCTCGATGTTCGTGCGCACGTCGCCCCACACGAATGCGGCGATCACACCGAGCGCGTCCACGCGCTGCAGCTGCTCCTCCCACGGCGTGTCGAGGATGTTCGGCAGCTCCATGCCCTGGAACACGGCGCCGAAGCGGGCCGAGCCGATGGGCGACGCCCACTGCGCCTTGCGGATCTCGGGGTACTCGGCCTTCAGCGCCTCGAGCTCGCCGTCGTTCAGCACGCGGTTGGGCGACGGGATCGTGTACGCCGCCGAGCGCTGCAGCACGTGCAGCTGGTCCGCCTGCTCGGCGATCACCGGGATCGACTGCACGCCCGAGGAGCCGGTGCCGACGACCGCCACCCGCTTGCCGGTGAAGTCGTAGCCCTCCTTGGGGAAGCGGTTGGTGAACATCGTGTCGCCGGCGAAGTCGTGGAGACCGTCGATGGCCGGCTCGATCGGCGCGGACAGGCAGCCGGTCGCCGCGATCACGAACGAGCTGCGCACCTGCTCGCCCGTGGACAGGTCCACCGCCCACGTCGAGGTGGCCTCGTCGAAGGTCATCGCCGTCACCGCCGTCTCCAGCTGCACGTCACGCCTGAGCTCGAGCCGGTCGGCCACGAAGTTCAGGTAGCGCTCGATCTCCTCCTGGGCCGGCATCAGCTCGGTCCAGTCCCACTCCTGCTCGAGGTCGGCGAACTTCGTGTACATGTACTCGCAGCTCTGGATGTCGACCCGGGC
>DASUCO010000185.1:0-15178 GCA_036275955.1 Acidimicrobiales bacterium
CAGCCGGTGCGCCGACGCGGCCACCTGCACCTGGTCACCCATGCCACCGACGACCTGATCAACACGTTCGTCGGCATGGGCTTCACCGTGGCCGAGGGTCCCGAGGTCGAGACCGATTGGTACAACTTCGGCGCCCTCAACTTCCCCGAGGGCCACCCGGCGCGCAACATGTACGACACGCTCTACGTCGATCTCGGCGAGCCCGAGTCGACGCTGCTCCGCACGCACACCTCGCCCGTGCAGGTGCGGGTGATGGAGAAGCAGGCGCCGCCGATCTACTCGATCATGCCGGGCCGCTGCTACCGCCGCGACACCACTGACGCGTCGCACCTCCCCAACTTCCACCAGATCGAGGGGCTCGTCGTCGACCGCGGCATCACCTTCGGCGATCTGGCCGGGACCCTCGACGCGTTCACCCGCGCCTTCTACGGCGGCGACATCTCGACCCGCCTGCGCCCGTCCTACTTCCCGTTCACCGAGCCGTCGGCCGAGCTCGACATCACGTGCGTCTTCTGCAAGGGCGCCGGCTGCAAGACGTGCGGCAAGACCGGCTGGCTCGAGCTGGGCGGCTGCGGGATGGTGCACCCCAACGTGCTCACCAACGTCGGCATCGACCCCGAGGAGTGGTCGGGATTCGCGTTCGGCTTCGGCATCGAGCGCATGTCGCTCATGCGCCACGGCGTCGACGACATCCGTGAGCTCATCGCCAACGACGTCCGCTTCCTCAGGCAATTCTGATGGTTTCGCTCCGCAGGCTCCGCTCAACTGCCGGACTGTCGTCCGGCCCTGCAGGGTGCGCGCCTCCGCGGCGTCGAGCCCGGAGGGCCTTCGGCGCGTCGGTCTCGACTTGCTACCTCGTGGGTGACGTCTGATGCTGGTCCCGCTCTCCTGGCTGCGCGACTTCGCGCCGATCGACCTGCCGCTCGACGATCTCGTCCTGCTCCTCGGCGAGCTGGGCACGCCGGTCGAGTCGGTGCGCATCGTGGGCGAGGGCCTCGACGGCGTCGTGGTGGCCAAGGTGCTCACCGTCGATCGCATCGAGGGCGCCGACAAGATCCGCGCCATCACCGTCGACGACGGTCTCGGCGAGCCCACGCCGGTCGTGTGCGGCGCGTGGAACTTCGACGTCGGCGCCACCGTGGCGTTCGCGCGCGTGGGTGCGGTGCTGCCCGGCGAGTTCACCATCGGCAAGCGCAAGATGAAGGGCGCAGAGAGCCGGGGGATGATCTGCTCGTCCGAGGAGCTGGCGCTCGGTCCTGGCGATGCTGGCGGGATCATGCTGCTCCCGGACGGACTCGAGCCCGGCACGCCGTTCGCCGACGCCATGGGCATCACCCGTGACGTCGTCCTCGAGCTCGAGGTGAACGCCAACCGGCCCGATGCCATGTCGATCGCCGGCGTCGCCCGCGACCTGGCGGCCAAGCTCGGCCTGCCGTTCGCGCTGCCCGAGCCCAAGGTCCCGGCGCCGTCCGGCGACCGCACCGCTCCGACTTCATCTCCTTCGGCAGGCGTGCTGATCATGAACGACGCGCCCGACGTGTGCGGGCGCTTCGTCGGGCAGGTGCTCAGCGGCGTCCAGGTCGGCCCGTCGCCGGCGTGGATCGCCAACCGGCTGACGCTGGCCGGCATGCGACCGATCAGCAACGTCGTCGATGCGTCGAACTACGTGATGCTCGAGCTCGGCATCCCGAACCACACCTACGACCTGGCGCGGCTCCCCGGCGGTGGTCTCGGCGTGCGCCACGCCCGTGACGGCGAGGTGCTCGTCACCCTCGACGAGGTCGAGCGGCGTCTCACCACCGAGGACGTGGTCATCACCGACGCCAAGGACACGCCGGTGGGCATCGCCGGCGTCATGGGCGGCGCGTCGTCGGAGATCAGCGACGACACGCGCGAGGTGCTGTTGGAGGCGGCGTGGTGGAAGCCGATCGCCATCGCCCGCACGTCGAAGCGGCTCAACCTCCGCACCGAGGCGTCGGCTCGGTTCGAGAAGGGCACCGACTGGTCGCTCATCGACCTCGCCGTGGCCCGCTTCGCCGACCTGCTCGAGCTGACGCCCGCCGGTCCCGCGGTGGACGTGACCGGCGAGCTGCCCGACCGGGACCCGATCGACGTGCGCGTCGCGCGCGTGAACGGGCTGCTCGGCACCACCCTCACGGCCGAGCAGATGAAGGCCTACCTCGACCCGATCGGGTTCACGACCACGATCGAGGGCGACGTGCTGCGCGTCGCCCTCCCGTCCTGGCGACTCGACAGCGCCACCGAGATCGACATCGTCGAGGAGGTGGCGCGCCTGCACGGCTACAGCGCCATCGAGCGCACGGTGCCCCGCTCGCCGCTGGCCGGTGGCCTGACGCGGTTCCAGCACGATCGCGCCCTGGTGCGACGCATCTTCGCCGGGTACGGCGCGCTGGAGTCGTGGACGACGACCTTCGTGTCGGCCGCCCAGGTCGAGCGCAGCGCCCTCGACGTCGCCGACTGCGTGGTCGTCACCAATCCGCTGGTCGCGGACGAGAACCTGCTGCGCCCGTCGCTGCTGCCCGGCCTGCTCGCCTCCATCGCCTACAACGAGTCGCACCGCCAGCACCGGGCCTCGCTGTTCGAGGTGGGCAAGACGTTCCGGCGCCCACCGTCGGGTCAGCAGCTGCCGGACGAGCGGGAGATGGTCGCCGTCGCCGTGGCCGGCTCCGATGCGCAGGAGGCGGTCACCGCGTGGGCGGCCATCGTCGAGGGGCTGCTGCTCGACGATGCCCGACTGGAGACGGCGACCGCGCCGGGTCTGCACCCGACGCGCAGCGCGCGCATCCTGGTCGACGGCGAGCCGGTCGGCTGGATCGGCGAGGTCGATCCCGCCGTGCTCGCGGCGTGGAGCATCACCGAGCGGGTGGCGTGGCTCGAGGTCGACCTCGAGCGCCTGCTGCACGCCCGCCACGGCGCCGACCAGTACGCGCCGGTGAGTCGGTTCCCGTCGAGCGACGTGGACCTTGCGTTCGAGGTCGACGAGGACGTGCCTGCCGGCGACGTCGAGCGCACGCTGCGGGGCGCGTCCGAGCTCGTGGTCGACGTGCGCCTGTTCGACGTCTACCGCGGCGACCAGGTGGCGGCCGGCCGGCGCTCGCTGGCCCACACCGTCCGCTTCCAGGCCCAGGACCACACGCTGACCGACGACGAGGTGGCCGCCGCCCGGCAGGCGCTCATCACCGCCGTCGAGCAGGCCCACGGCGCGACGCTGCGGGGCTGACGGTGCGGCGCTGGAACCTCTACCAGCGCATCGCGGTGCTCATCGCCCTCGGCGTGGTGCTCCACGTGTCGTGCCAGGCGATCCTGGTCGGCGACGCCACCGGCGAGTGGTTTGCCTATCCAGGGGCGGGCGAGATGCTCCAGTCGCCGCTCACCGGCACGAAGTACTCGTCGCTCGTGGAGATCCTCGTGTTCGTCGCCCACGTCGGCGTGTGGACCGTCGCCGCCCTCTGGCTCCTCCGCGATCGCGACGCCGACTGATCACCGTCGCCGGTCTCCACAGCGGCGGCTCGACTCCCTACGCTGCCCGCATGCGGCGGTGGGCGATGGTGCTGGTCGCGCTGGCACTGCTCCCGGTCGCGTGCAGCGACGACGAGCCCGAGCCGCTCGTGATCGGTGACATCCCGGAGAGCTACCGCATCACGTACCGCGTCGAGGAGGAGGGCAGCGAGGATTCGCGGGAGGTGCTCACCGTCCGCCGCCCGTTCGACAGCAGGATCGAGACCGACGACGTCGTCGAGATCGCCACGCTGGGCCGCTCGTCGCGCCGGGCGACGGCGAGCGGTCGCCTGGCGGTGGCGATCCCGCCGTCGGTGGCACCGGGCGACGTCCGGGTCGAGCACCTCCTCGACTCCGACCTCTTCGAGCCGGCCGGGCGCAAGACCATCGCCGACCGGGAGTGCCAGGTCTATGAGACCGGCCAGTCGCTGCGGCTGGTCGAGCTCGTGGAGGGCGACGACGTCGAGGTGTGCATCGACGCCAACGGTCTGGTGCTCGAGGAGCGCAGCGACGGACGGACCCGCACGGCGACCAAGGTCGAGCTCGACGTGCGCGCCACCTTCGACGTCGGCGAGCGAACGATCCCTGTGCTGGACGGCGGTGGCGCCGTGCAGCCGCTCACCGATGACAGCCGCACGCCGGGGCGGTTCTGGGAGCTGGGCGACGACCTGCCGCTCCCGCACGAGGGCCGCTACGCCGTGGTCCCCCCGCAACCGGACGCGTACAACGACGCGACGCTGCGCGGCCGTCGGGTGGGAACGACCACCGACGTGCTGACCGACGGCCTCGACGTCGTCATCGTCGACCGCGGCGGGACGCTGGAGGGGATCGACGTCATCGCCGACGACGACACCGCCGAGCGGGTCGATGGCGGCGCCGTCGGGACGGGATCGCTCCGGCACACGTCGTTCGGTGCCGAGCTCACGTTCGAGCTCGATGGCGGACGGTTCATCCGCGTCAGCGGCACGCTCCCACCCGAGGAGCTCGTCGCCGTCGCCCGTGGCCTGCACGAGGTCGACGGCGGCGAGCTCACGCCGGTCGGCGAGCGCTGGTAGCGCCTACTGCTTGCCCGGCGGCGGGTACTCCGGCCACTGGTCGTTGGGCGGCGGCTTGTCGTAGATGGTCGCCGTGTTCGCGGGGTCGAAGGCCTTCGGCGGCGAGGCCGGGTGCTGACCCGGGAGATACCGCTTGCCCATGTCGACGTAGCGGTACAGGCCCCGTCCGTTGGCGCCGATCTCGTCCTCGCCCTCGGCGGCCGGATCCCACCAGATCTCGGTGACGTCGTCGAAGGCGATGTAGTCGGGCCAGTCCCAGATGCCCTTCTCGCCGAAGGAGACCTGGACGCCGGTGATGGAGTTCTCACCTGCGGGGGGCGCCGCGAACATGCCCGTCTTGAACGACTCGGGCGTGAGGTTCGGGCCGGCGAGGTGCACGCCGTGGAAGAAGAGGTCCATGGGTCCGCGGATCACGCCGTAGCCGGCCGGTGCAGCCGGCTCGTACTCGGGGTTGTCCGGGTCGTACTGCCACTTGAGGAGGCGGAAGCTGTCCTGCAGCTCCTCCGGCAGCCGCGCCGGCAGGTACGAGATGCCGAACGCGTGCGCCCACTGCAGCTGGTCGTACAGGCGGGCGAAGAACGACGTGTCCGTGAGCGCCGACCCGGTGACGATCCACTCCGGCTGGTAGGCCTGGCGCGTCGCCTCCTGGGTGAAGAAGATCGGCCCGAACGGATCGCAGACGCAGATGATCGACGAGACGCCGGCCTGCACGAACTTCTGGATCAGGGGGCGTGCCTCTTCCTGGCTCCGGGCCGTCTCCGGGTAGCCGTGGTACTCGGCGACGACCTTGGGCGTGACGCCGTACTCGTCCTTCAGGTGCTGGACGAAGAAGTCGACGCCGGGCTTGTACGACTTGTCGTCGGTGTCGTAGTACATGATCCCGAAGGTGCGCTCCTGCTGCTGGAAGAGCGCGTCGCCGGCCCACTGCGCCTTGCCGCCCTTCAGCCGCTTGCCGATGTACTCGGCACGGTGGATGTAGCCCTGGGTCGAGGCCAGCAGGGTCGTCCACACGTACGGCGCCCAGCGCTGGTAGTTCTCGATGGGCTGGGAGACGGTGCAGAAGCACATGACGCCGCGAGCGACGACCTCGTCGACCATCGTGTTGTTGGACGCGTTCCAGACGCCGAACGCACCGATCTCGTCGGCCACCTTGATGGCGTCGGCGCGCCCGGCGGCGGCGTCGGTGGCCGGACCGGACGCGGTGACGTACTCGAACTCCACCTTGCGCCCGTACATCTGGAAGTGCGCCTGGTAGAAGTCGATCCACTGCTTGACCTGCTCCGCCTCCTGCTCGTTCGTGTCGTTGGCGCTGGCGGCGGTGAGCACGGCGTCGGTCGCCGCATCCTCGGCGACCTTGAAGTACACCATCTTGATGGTGTCGGCGGTGACGCCGCGGTAGGTGCTGCCGCCGTTGTCGCCGCTGAACTTCGGCACGCAGATCGGGGCGAAGCGCGTCGGGATGGCGATGCGACCGGTCGCCGGGTCGCAGTTGTCGACCATGCCCTGTTCGGTGCCAGCACCGGTGACGGGACCGGAGCGGCCGGCACCGCCGGTCGTCGCACCACCGGACGTCGTGCCCTTGCTGCCGGCGCCCGCGGTGCCGCCGGCGCCGGTCGTCGCACCGCCGGCACCCGTTCCCCCCGCTGCACCGGCGCCGGCGTCGACCGCCGTGTCACCGCCGAGACTCTCGGCGTAGGGCGTCGAGCTGTCGCTGTCGCCGGCGGCGACGCCGGTACCGCTCTGCTTGCCGGGCAGCACGACCATCAGCGCCGCGATCGCGACGACGACGGCGATGAACGGCTGGTACCGGACGAGCGAGCGTCGGACGTCGCCGAGGGTGACTTCGTCGATCTTGCTCATGACCTTCTCCTTGCCTTCGGGCGGGTGCTCGCGGCAGCCGTACCGGAGCGGTTGATGACCTCGTCGCTGTTGCCGAGATAGGACGCGACGACGCGCGGATCGTTGACGACCTCGTCCGGGGTGCCCTCGACGACGGTGCGACCGAGGTCGAGGGCGAGGATGCGATCCGAGATCGACGTGATGAGGGGCATGTCGTGCTCGATCACGAGGAGGCTGGCGCCGGTGTCCTCGCGGATGCGCAGGAGCAGCGGACCCAGCGCCTCGGTCTCGCGCTGGGCGATGCCGGACGACGGCTCGTCGAACAGGAGGACGTCGGGCTCGTGGGCCAGGATGCAGGCCAGGTCGACGATGCGACGGCTGCCGGTGGAGAGCTCGCCCACGAACTTGTCGGCGAACGCCCCCACGCCCATGAGGTCGATCAGCTCGTCCACCCGGCGCCGGACATGCTGCTCGGAGTCGTTGACCACCGGCAGGTTCAGCGCGGCGGCGACGGGGTCGCGCACCTCGACGTGTCGCTCGAGCGCCAGCGCGATCGTGTCGCGCACGGTGAGCGCGGGGAAGAGCCGCGCGTCCTGGAACGACCGACCGAGCCCGAGCCGCGCTCGCGCGTCCGGTGTCAGCGAGGTGACGTCGAACCCGTCGAGGAGCACGACGCCCTCGTCAGCGGTCACGAACCCGGAGATGAGGTCGAACAGCGTCGTCTTGCCGGCGCCGTTCGGACCGATGATGCCGAGGATCTCGCCCCGGCCCAGCTGGAACGACACGTCGCCGACGGCGCTGATGCCGCCGTAGGCCTTGGTCAGCTCGCGGACCTCGAGGATGGCGTCGCTGCCCGGGGTCTGCGACGGGCGGCGCGCCGGGCGCTTGGCGGCGCGCAGCCCACGACCCGAGCCGTCGGCCGATCCGGCGCCCTCGAGGAACACCGACCGCAGGACATCGGGGCGCTCCAGCAGCTCGGCCGTCGGCCCGTTGAAGCGGATCTCGCCCTTCTCCATGAAGTACGCGGTCTGGGCGATGGTGAGGGCGACGTTGACGGACTGCTCGACGAGGATGATCGTCGTGCCCTGCTCCCGGATGGCGCGCACGATCTCGAGCAGCTGCTCGACGATGATCGGCGCCAGCCCCAGCGACAGCTCGTCGATCATCAGCAGCCGCGGCTTGGCGATGAACGCCTGCGCCAGCGTCACCATCTGCTGCTCGCCGCCCGACAGGTTCCCGGCCGGCTGGTCCCAGCGCTCGCGCAGGACGGGGAAGAACTCCAGCACCTGCTCGGTCGCGGCCTTCAGGTACTCGGTGTCCTTCTGGTAGAGCCACCCGGCGATCTTGAGGTTCTCGGCCACGGTGAGGCTGGGGAACACGCCCTTGCCGCCGGGCACCTGCACGACGCCGCGGGCGGCGACCTCGTGCGGTGTGGCATAGGTCATGTCGACGCCGTCGAACACGACCGCGCCGGCCCCGGCCTCGACCACGCCAGAGATCGCCTTGAGGAGCGTCGACTTGCCGGCGCCGTTCGTGCCGAGCAGCGCCACGATCTCGCCCTCGTCGACCTCGAAGTTGACGTCGAACAGGACCTGGACGTTGTCGTAGGAGACGTCGAGGTTCTTGACGAGGAGCAGCTTCGCCTCGCCGCGCTCGCGGGCGGCTCGCACCTCGGACTGCGCCACCGTCGACGTGCGCACCTTGAGGATGTCGGCCTCGACGAACGCACCGGCCGAGGCGATGATCCCGGCGCCGATGGCGAAGATCGGGACGAGGAACAGGATGGCGGGACGGATCCCGATGTCGTCCGCCAGGCCACCGATCAGCGGCAGCACGATGAGGCCGGGGATGACGTAGAGCGAGCCGATGGCGAAGCCCAGCGCACGTGCCCGTGGTGGGATCGCCATCGACAGGATCGAGTAGATGCCGGGGCCGATGACCGCCAGCGGTCCGGTGATCAGGACGTGCATGAAGACGGCGGTCGGCAGGTTCGGCGCCAGCGAGAGCCCGACGATGGCGCCGGACACGATCACGCCGATCAGCGCGATGAACTTGAGCACAAGGCCGGGGTTGCGGTCGGCGCGACGCGCCGCGATCGGGACGCCGATGGCGACGCCGACGACGGCCGCGCCCTCGGCGATGGCGATGAGGATGCCACGCCGGAACTCGGCCACCCCGAAGACGTCGTCGTAGTAGATGGCGAACACCGACGCGAGGCCGTAGAGCGACGCCGCCAGGAACGGCAGCGACACCCAGATCCGTCGCAGCGTCTTGACCTGGTAGCAGATGCGCCACGCCTCACCGAGCGACGGGGGCGCCTCCTCGGTGTCGATGGCATCCTGGGCGGCACCCATCGAGCGCCGCTCGTGGTTGCCGCGGATCGGGTCGCGCAGCTTGGCCACGCCGATGGCCACGAGCACGATCGTCGGGATCCAGAACACGAGGAACGGCGCCCGCCACGTGCCGAACACGCCGGCGAGGAGGCCGCCGAGCAGCGGTCCGAGGCAGAGGCCGATGGCGTTGGCCGCACGATGGACGCCGAAGACGCGCACGCGTGACTCGGGCGGGTAGTAGTCGGCGAGCAACGAGCTGTGCGTCGGGTCGTTCACCGCACGACCGATGGCGGTGAAGCACCTGACGAGGATGAGCAGCCCGACGACGGGCACGACGCCGGTGACGAGCGTGAACGCGCCCCACGTGGCGGCGCCGACCAGCGCGATCTTCGTCCGCGACATCCGGTCGGCGTAGAACCCGATGAGCGTCTGGCCGCCGAGGGCGGCGATCGACACCAGGGCGATGATGCCGAGGATGCCGGCGTTGTCGAGGCCGAAGTCGTCGCGGATCTCGGGCGTCAGGATCCCGAACGCGCTGCGGTCGAGCTCGTCGACGAGGTTCAGCGCGAACAGGAGCAGGAGCGGGAACGCCGGCGAGCCGCCGGTGATGCGCATCAGACGGGCGTGCATCACGACCTCCCCGCGCGCAGGGGCTCGCGCCGGCGCGGCGTCGGTGTCGGGTCTGAGTCGGGTTCGGCGTCGAGATCGATGACCAGGTCGTCGGACAGGAGCACGGCCGCCTCGCCGATGGCGTCGTCTGAGACGGCGGTGGGATCCGCCACGCGGCCGTCAGCCACGAGGCTGGGGACCATGATCGAGCGCCGTTCGGCCACCAGCCGGAGGAGGCGATCGCGCAGGAGGTACACGGCGGAGGCCAGCCCGCCGGGCAGCACCAGCAGCACGAAGATCAGGCCGATCGAGCCGGTGAAGAACGCCAGGTAGAGCTGGATCGTCTCCGGGAAGGCGTTCTTGAAGTAGGTGATCCCCTCGATGATCGAGACGCCGAGGATCGCGCCGAACGGCGAGCCGAGGCCGCCGACGACGACGGCGATGAACACGCCGAAGCTCTTGGCGACGCCGTAGGACTGGAAGGTCAGCGCCTGCTGGTGGTGCACGAACATGCCGCCGGCGGCGGCGGCGATGAAGCCGGACAGCGCGAACGCGGTGAGCTTGGCGGCGACGGCGTTCACGCCGTACGCCTGCGCGGCGCGCTCGTTCTCGCGGACGCCGACCAGGACGCGACCGGTGCGGCTGCCGCGGATCCCGCGGAGCGCGGCGATCGTGAGCAGCAGGCCGGCGATGGCGAAGTAGTAGTAGCGCGTCTCGGTGTCGAGCGAGATGCGGCCGAACAGCGGCGGTCGATCGAATCGGCCGGTGGGGAGCCAGTGCATGAACTCCGGGTTCAGCACGTACGCCGACGTCGCGAGCGCGAACGACAGCGTGATCACCGCCAAGTAGAGCCCGCGGACCCGTAGGGCGGGGATGCCGATGATCATCGCCGCCGCGGCCCCCACGAGCCCGGCGAGCACGATGGCGACCGACAGGTCCCACCCGAGTGCGGTCGTGACGTGCGACGCGACGGCCGCACCGATGCCGAAGAACGCGAACTGGCCGAGGCTGACCTGGCCGGCCCATCCCGTGAGCAGCACCAGGGACAGGCCGACGATGGCGGTGAACGCCACGACGGTGGCCAGGTTGATCTGGGCCTCGGAGAAGACCAGGGGTAGGAGGAGCACGAAGGCGAGGCCGACGACCTTCACGGCGCGGAGGCCCCAGCGCACCTCGGGCACGTCGGCGAGCTCCTCGGGGATCGGCCGCACGTCCTTGGCCGCCTGCCACGACGATCGCTCGTCGGTGCGGCTGGCGACGCCGGCCTTGCGGAGGATCATCGCCCCGACGATCACGACGAACAGGATCGGGTCGACGAGCGAAGCGCGCCCGGTGGAGAAGACGATCGCGCTCTCGACCATGCCGAGCGCGAGCGATGCGACGAGGATCACCGGGAAGCGCTCCATCTTCCCGATGACGGCTGCCGCCAGCGCCCGCACCAGCAGGGCCGGCCCGACGAGCTGACCGAAGGGCAGACCGACGACGCCGGCCCGGAGGAACACGCCGGAGAACGAGAGCAGGGCGGCGACGACCCACACGATCGTCTCGATGCGCTTCACGGGGACACCCAGCAGGGAGGCGCGCTCGGCGCCCTCGGCACTGGCGCGGATGGCGATGCCGACGTTCGTGTATCGGAAGAACGCACCGAGGCCGACGACGAGGACGACGACGGCGATCATCGCGATGACGTCGTTGCCGCTGAAGACGGTGCGGCCGATCCGGAACGTGAAGTCGAACGGCGACGGGAAGCTCTGGGGTGGCGTCGTGATGTCGAAGGCGGCGGGCAGGACCAACCCGAGGATCCCGAGGAGCTGCGAGAGGCCGATCGTGACCACCGTCAGCACCAGGCGCGGCGCCTTGAAGAACCTGCGGATGAGGAGGAAGTCCACGAGGGCGCCCAGGGCGATGGCGGCGACGACACCGACCGGGACGGCGACGAAGTAGGGCAGCCCGACGTCGGACACGATGAGCAGCACGGCCAAGGAGGCGGGGAGCGCACCGAGATCGCCACCGGCGAAGTTCACGATCCGGTTGGCGCGATACGTCAGGGCGATGCCGAAGGCGATGAGCGCGGTGAGACCGCCGATCACCAAGCCCTGGACGAGGACGCCGATGGGCGACGGCCAGAACCACTGGATGACGAAGTAGAAGGCGAGGACGGCGGCGAGGGCACTGCACCCGGTGCGCACTCGACGGTCGTCGATGACGTTGAGACCCCCCACGCGAATCCCCCCGGATCGTCGCTGGTGGCATCCACTTCGACGGTGAACGGAGCGTCACCTTTCGCGGTCTTCGCACCCCGCGCGCCGTGCCGGGCTCCGCATGATCATGCAATGATGTGTATGATCCTTGGGTGGCGAGCATCGGGATCGTGGGGGCGTCGGGGTTCGCCGGCGCTGAGCTGCTGCGGTTGGCGGCCGCCCACCCGGCGGTCGACGTGGCGTGGGCGGCGGGTGAGAGCCAGGCCGGGAGCCGCATCACCGACCTGTATCCGAACCTCGCGCCGGTGGTCGGCAGCCAGACGTTCGTGCGCTACGAGCCGGCCATGGCCGATGGCCTCGATGCCGTCCTGTTCGCGCTGCCGCACGGCACCAGCGGCGCCGTCGTGCCCGAGGCGCGCACGCGGGCGAAGGTCGTGCTCGACCTCGGCTCCGACTTCCGACTGAAGGACGCCGGCCTCTATCCGACCTGGTACGGCAACGAGCACCCGGCGCCGGAGCAGCTGAGCGACTTCGTGTACGGCCTGCCCGAGCTGCACCGAGCCGAGCTGGCCGGCGCGACAGCCATCGCCGTGCCCGGCTGCTACCCGACGGTGGCCATCCTCGCCCTGAACCCGTTCCTGCAGCGGGGGCTCATCGAGACGACCGGCATCGTCGTCGATGCCGCCACCGGCGTGTCCGGCGCCGGGCGCGACAAGTTCCCGTTCTGCAACGTGGACGAGGACTTCAAGGCGTACGGGCTGCTGACGCACCGCCACACGCCGGAGATGGAGCAGGAGCTCGGTGCGCAGCTGCTCTTCACGCCGCACCTCGCACCGATGAACCGGGGCATCCTCGCCACCTGCTACGCCAAGCCGACGGGCACGACGTCGACCGACGCGCTGCTCGCCGTGCTGCACGACGCGTATGACGCGGAGCCGTTCGTCGTCGTCACCGATGACCCGCCGTCCACCAAGGCGACGATGGGCGCCAACACGTGCCACGTCACCGCGCGCTACGACGAGCGCACGGGGTGGGTCGTGGTGCTGGCCGCCATCGACAACCTGGTGAAGGGCACGTCGGGCCAGGCGCTGCAGTGCCTCAACCTGGCGCTCGGCCTCGACGAGACGCTCGGCCTCCCGCTGGTTGGGCTGATCCCGTGAGCGTCACGGAGGCGAAGGGCTTTCGGGCCGCGGGGATCGCGTGCGGCATCAAGGCGTCTGGGGCGCCCGACCTCTCGCTGGTCGCGACCGACGACGCCAGACCGGTGGCAGCCGCCGCCGTGTTCACGTCCAACAAGGCCACGGCGGCGCCGGTACAGGTGAGCCGGGCCCACCTCGAGTCGAGCGGTGGCCGAGCCTGTGCCGTCGTGCTCAACAGCGGCAACGCCAACGCGGCGACGGGGGAGAGCGGCCGCCGCGACGCCGAGCGCATGGCCGACCTGGTGGCCGAGCAGCTCGGGTGCCGGTCGGACGCCGTGCTCGTGTGCTCGACCGGGCTCATCGGGATCCCCCTGCCGATGGATCCCATCGAGTCCGGTGTGGCCCGGCTGGTGCAGTCGCTGCGAGAGGACGGGGGCGCCAACGCCGCGCAGGCGATCATGACGACCGACACCGTGCGCAAGGAGACGCTGCAGCGCGGTGACGGCTTCGTCGTCGGCGGCATGGCCAAGGGCGCGGCGATGCTCGCCCCCAACATGGCGACGATGCTCGCCGTGCTGACCACCGACGCCGAGGCGACGCCAGACGCGCTGCAGCAGATGCTGCGCGCCGGCGTGGCTGACTCGTTCAACGCCATGTCGGTCGACGGGTGCCAGTCGACCAACGACACCGTGATCATCCTCGCCAGCGGCCGCGCCGGTGCGGTCGACGAGGCCGCGCTGGCGGGCGCGATCGCCGACGCCTGCGGCGACCTCGCTCGGCAGATGTGCGGTGACGCCGAGGGCGCCACGAAGACGATCGAGATGCGGGTCGTCGGTGCCGCCTCCGACGACGAGGCCCGCGCTGCGGCGCGACAGGTGGCCGAGAGCCAGCTGTGCAAGTGCTCGTGGTACGGCCAGGACCCGTACTGGGGCCGCATCGTGGCCGAGCTGGGCGTGGCGGGCGTCGACTTCGATCCCGACGCGGTGTCCGTCTCCTACGGCGACATCACCGTGTGCCGCAAGGGCATCGCCGCCATGCACGACGCCACCGTCCTGCAGGAGGTCATGGCCGCCGAGCACCTCGTGGTGACCGCCGACCTCGGCCTCGGCGACGGCGAGGCTGTCATCTGGACCAACGACCTCACCCACGCGTACATCGACGAGAACATGGGAACGTCGTGATTCCCGGCGGAACCCGTGCCGTCGTCGCCCGCCCCGGCCCTCGGTCGAGGCCTTCGGCGATCCCCGAGGACCTGTCGTGACCGCGAACTTGCAGGCTGGGGACAAGGCGGCCGTCCTGGTCGAGGCGCTCCCGTACATCCGCCGCTTCTCGGGCCAGGTCGTCGTCGTGAAGTACGGCGGCAACGCGATGAGCGACGACCTCACCCTCTTCGCCGAGGACGTGGCGCTCCTCCACACGGTCGGGATCAAGGTCGTCGTCGTCCACGGCGGCGGTCCGCAGATCGCGGCGATGCTCACGCGGCTCGGGATCGAGTCGAAGTTCGTGGACGGCCTGCGCGTCACCGACGCCGAGACGCTCGACGTGGTGCGCATGGTGCTGGTCGGCAAGGTGAACCGCGACATCGTCGGCGCCATGAACGTGCACGGGCCGATCGCGGTTGGCGTGTCGGGTGAGGACGCGTCACTCCTCACGGTGAAGCCGCACTCCGAGGAGCACGGCTTCGTCGGCAACGTGAGCGAGGTCCGGACCGGGGTCATCGACCGCCTGCTGGCGCAGGACCTGGTGCCGGTGGTGGCCACGATCGGAGTCGACGACGACGGCCAGTCGTACAACATCAACGCCGACACCGCGGCCGGCGCCATCGCGGACGCGTTGGGCGCCACCAAGCTCGTCTACCTGACCGACATCGAGGGCATCCGCCGGGACGTCAGCGACGAGTCGACGCTCATCTCGACCATCACGGCCGACGAGCTGCAGGGGCTCATCACCGACGGCACCGTCACCGAGGGGATGATCCCCAAGGTCGCCTCGTGCGTCGACGCCGTGAAGGGCGGCGTCGGCCACGCCCACATCCTCGACGGGCGCGTGCCGCACGCGCTGCTGCTCGAGATCTTCACCAACAAGGGGATCGGAACGATGGTCACAGCATGATTGCGTTCCCCGGCCACGCAGGCCGCTGTGAGCCGCTCCTCGGCTGGCGCCTCGTCGCTCGCACCGGGAGGTTCACATGACGGTAGATAGATCTGCGCTGATGGGCGTGTTCGGCACGCCCCCCGTCACGTTCGTGCGCGGCGCCGGCACGATCCTGTGGGACGACGAGGGGAAGCGCTACCTCGACTTCCTCGGCGGTCTGGCGGTGACGTCGCTCGGCCACGCCCACCCGCGGGTGGCCGACGCCATCGCCGAGCAGGCCCGCACCCTGCTGCACGTCTCGAACCTGTTCGGCACCACCGTCGGCCCCGAGGTCGCGACGACCATCGACCGCCTCCTCGGCGGTGGCGGTCAGCTGTTCTTCACCAACA